>JANDLU010000015.1 GCA_024330215.1 Candidatus Gaiellasilicea maunaloa
AAATCCGGTTCCCCCCGGGGAGTGCGGGTTCGATTCCCGCCTTCGGCATCGCAACCGAGATCGCTCGGCCGCCAGCCCAGCCCTGAGGCCGGAGGCCGGTTTTGCCGGCCGGGAGGCCCGGAAACGCACGAACCATGAGACACACAAGGAGGGGGCTCGTGGGGGAACCATGGGTTCCCCCACGCCGAGACGCGCCGGACTCAAAATCCGGTTCCCCCCGGGGAGTGCGGGTTCGATTCCCGCCTTCGGCATCGCAACTGAGATCGCTCGGCCGCCAGCCCTAGACTCCCGCCATGGCGACGCGAGTCGGGATCCTCACCGGAGGCGGCGATTGCCCTGGACTGAACGCGGTGATCCGCGCCGTCACGCGACGCTCGTTCGACCGCGGTTGGGACGTGCTCGCCGTGCGCGAGGGCTGGCGCGGGCTCGTCGAAGGGATCGTGCAACCGCTCGAGCGGCGCGACGTCTCGGGGATCCTGCCGCGCGGCGGCACCATCCTCGGCACGACGCGCACGAACCCCTACAGGCTGGAGAGCGGCGTCGAGCGGGTACTCGCGACGTTCGAGCGCGAGCGGCTCGACGCGCTCGTCGCGATCGGGGGCGAGGACACGCTCGGGGTCGCGGCCCGCCTCCACGCCGAGCACGGCTTCCCGGTCGTCGGCGTGCCGAAAACGATCGACAACGACCTCTCCGGCACCGATTACACGTTCGGCTTCGACACAGCGGTCACGATCGCGACCGAGGCGATCGATCGACTCCACACGACCGCCGAGTCGCACAACCGCGTCATGGTCGTCGAGGTGATGGGACGGCACGCCGGCTGGATCGCGGTGCACAGCGGGATCGCAGGCGGCGCGGATGTGATCCTGATCCCCGAGCAGCTGGTCACCGTCGAGGAGGCCTGCCGCGGGCTCGAGAAGCGTCACGAGGGCGGCAAGGACTTCTCGATCGTCGTTGTCAGCGAAGGCTACGAGCTGACCTACGAATCGGGCGAGCGGCGGCTCGTGGCGGGCGAGGCGCGGGCCACCGACCAGTTCGGACACGTCGCGCTCGGCGGTGTCGGCGACGCTCTCGGTCGTGAGATCGAGGAGCGGACGGGCTTCGAGACGAGGGTGACCGTGCTCGGCCACGTCCAGCGTGGCGGCACCCCCACGCCGCGCGACCGCGTCCTCGCCACCCGCTACGGCCTGAAAGCTGCCGACCTCGTTCACGAGGGCCGCTTCGGCCGGATGGCGGCGCTCCACGGGGACGAGCTCGTCGACGTCTCGCTCGAGGACGCAACCGCGGAGCTGAAGACGGTGCCGCCCGAGTGGTATGCCGTGGCGCAGGCCTTCTCGGGCTAGCCGAAGAGCAGGAGCAGGGCGTCGGTCGGCGCGTAGTCGTCCGTCAGCACCGGCACGTTGCTCGTCGAGATCGGCGCGTCGACGCGGTCGCGGATCGCGCGGCCGAGATCGGGTGCTCCCGGAGCATCGTCGCGGACACCGCGCCAGCGCTCGGCGAGGAACTCCTTCGCGGGCGCCGCTCCCTCGCCGGCCACGAAGATCACGTTCCGGACCGCGTTTCGATCCGTGTCCCCGCGATCGTAGACCGGATGGATCGCGACGGTCGGGAAGACGGTTCGATACGTGCGTAGCATCGAACGCAGGAGTCGCGACTGCTCGCCGGCGACGGCGCCGATCACGTTCGTCGCGATCACGCCGGCGGGCGCGAGCCTCGCCTGGGCGAGCTCGAGGAACTCCCGCGTGGCGAGATGGAAGGGAATCGAGTCGGAGTAGAAGGCGTCGAGCACGATCGCGTCCCACGGCCCCTCGTTCTTCGCGAGATAGCGTCGACCGTCCCCGACCTCGACCCGCAGGCGCTCGTCTCGCGGCAACCCGAAGAAGCGGTAGGCGACGTCGACGACCTCGGGGTCGAGCTCGACGACGTCGAGCTGGAGACCCGGAAAGTCGCGCCACATCCGCTTCGGCGCCGAGCCGCCGCCGAGCCCAACGAAGAGGATCCGCTTCGCGCCCGCGTTGTAGGCGAGCGCGAGCTGGAGGTAGTCGGTGTAGTCGAAGCGGGTCCTGAACGGTTGCTCCCGGAACATGCCGCTCTGGAAGGAGCTGTCGAAGCGCAGGTAGCGGCTGGTCGGGTCCTGGACGACGGCGAGCCTGTGGTACTGCGTGTCCTTCGTGTGCAGGACCTCGAAACCGGCTTGGCCGTTCTCGCCCTGCTGCGGCTCTTGCTCGTCGACCCCACGCTGACGGTAGACGGGCGACCAGTTCCGGAGCTCGGAGGCGGCGACCGTGCCGCCCTTCTCCGGGGCGAGCGAGAGGACGCCGCCGAAGCTCGCAGCGGCGATCGCGACCGCGAGGACGAAGGCCGCAGTCAGCCGCTCGACGAGCGCGACAGCCGCCGCCGCGAGCATCAGCGCGACTGCGCCTGCGGCGAGCAACTGGTCGGTGCCGAGCTCGGGGATCAGCCAGAAGGCAGTTGCGAACGTGCCTGCGATCGAGCCGGCGGTCGAGATCGCGAACAGGCGGCCGGCGGTGCGGCCGAGGCGATCGAGGGAGCGAGCACGCAGCTTCACGGCGATCGGCGAGACGGTGCCGAGCACGACGGCCGGGGCACCAAAGAGGATGACCGTCGCGAGGAGAGGGTTCAGCCTCGGTCCGGGATCCAGCTCCACGACTCGGTCGAGCACCCAGCCGTCCACGAACGGGATCGCGAGCACGAGCAGGGCGCCGAGCGCGAGCACCCCCACGAAGAGCTGCGGCGTCGGCTCGCGGTCGGCTGCCATCCCGCCGAGCCAGTAGCCGACCGAGAGACCGGCGAGCACGACGCCGATCAGCGCGCCCCAGACGTAGAGCGAGCTGCCGAAGAAGGGCGCGAGCACGCGACTCGAGGCGATCTCGAGTCCGAGGAGGACCGCGCCGGCGATGAAGACCGCGACCCCGATCACAGCCGCGCTCCGCTGCTCTGCCCGCATGCGCCCAGGTTACAGGCGGTAGACGGCAACCCAGGGGCCGGCGAGACCGCCGCCCGGGTCGACGCGCAGGACGCGGCGGGCGTCGGTCTCGAGCTCGCCGTAGAAGCGGGTCTCGACGGGGTAGCGCTCGGCCGCGGCGAGCACGCGGTCGGCGACGGCTCCCGTCACGAGCACGTAGTCGATCCCAAGCGTCCGGAGCCGGTCGACGTCGCGGTCCGGGTCGGTCAGGCGTCCCGGGCCAGGGAGCTCGAGCCGCAGTGCCGTCCGCTCCCCGAGCGGCGGGGTCGAGGACTCGACCGCGATGCGGGCTCGGAGCGGCACGTTGCGCGCGATCCAGTCGCGCGCCACGAGCCGCGTGTCGGTGCGGGTGAGCTCCCGGACGTCGCCGATCGACCAGGCGAGCGGGACGACGAGAAGGACGAGCGCCGTCGCTGCGAGCGGTCGTGCTCGTCCCGCGAGCGCGCCGAGCACCGGCACGAGCGGGAGCACGTAGCGGTCGAAGTGGGCATCCAACGTCAGCAGGTAGCCGAAGTACGCGAGCGCGAAGACGGCGAGCGCGAGGTCGGCGCGCCGCGCTGAGAGCTTGTGTTCTTTCAACACAAGCTTCGGTCGCACTGCGGGTGAACAGCCTGGTCGGGCCAAACCTCTGCGCTTGCCTGAGAGCTTGTGTTGTTTCAACACAAGCTCTTTCAGGGCGAGTGCGAGTCCGGCGAGGGCGACGAGGAGCGCCGGGCCGAGGCTCTCCCAAAGGCGGTCGAGGAAGGCGAGCGGAGTCAGGTGGTCGTGCTCGAAGCCGAGCCAGCCGGACGCGGCGAGCCGCTGGACGCGCGAGATGTCCTCCCACGCGGCGCCCGGATGCCAGACGACGAACGGGCTCGTCAGCACGAAGGCGACCACGGCGAGCGCCGCGCAGATCGCGAGCCGGCGCCACTCGCGCCAGCCCACCGCGAGGAGCGGCGCGGCGAGGACGACGCCCGGATACTTGGCGGACGCGGCAAGCCCTGCGGCAACGCCCGCCCATTCGAGCCTGCCCTGGACCGCGAGCACGAGAGCAACCGTCGCGAGCGTCGTCAGGAGGACGTCCGTGACGGCGATGTGCGAGTAGGCGACGTGGACGGTGGCAACCGCGACCGATGCGCCTGCCGCGATCCCCGCGAGCACGCCGTACGCGACCCGCCCGAGCCACCACGCCGCCGCCACTCCGGCGATCCCGAGCACCGCGGCAACGGCTCGACCGGCGCCGTAGGAAGGGCCGTCGGCGAAGACCTGGAACGGCGCCAGCACCACGAAGAGCAGGCTCGGGTAGTCGTACCAGCCCGGATCGAGCCCGCCGCCATGGGCAAGCTCCCAGGCGCGCGGGACGATCGACGCCTCGTCGGGGTTGAGGAGCGGGAACGGCAGCCCGTAGCCGAGTCCCGGCAGCCTCAGCCCGGCGGCGAGCACGAGCAGCGCCGCGAGGGCGGGCCACGATCCCTCCCGGCGCCGCGTCCTAGCGGTCGGAGGCAGCCGCACCGAGGAGGACTGCGTCGCAGCCGGCCCGCTCGAGCTCGTCGATCTCCTCGCGCGTCACCCCAGGCAGCTCCGCGATCGCGAGCTTCCCGGCCGGGACGTCGGAGAGCAAGTCGAGCACGCGCTCGAGCCGCTCGTCCGACTCGCCGCAGGCCAGGACGAAGATCTCGGGATCGTGCCGCTCGAGCGCTTCTTCGAGCTCGTCCTCGCGCTCGACGCGGACGACGATCTCGACGTCGAGCTCGTGCAGGTGCTCCCAGTCGGCGTCCGCGCCGACGATGCAGGCGTCTGCCTCGGCCTGACCTCGGTTGAGATACGCAACCACCGGGAGCGAGCTCGCTTCGCGGATCGCGGGGATCGCGTCACCGTGCGCCAAGAGGGCCTCGGCGCCCTCGGCCTCGGCCGCTCTCGCCGCATCCGGTCGCTCTACGGGGACGATCAACGAGATCCCGTCGCCTTCGGAGATCGCTTGGCTCAGACGTCTCGAGGCCGTCACGCGGCGCGAGTCTACCCGAGCTACCGTGTCGCGATGAGGACGCTCCTCGCCGTCGCGCTGGCGCTCGTCCTCGCCGGCTCGGCCGGAGCGGCGACGATCCAGGGAACGAAGCGCGCCGAGCGGATCGCCGGGACGGCGCGCGTCGACCTGATCCTGGCACGGGGCGGCGCGGATCGCGTGACCGCGGGTGCGGGAGACGACCGGGTCGCCGTCCAGTACGACGGAGCCCGCGACACCGTCGCCTGCGGGGCGGGCCGCGACATCGTCAACGCCGATCTCACCGACCGCACCGCTGCCGATTGCGAGGTCGTCAGCAGGCGGCTCTCGCGCGACATCTACTCGAACGCCGACAGTCGGCACGAGACGCAGGTCGAGCCGGACAGCTTCACCTTCGGCCGCACCACGGTCGCCGTGTTCCAGACAGGCAGGCGGTTCGAGGGCGCCGCCGCCAACATCGCTTTCGCGACCTCGACCGACGACAGCGCCACCTGGCGCGCCGGCGAGCTCCCGGGGATCACGAAGCTCGCGCCGCGGGCGGGCACATCCGACCGCGCCAGCGACCCCGTGGTCTCCTATGACGCAGCGCACGGCGTCTGGCTCGCGAGCTCTCTCGCCGTCTCCCAGCCGACGCGGCTGACGATCAACCGCTCGCCCGACGGCCTCGGGTGGAGCGATCCGATCGACGCGGCGTCGGCGACCGCGAGCGGCGGGATCGCCTACGACAAGCAGTGGCTCGCCTGCGACAACGGCACCGGTAGCCCGTTCCGCGGCCGCTGCTATCTCGCCTATAGCGACTTCGTCCGCGGCGGTCTGTCCGTCCAAACCTCGAGCGACGGCGGTCTCACATGGTCGCAACCCGTATCGATGGCACCGCTCTCGGTCGTCGGCGCCTTTCCGGCGATTCAGCCGGACGGGACTCTCGCGATCGTCTACCGGACGGGGGCGCGGGAAAGCGAGGAGCTCGCCGCCGTGCGCTCGCGCGACGGCGGCGCGACCCTCGAGGCGCCGGTGCGCGTGAGCCCGATCGACGCGTTCGCAGTGTCTGGGTTACGGCTACCGGTGCTCCCCTCCGTCGACGTCGACAGGACGGGCCGGATCTGGGTGGCCTGGCACGACTGCCGGCTGCGCCGGGCCTGCCTCGGAAACGACGTCGTCGCCTCGACCTCGACCGACGGCATCGCGTGGACCGCCCCACGTCGGGTCACAAACGGCCCCACTGCGGCGATTCCGGCGATCGCGGTCGACCCGCTGAGCGCGAAGCTGGCGATCCTCTACTACGCCGTTCGCCCGACCGGGATCGACGCCGAGCTGGTCGAGTCGACGAATGGCGGCGCGACCTGGAGCAAGCCGCGTCGGCTGAGCGCAGAGACGATGCAGCGCGCCTGGATCCCCGCTACGACCCAGGGACGAATGCTCGCCGACTACATCTCGGTTTCGTATGGAGCCGGAGGGCCGCTGGCAGTGTGGGCGCTCGCCTCGGAGCCGGCGGGCGGCGAGCTCAGACAGGCGATCTTCGCGACCCGCAGCGAGCCGCCTACTGACCGATGGGATGCCAGATCGTCTTCAGCTCGAGGAAGCTCGCAATCGCCCACGGGCTCTGCTCCTCGGCCGAGCCGTGGACGACGCGCTTGACGTTGTCGGCGGCGAGCCGCTCCAGGGCTGCCGACTGACCGTTGGCGCCCGTGACGTCGATGGCGTTCACGTCCATGTGGCCGGCGAGGATCGGCGCCAGCTCCTCGCGATATCCCGTCAGGATGTTGACGACGCCGCCGGGGACATCGGAGGTGGCGATCGCCTCGGCGAGCTCGATCGCCGCGACGGGATGTGTCTCCGAGGCGATCACGACGGCCGCGTTGCCGCCGACGATCGCGGGCGCGAGCCGCGAGACGAGGCCGCCGAGCGCCGGCTCGTCGGGCGCGAGGATCGCGACGACGCCCGTCGGCTCGGGCACCGTGAAGTTGAAGTACGGGCCTGAGACCGGGTTCGAGGAGCCGAGCACCTGCGCGAGCTTGTCCGCCCAGCCGGCGTACCAGACGACGCGGTCGATCGCGGCCGCGACCTCGGGCTTGCCTGAGCAGACCGCGGCGAGCTCGCCGGTGCGCGCCTCCATCATCTCCGCGATCCGATAGAGCACCTGGCCGCGGTTGTAGGCGGTCGCGGCGGCCCAGCCGGGCTGGGCCTTCCGAGCCGAGACGACGGCGTCGCGGGCGTCCTTGCGCGAGGCGCGGGCCACGTTCTGGCCCTCGGCCTCGTACGTGCGGCCGGACTCGGAGCGCGGGAAGGCGCCGCCGACGAAGAGCTTGTAGGTCTTGCGAACGGGGAGCCGCTTGCTCATGCTTCCCGCTCCGGCGCCGGCAAAGCCGGCACCTCCGCTTCTGGCGGCTCCGTCGAGCCTACGCCGCCGGCGCTCCCGAAGCGGCGATCCGACGCGACGAGCGCGATCACACCCGCGAGCAGGAGTACCGGCAGTCGCAGACGTCTCATCCGTCGAACCTCAGATACGGCTCGAGTCCGTGCCGGCCGCCCTCGCGGCCGAAGCCCGACTCCTTGTAGCCGCCGAACGGCGAGGCAGGATCGAAGCGGTTGAACGTGTTCGCCCAGACGACGCCTGCGCGCAGCCGCTCGGCCATCCACAGGATGCGCGATCCCTTTTCCGTCCAGACGCCCGCGGAGAGGCCGTAGGCCGTGTTGTTCGCCTTCTCGACCGCCTCCTCCGGGGTGCGGAAAGTGAGCACGCTGAGCACCGGCCCGAAGATCTCCTCCTGCGCGATCCGGTAGCTCTGCGCCACGTTCGTGAAGACGGTCGGCGCGAACCAGTAGCCCTTCTCCGGGAGGCGGCAGGCGGGCTGGAAGATCTCGGCACCCTCGTCCTTGCCCGACTGGACGAGCTCGGTGATCCGGTCGAGCTGCAGCTTCGAGTTGATCGCGCCGATGTCGGTGTTCTTGTCGAGCGGATCGCCGAGCCGAAGCGTCTCGAGACGGCGCTTCAGCTTGGCCACGGTCTGCTCGTAGATCGACTCCTGGACGAGCAGCCGCGAGCCGGCGCAGCAGACGTGGCCCTGGTTGAAGTAGATCCCGTTGACGATCCCCTCCACGGCCTGGTCGAGGGCGCAGTCGTCGAAGACGATGTTCGCCGCCTTGCCGCCGAGCTCGAGCGTCAGCCTCGTGTCGGTGCCGGCGAGCTCGCGCTGGATCGCCTTGCCGACGCCGGTCGAGCCGGTGAACGCGATCTTGTCCACGTCGTCGTGCTCGACGAGCGCGGCGCCCGCGCGGCCGTCGCCAGTGACGATGTTGACAACGCCTGGGGGCAGCTCCGCCTGCCGGCAGATGTCCGCGAAGAGCAGGGCCGTGAGCGGGGTCGTCTCGGCCGGCTTCAGGACGACGGTGTTCCCGGCCGCGAGCGCCGGCGCGATCTTCCAGGCGAGCATCAAGAGCGGGAAGTTCCACGGGATGATCTGCCCGGCGACGCCGAGCGGACGGGGGCGACGGTTCGGGAAGGCGTACTCGAGCTTGTCCGCCCAGCCCGCGTAGTAGAAGAAGTGCGCCGCCGCGAGCGGGACGTCGACGTCGCGCGACTCGCGGATCGGCTTGCCGCCGTCGAGACTCTCGAGGACCGCGAGCTCGCGCGAGCGCTCCTGGATGATCCGCGCGATCCGGAACAAGTACTTCGCGCGCTCGGCGGGCGCGAGCGCCGACCAGCCGTTCTCGAAGGCGCCACGGGCGGCGACGACGGCGCGATTGACGTCCGCCTCGCCGGCGTAGGCGACCTCGGCGAGCTTCTCCTCGGTCGCGGGCGAGATCGTCGGCTGCCACTCCCTCGACTTCGGAGCGACGAAGTCGCCGCCGACGAAGAGCCCGTAGCGCTTCTCGAGTGTGACGATCTCGCGGGTTTCCGGCGCCGGCGCGTAGTCCCACTCGGTCAGCGCCGGCGTCGACGGCTTGTGCTTCTCGACGGCCATTAGTCGCCCATCATCAATCGAGCGTGAAGTAGTCGGGAGACTGGTACTGGCCGGTCTTCTGCTTGCGGATCTGGAGCAGGACGTCGTTCAGGAGCGAGGAGGCGCCGAAGCGGTAGAGGTCGGGCGTCAGCCAGCGCAGGCCGAGCGTCTCGTGGAGGACGACGAGGTGCTGGACGGCCTGTTTCGCGGTGCGGATCCCGCCGGCGGGCTTCATCCCGACGACGCGACCGGTCTCGTCGTGGACGTCGCGGATCGCCTCGAGCATGCAGAGCGTCACGGGCAGGGTTGCGGCGAGCGGGATCTTGCCGGACGAGGTCTTGATGAAGTCGGCACCGGCGGCCATCGCGAGCAGAGAGGCGCGGCGGACGTTGTCGTAGGTGCCGAGCTCACCCGTCTCGAGGATCACCTTGAGATGCGTCTCGCCGCATGCCTCCTTCACGTTGACGATCTCGTCGTAGACCTTGGCGTAGCGGCCGGAGAGGAAGGCGCCGCGGTCGATCACCATGTCGACCTCGTCGGCGCCCCACTCGATCACCTGCCGTACCTCGGCGAGCTTGATCTCGAGCGGCGACTGGCCGGACGGGAACGCGGTCGCGACCGAGGCGACGCGGACGCTCGTCCCGCGCAGGCGCGCGACCGCCGTCGGGACGAGATTCGGGTAGACGCAGACCGCGGCGACGGCCGGAACCGAGCTGTCGACCGGGTCTGGGCGGACGGCCTTCGAGCAGAGCGCGGCGACCTTGCCGGGCGTGTCGGCGCCCTCGAGCGTCGTCAGATCCATCATCCGGACCGCGAGCTCGAAGGCCTGGAGCTTCGACTCCTTCTTGATCGAGCGCTTGGCGAGGGTGGCAGCCCGCTCCTCGAGCGCGACCGCGTCGATCGAGCCGATCCGGGGGAGCCGCGGCTCGAGCGGCAGCTCGAACCCACGCGGCAGGGCGGGCGCCTGGGCCATGGCTTCAGTGTAGGCGCTCGGATGAAGCGGGCGTTCGCCGGTGAGCGAGACGGCTCCTGGCTCGAACGGACGTGTCCACCGCGGCCGCGTCCAGGGGCTGGCCCGGGACGCGGACGAATCGGACAGGTCTCGGCAGGACGCGTCCAGGGGCTGGCCCTAGACGTGTCCGAAATCGACAGCTCTCGGCGAGACAGGACGGGGGCTGTCCCCGGCCATGGCCGGAAGGGACACGTCCGAGGCGTCACAATTCTGCATCTCTTCGCCCACAGGTCCGGAGGCCGTCGAGAGGAGTAGCGTCCGGCCGGGTTGGGCAGGAAGGCCGACGATGAAGTGGCGCCGGGGAACAGGAGCGGGACAGGTCGAGGACTTCCGCGGTCGTGGCGGCGGCGGTGGGCTCGGCGGGATCCCGATCGGGAAGGCGGGTGGCGGCGGCCTCGGCCTGATCGTGGTGCTCGTCGTCCTCTTTCTCTCAGGCGGCTTCCCCGGCGGCGGAGGCGGCGGCAGCGGCTTCCCGATCAACCTCCCATCGGCACCCGCTGGCCCCGGGGCGGGCGGCGAACCGCCCGCGAGCGACGACGGGGCCCAGTTCGTCCAGTTCGTCGTCGCCGACGTGCAGGCCACCTGGAAGCGGATCTTCGCGGAGGCGAACCAGACGTATGAGCCGACGACGCTGCGTCTCTTCACGAGCGGGATCGAGACCGGCTGCGGCGGCGCCTCCTCGGACGTCGGGCCGTTCTATTGCCCGGCCGACAAGCACGTCTACATCGACCTCGGCTTCTTCCGCGAGCTCCAGTCCCGCTTCGGCGCCAAGGGCGACTTCGCCCAGGCCTACGTGATCGCGCACGAGTTCGGCCACCACGTCCAGAACGTGCTCGGCGTCAGCGCCGACGTCCGGCAGCAACAGCAGGAGGATCCGGAGGGCGCGAACGAGCTCTCGATCAAGCTCGAGCTCCAGGCCGACTGCCTCGCCGGCGTCTGGGGCCACTCCGCAGACAAGGAGGGTCTGCTCGATCCGGGCGACGTCGAGGAGGGCCTGAACGCAGCGGCAGCCGTCGGCGACGACCGGATCCAGCAGAAATCGGGCCGGGGCGTCAACCCGGAGAGCTGGACGCACGGCTCCGCCGAGCAGCGGATGGAGTGGTTCCGGAAGGGCTTCGAGCAGGGCGATCCGTCCGCCTGCGACACCTTCAAGGGCGACGTCTGACCCGACTTGCTTCTCCGCGCCGGCGCGGAGATGATGGGGACGTGCCCGACGAGCGCAGCGACCGCGGCTGCGAATCCGAGGTGATCCTCGACGTTGTCTTCAACTGCGGGCTGCTCTTCCTCACCGTCGCGAACATCGGCGATCGACCCGCGCACGAGGTTCGGATCCACTTCAAGCGGGCGTTCACGGGACTCGGCGGGACGCGGAAGCTGCATCGGCTCGCGCTCTTCGAGCGGCTCGAGTTCCTCGCCCCGCGCAAGTCGATCGAGGTCTTCCTCGACCGCAGCGCCGCCTACTTCGCGCGAGAGGAGCCGACAGTGCTCGAAGCCACGATCACCTGGCGAACCGCGTCCGGCGAGGAGCGCCGAAGCAGCGTCATCCATGACCTCGAGATCTATCGCGATCTCGCCTACATCGACAGGGAGGTCCCCACCCGTGCCGACCCAGCGTGACAACCCGTACGCGAACTTCAACTTCGTCGTCGAGATCGACGGCGTCGAGGTCGGGGCCTTCAGCGAGGTCGCCCTGCCCGAGGCGACGATCGAGGCGATCGAGTATCGAGAGGGCGCCGATCCGACCTCCGGGGCCCGGAAGCTGCCGGGCCGCGTCAGCTACGCGAACGTCGTCCTCGAGCGGGGGCTCAGCGGTCGCACCGATCTCTGGGAGTGGTTCAAGGCGACCCGCGACGGCACGCTCCAGCGGCGCAACGTGGCGATCGTGCTCCTCGACGAGGCGCGCAAGCCCGTCCAGCGCTGGCTCCTCCGCGACGCCTGGCCGGCGCGCCTCGCCTACAGCCGGCTCGAAGGACGTGGCAACGAGGTCGTGATCGAGACGCTCGAGCTCGCTTACGAGAGCTTCGAGACCGAATAGTGGGACGGAACGCGCGTCGATCGCGGCGGCGAGTAGTCGCGGTCTCCGACCTCCATCGCCCGGGCGATCAGACGCACGGCACGCTTGCTGTCGCGGGTGCCCCGGACGCGCCAGGCGAGCCCGCCTCGCGTGCTCCGCGCCTCGACGAGCCATGGGCGCCCGAAGACGACTCGCGTGACGAGGCCGGCCAGCGCGACGAGGACGGCAGCGAGTCCGACGAGGAGCGGAAGCCCACCCAGCAGGAGGAAGAGGAGGACCCCCAGGAGGATGAGGAACAGGCCGGCTCCGAAGTCGTCGGCCAGGAAAGGGAAGTCGAGACCCTCCGTGGTCGGGCGCCATCCTCGCCGTCGCCAGCGTGGCAGCTCGAGCCAGCGGCGACCCACAGTCCACGCGACGCCATCGGGATCGACGACGTCCATTCAGAGCCCCAGCCGGTCGAGCTGCGCGTCCTCGCGGCGCCAGCGCGGGCGCACCTTGACCACGAGCTCGAGGAAGATCTTCTTCCCGAGCAGCCGCTCGATCTCCGGCCGGGCCCGCACGCCGATCTCGCGGATCACCGCTCCCTTCCTCCCGACGAGGATCTGCTTCTGCGACTCCGTCTCGACGAGCACGAACGCGCGCAGCAGCTTCTGGTCGAGCTCGTCGAGCTCGACCGAGATCGAGTGCGGCACCTCGTCGCGCGTCAGCTGCAACGCCTTCTCGCGGATCAGCTCGACGATCCGCTCGGCGTCGGTCTGATCGGTCGCAGACTCGCGCTCGAAGAAGGGCTGGCCCTCGGGCAGCAAGTGGAGGAGATCGGCACGCAACTCGTCGACCCCGTCCTTCGTAACCGCGCTCACCGGATGGAGCGCGTGAAAGTCGCCGAGCGCCGCCGCCGCCTTCATCCCGGTGACGATATGGCTCGGCTTCAGGTTGTCGACCTTGTTGAGCGCGACGATCACCGGAATCCCGAGGGCGTAGACCCTCCGGGCGATGAAGCGGTCGCCGCCGCCGATCCGGTCGCGCGCAGACATCACGAAGAGGACGACGTCGATGTCCTCGAACGATGTGTCGACCGTCGTCTGCATCCGCTCCGTCAGCTTGTCCATGGGCCTCTGGAAGCCGGGCAGGTCGACCAGCACGAGCTGGTAGTCCTCGCCGTTCGCGACTCCGTAGATCCGCCGCCGCGTCGTGTTCGGCACGCGCGATGTGATCGCGATCTTCTCGCCGACGAGCGCGTTCACGAGCGTCGATTTGCCGACGTTCGGGCGGCCCGCGACGGCGACGAAGCCGGACTTCATCTGTCGGCGGCCAAAATCTCGACCTCATACCTTGCGATCTTCGCGTCGCTCGTCACGAGAGTCATCCGCTCGTGCCGGGTCTGAGCGATCAGCATGCGATCGAATGGATCGCGATGAAGGAGCGGCAGTGACTCCGCCTCGACCGCGTGAACGCCTCGAACCGGCAGTTCCGTGAACTGCTCTCCCTCGATCCATTCTGCAACGTCGCCCTCGACCCGAAGCTTCCCGAGCGACCGCTTGATCGCGATCTCCCACGCCGACACCGCACTCACGAACACGACGTTGCCATGACCCGCAACTGCAGCTCGCGCCCGCTGACCAAGCCTTCCGTCCTCCGTCAGCCACCAGAGCAACGCCGACGTGTCGAGCAGAAGGTTCAATCGACGCCGAAAGCCTCGGCAATCTCCGGAGGGAGCTCGTCGAAGTCGGGAGCGATCCAGATCTTGCCCTTCATCGACCCGGGCGTCCGCGGCTTCTTCGGCACCGAGTAGGCGACGATCCTCGCCACCGGCTCACCGCCGCGGGAGACGATCACCTCTTCGCCCGCCTCCGCCTGCTTGACGAGCTTGGAGAAGTTCGTCTTCGCCTCGTGCATCCCGACGATGATCATGCCTACAGCCTAGCTAGACTTAGTCTAGTCGGCAAGCTCGAACGACTCGGGCAGAAGCTCCGCGACCGTCATCGTCACGACCTCACCGCGGTTCCGGAAGGTCACCCGCTCGAATCCCATCTCGGCGAGCCATTGGCGGCAGCCGCCGCAGGGCGAGGCGTTGATCGCGATCGCCTCGAACTCGCCGGGACGATAGCCCTGCGTGATCGCCGTCGAGATCGCGTTCTTCTCGGCGCAGACGCCGAGCGGATAGGCGCCGTTCTCCACGTTGACGCCCTCGATCACGACGCCGTCCCGCGCAAGCACGGCGACACCGACGAGAAACGTCGAGTACGGCGCGTAGGCGCGCTCGGCGATCGCATCGGCGCGCGCGAGGAGCTCGAGGTCGGTCACGGCGAGAGCTGGAAGACGGCGAGGGTGACGAGCGCGCCGAGCACGCCGCCGTAGAGGACCTCGACGGAGGAGTGAACACCGGATTCGACACGCGTCTGGGCCACGAGCAAGGCCATGATGAGGGTCAGCGACGAGATCGTGAAGCGGTGATGGGTGTCGTCGAGGATCAGCGTCGTCGCCATCCAGCCGGCGAACGCCACCGCAGCATGGCCCGACGGGAGGCCGCCGCGGAGCGGAGTCCCCCGTCCTGTGAGCGCCTTCGTCCCGATCACGAGGATCGTCGTCAGCACGAGCGCGACCAGCGTTAGCGAGGCCGGGGCGTTCGAGAGCCGGTCGAGCAGGCGCGAGCTGCTGTCGGAAACCTGGCCGGAGAAGACGAGATAGCCGACGGCGACCGCGACCGCCGTCGCGATCAGGACCGAGCCGGCGGCGATGTCCTTGGCGAGCTTCGCCATCGGGTCGAACGAGGTCGTCGCCACGTCCACAGCCGCTTCGACGGCCGTGTTGATCATCTCCGCGATCAGGACGAACGCGATCGCGAGGAGGAGCGCGATCAGCTCGAGCTTGTCCACGCCGGAGAGCAGCGCGGCAACCATCACGAGGAAGGCGACAGCGAAGTGGATCCGCATGTTCCGCTGCGTGCGGAGGACGTGAATGATCCCCTGGAACGCGTAGTTGAAGCTCTCGACGATCGAGGGCGCCCGTCTGGGAGTGCTCATCGGTGCACCGCTTCCCGCGCTTCCATCGCCGCACCGTGGTCGTGGCCGAGTAGGTGGAGCAGGCCGTGAACGAGCGGCTCGCGCCACGCCGAGCCGACGACCTGCGGGCAGAGCACGACGTCGCCGAGCGCGCGCGGTACGCCCTCGAGAACGTGCTCGCGCCCGTCGAGCGGAAACGAGAGGACGTCCGTCGCCTCGTCGATCCCGAGGTGCTCGCGCTTCAGAGCCCGGATCTCGTCCGGCGCGACGAAGGCGAGGCCGAGCTCGCCGTCAGGCACGCCCTCTGCCTCGAGGACGCGCCGGGCCAGCTCGACGGCGCCGTTCTCGTCCACCTCCACCCCGCTTCGGTTCTCGACCTCGACCGCGACGGTCATCGCGTCCGCTCGAGGCCGGTCTCCTCCGCGTGCTGCTTGTACGCCTCGACGATCCGCTGCACGAGCTTGTGACGAACAACGTCCTCGTGCGTGAACTCGACGAAGCCGATCCCGTCGATCGAGCCGAGGATCTGTCGCACCTGGATCAGCCCCGAGGCCTGCTCTCGCGGAAGGTCGACCTGCGTCACATCGCCCGTGACCACGACCTTCGAGCCGAATCCGAGTCGGGTCAAGAACATCTGCATCTGCTCCGGGCTCGTGTTCTGCGCCTCGTCGAGGATGATGAACGAGTCGTTCAGCGTGCGGCCGCGCATGAAGGCGAGGGGCGCCACCTCGATCGTGCCGCGCTCCATGAAGGCGGTGAGCTTCTCCGGATCCATCATGTCGTAGAGGGCATCGAAGAGCGGGCGCAGGTACGGATCCACCTTGGCGAGCATGTCGCCCGGAAGGAAGCCGAGGCGCTCGCCGGCCTCGACCGCAGGGCGCGTGAGGATGATCCGGCCGACCTGCCGCTCGGAGAGGGCCGCAACCGCAAGCGCCATCGCAAGGTATGTCTTGCCGGTGCCTGCCGGACCGATCCCGAAGGTGACGGTGCTGTCGCGGATCGCGTCGACATACCGTTTCTGGGTCAGGGTCTTCGGAGCGATCTTCTTGCCGCGATGCCGCCAGACGACGTCGTCGAAGACGTGTCGGATGTCGTCCACCTGGTCGAGCGCGGTGACAACCGCTCCGACGGTCTCGGGACCGATCTCGTGGCCGCCCTCGACGAGCTCGACCAGCTCGTCCACCACGGCGCGCGCCGCCGCAACCTGCGCGTCGGCGCCCTCGATCGTGAGCTGGTTCCCGCGCAGGCGCAGCGTGCAGTGCAGGCGCTCGCGCAGCGCGTCGAGCACCCCATCGCCGACGCCGGCGAGCTCGGCGGCCACCTCGTTCGGGACTGAGAGAACGTCCTGCACCCGGCTCAGTCTAGGCCGGGACTGAGCACGGTGAGGCCCGCGGCCTCCGCGTCCGCGAGCAGACACCGGTCGTAGCAGCAGAACGCTCCGAGGTCGTCGCCGAGGGAGATCGCCGAGGCAAGGTGGATCGCATCCAGGCTTCGGAGCGACGTCGATCCGACGACACAGGCGAGCCGACGGATCGGCTCGTCCAGCTCGACGAGCGAGAGCGGCACGAGGACGGCCGACGCGTCCGCTCCGGCGCGCGCCGCAACGCGCCTAACCTCGACCTCGCCGACCACGCTCGTCACCTGCTCCGGCCACCCGACGAGATGCATTCGTAGATCGCGACTCTCGCGCTCGTCCCACACGAGCTTCAGGAGCGCCGACGCGTCGAGGTACAGCGCCGTCAGACCTTGTCCTCGCGCAGCTCGTCGAGGATCTCGGACAGCGGACGCGTACCCGGGGGAGCGGGAGGCGGCGGCGGGAGGTCGGCGAGGCTCCCCCTCCCGACACGTGCGATTCGTCCGTGCCGCACAAGCCGTGCAATCACGTCCTCGTTCTCGGGTGGAAGCGGGTTCAATTGCGCGACCGGCCGGCCGCGCTCGGTCACCTCGAAGGACTCGCCGTTCTCGACCCGCCGCAACCAGCGGGAAAGGTTTTGCCGCAGCTCCCGCACTCCAACGCGCTCAGCCATGTAGCACAACTGTAGCACAAGCTGGCTGCCTCCAGTTCCCGGCCCTAGGCGTCGACGGATGCGACCGCGGTCAAGCCAGCTTCTCGCGGACGAGCTGGCTGACCGACGAGCCGTCGGCGCGGCCCGCGATCTGGGGCATCACGTCGGCCATCACCCGGCCGATGTCGCGCATGCTCGTGGCACCGACCTCGGCGATCGCGTCGTCGACGATTTCCTCGATCTCCTCCTCCGAGAGAGGCTCGGGCATGAACTCCTCGAGCACGTCGAGCTCTGCCTCCTCCTTGTCGGCCTGCTCGGCGCGGTCGCCGCTCCGAAACGCCTCCGCCGCCTCGAGCCGCTTCTTGCGCTCCCGTTGCAGCACCTGGAGCTCCTCGTCCTCCGAGAGCTCTCGCTGCAGCTCCTTCTCGGCAGCGCGCAGGCTCGAGAGGATCAGGCGCAGCGCATCCCGGCGCGCATCGTCGCGCTCGCGCATCGCGTCCTTGAGCTGGGACTCGATCTCGACGATCAGCGTCATTGGGGCATCGCGCTGATTCTCCCACCCAGCACGTGCCAGTGCAGATGAAAGACGGACTGGCCGCCGCCGGGGCCGACGTTCACGAGCACCTTGTAGTCCTCGAGCCCGGCCTCGCGCGCGACGTTTGCAACGAACTCGAGCATCCGCTTCGACTCGTCGGCCGTGAACTCGCCGACCTCGCGAAACGTCTCGACGTGCCGCTCGGGCAGGACGAGCAGGTGGACGTCGGCCTGCGGGTCGATGTCGCGAATCGCGACGAAGCCGTCCGACTTGGCGGCGTGTTCGCCCTCGCGGACGAGCTTGCAGAAGAGGCAGTCGCGATCCATCCGAGGACGGATTCTTACCGACGCACGTGGAGATCGGCGGCCCAGCCATCGACTCCGATGCGGCGCTCGCGGCGGTAGCCGGTGAGCTCGGGCTCGCCCGAGACGAGGTAGCCGGACGTGATCGCACGTGCGGCGCACAGCTTCGGCCCGAGTGCGAGCACCGCCTCGGCGGCGATGTTCGCGAGCGCGAGGTCGGTCTCGGGCAGCTCCTCCTCACGCAGGTCGCCGAGGCGCGCCTCGACCTCGACGCCGTTGTCGCGTGCGTTGCGCTCCGTCGCCTCGACGGCGTGCGGGTCGAAGTCGATCCCGAGCACCGGCGAGAAGCCGAGGCGGACGGCGGCGATCGAAAGGATTCCGGAGCCACAACCCACGTCGAGCACGCTCCCGCGGGGTTCGCTCGCAAGTAGCTCGAGGCAGAGCCGCGTCGTCGCGTGTCCGCCCGTCCCGAAGGCGCGGCCCGGATCGATCACGACCGGCAGGGCATCCGCGTCGGGGCTCTCCCAGGGCGGGCCGATCCAGAGCTCGCCGACACGCGACGGCTTGTGGAACTGGCGCCAGCGCTCCTCCCAGCCGCCGTCGACGTCCGAGCCCGCCGCGCCGCCGAAGGCCTGCCAGATCCGCTCTTCGCCCGCCGCGTTCGTGTACGCCGCCAGCTCGAGGCTGCCCTCTCGATCGACCTCCTCGAACCCTGTCGGGAAGAGCTCGAGCATGACCGCGCGCGCCTGCTCGGCCCGGGCCGGTGGGACGGTGACGGAGACGCGCCGGAGGAGCTTCAACGCCGTGTTCAACGCAGTGCGCTTCGGAGCTTCTCGAAGAACCCCTCGTCGCGCTTGTACGTCTCGTCGGTCGAGTGCTGCTCGAACTGCTCGAGGAGCGCGCGCTGCTCGCCGGTCAGCCTCCGCGGGACGGAGACGTTGACGAGCACCCGCTGATCGCCGCGCCCGTAGCGCTGGAGCGCCGGCATTCCCTTGCCCCGAAGCACGCGGACCTCGCCGGGCTGGGTGCCCGGCTCGAACTCGAGCTCCACCTCGCCCTCCAGGGTCGGCACCAGAACGCGCGCGCCGATCGCCGCCTGGACGATCGTCAGGTCGACGCTCGCGAGGATGTCATCGCCGTCCCGCTCGAAGTGCTCGTGACGGGCCACGCGCACCTCCACGTAGAGGTCGCCGGCCGGCCCTCCCTGCGCCCCGGCATGGCCCTCGCCGCGAATCCGGATCTGCTGGCCGCTCTGGATTCCGGCCGGGATCTCGACGTCGACCATCCTCTCGCGAGTCGTCCGCCCGGCGCCCGCGCACTCCCGGCACGGCGTCTCGGAGACCCTGCCGCTGCCGTCGCACGTCGGGCACGCCTGCGCGCGCACGAACTCGCCGAAGACGCTCCGCGAGACCTGCTGGACGCGGCCGGCGCCGTCGCAGGTTCCACACGTAATCGGCGTCGTGCCCGGCTCGGCGCCGTCCCCGTCGCAGCGCTCGCAGGTCAATGCGACCTCGAGCTCGACCCGGCGCGCCACCCCGGTGAAAGCTTCCGCCAGCTCGATCTCGACGGCAAGCCCGATGTCGCCGCCCCGGCTCGCGGTCGTGCGACCCGCGCGCCCCATCAGATCGTCGCCGAAGAAGGCCGAGAAGATGTCGCTGAGATTGCCGAAGTCGAAGTTGCCGGGCGCATAGCCGCCGCGCTTCAGCCCGGCGTGACCGTACTGATCGTAGAGCCGGCGCGTCTCGGCGTTCGAGAGCACCTCGTACGCCTCCGCGACCTCACGGAACCGCGCCTGCGCGTCGGGCTCCTGGGAGACGTCCGGGTGGAGCTTCTGCGCCAGCCTGCGAAAGGCCTTCTTGATCTCGGCGTCGCTGGCGCCTCGCTCGACGCCGAGCAGCTCGTAGAGGTCTCGCTCGGCGGTCGCCATCGTTTCCAGGGTAGACGCTGCGCCGGAGGCGCCCGTGCGTCCGGTTCGGCGCGCCTGCCTCAGCTCTCCTCATACGCGGTCTCGACGAGCCGAGAGAGCTCGAGCGCGGCCGCTCGAACGGTACGGACGGCCATCGCGTAGTCCATCCGCACAGGACCGAGCAGGCTGACAGTCCCGATCGTGCGCGTCGGCAGGCCGTAGGTGGCGCCGACGAGGGCCACGTTCTGGAGCTCCGGGTGATCGAGCCCGATGCGAACGAACGGGCGGCGGGCGTCGAAGGCGTCGCTCATCAGCTCCAGTACGGCCGCGCGCTGCTCGAGCACGGAGAGCAGGCGCCGGCATGCCTCGAGCTCGTCGTCGCGGACGTCGTCGAGCAGCGACGCCGCCCCGCCGACATAGAAGAGCTGCGCAGTCGGGGCAGCGAGATCGACGAACGCCGGCCGGAGCGCATCGAGAAATCCCTGCTCGCGCGCCGAGAGGCTCGAGTCCTCGATCCGCCGCCGCAGCAAATGGGTGCCGAGTTGGACGCCGGCGACGCGCTCGTTCAGGTACTCGTTCGCCCAGGCCGCGAGGCCCGGGTCGACGGCCTGCTCGAACTCGAAGAGGCGCTTCGCGACGCCCCCCGTCGAGGTGATCGTCACGACCATCACCACCCGCGGCTGGAGCACGAGCACCTCGATGTGCCGCACCGTCGCCGTCTGGATCCCCGGAGCCGAGACGAGCGCAAGCAGCCGCGTGACCTGCGAGAGCATCTCCGTCGTCGACTGCAACGCGGCCTCGATCTCGCTGCGCATCGTCGTCAGATCGAGCGGGAAGCGCGCCGGCCGGGGTTCGACCGCCTGGAGGATCTCGGCTGCGTAGAAGCGGTAGCCGGAGTCGGTCGGGATCCTCCCGGCCGAGGTGTGCGGATGTGTCAGGAGGCCGAGCGCCTCGAGCTCGGCGAGCTCGTTGCGCACGGTCGAGGCGGAGACCGGCAGTCCCGACCGCTCCACGAGCGACTTCGAGCCAACCGGCTCACCGGTCGCGATGTACTCGGCGACGACCCGCCTCAGGATCTCGCGCCGCCGCTCGGTCAGTTCCGCCATTTGCAGGGGATTTTAGCTGGAGCCTTCGGCGAGGAGCTCGGCCGTGACCCCGCCGCCGAGAAAGCGGCCGCGAGGCGTCAGCTCCAGAGCGGCGCCGTCGTCGCGCAGGCGGGCGAGCCCGCGGCGCTCCAGTCGCTCGATCGCGTCGGCGTCGAGGGCGTCGCCGAGGCCTGCGGTCGCGAGCGGCTCGTCGAGGCGGAGCCCGAGCAGGATCCGCTCGCGCGCCTGAACGTCCGCGCCGAGCGGCTCGAGCTCGCGGGGCGGCCGTTCTCCCCCACCGAGCGCGGCCACATAGCGTCCGACGCTCGGCGCGTTGCGCCAGCGCAGGCCGGCGACCGTCGAGACGGCACCGACTCCGATGCCGAGGTAGTCGCGACCGAGCCAGTAGCCGAGGTTGTGCTGCGCGCGGAGGTCGCGGGATGAGTCCGGCCGACAGAAGCTCGCGGTCTCGTACCAGCGGTAGCCGGCGGCGGTGAGGGTCTCGACGACGATCTCGAAGTAGCCCTCCATCGCCTCGGCCTGCCGGGCGAGCTCGTCGCCGTGGGCGTGCGTGAAGCGCGTTCCCGGCTTGGCCTCGAGCTCGTAGCAGGAGAGATGCTCGGGCTCGCGCGCGATCGCGGCGTCGAGGTCTCGGGCAAGATCGCCGGCGCTCTGGCCGGGGATGCCGTAGATCAGGTCGAGCGAGAGGTTGTCGAAGCCGGCTGCCCGCAGGGTCGGAACGGCAGCGCGGACATCGGCAGGGGTCGCGCGCCGCTCGAGGACCTGGAGCAGGCGAGGCTGGAAGCTCTGGGCTCCGAGCGAGACTCGGTTGACACCGTGCTCGCGGAGGAGCGCTGCGAGCTTCGGGCTGACGGTCTCCGGGTTCGCCTCGACCGTCACCTCATCGGCGCTGGGAAGCGCCGCCAGCAGCCGCGCCAGCGCGGCCGGCTCTGTGAAGGTCGGCGTGCCGCCGCCGAGGAAGATCGTCCCGACATCGTCCGCGAGCAGGCGCCGCTCGAGCGCGAGCTCGGCGAGGAGAGCGTCGACGTAGCGGTCGTGCTCATCCTCCCTGCCGACCGCGGTGACGAAGTCGCAGTAACCGCAGCGGTGAGCGCAGAAGGGCAGGTGCACGTAGAGATGCCGTGCGCGGCCTTGTTCCATGCAGCCATGATGCCCGCATGCAGGTGCGTGTCGCGATCGTTCAGGCCGAGCCCGTCTACCTCGACCTCGCCGCCAGCGTCGACCGAGTGGTCGACCTGACCGCGACGGCTGCCGGTCGCGGGGCGCAGCTCGTCGTCTTCGGCGAGACCTGGCTTCCAGGCTATCCCGCCTGGCTCGACGAGTGCCCGGGCGCCGCGCTGTGGGATCATGCGCCGACGAAGGAGGTCTTCCTGCGCCTCCGCCGGAACAGCCTCGTCGTCCCGTCACCCGAGTGCGAGCTGCTCGCGGACGCGGCGCGCCGGCACGAGGTGACGCTCGTGGTCGGCGTGAACGAACGCGTCGACGAAGGCCCCGGCAACGGCACGCTCTACAACTCGATCCTCGTCTTCGGGCCCGACGGCTCGCTCCTGAACCGCCACCGGAAGCTCGTGCCGACGTACACCGAGCGGCTCGTCTGGGGTCAGGGCGACGCCGACGGCCTACGCACGGTCGAGACGCCCGTCGGCCGGCTCGGCGCGCTCGTCTGCTGGGAGCACTGGATGCCGCTCGCCCGCCAAGCGCTCCACGTCGCCGGCGAGCAGATCCACGTGGCGCTCTGGCCGACCGTGAAGGAGTCGCACCAGCTCGCCTCGCGCCACTATGCCTTCGAGGGCCGGTGCTTCGTGCTCGCCGCCGGAACGCTGATGCGGGCGCGCGACCTGCCCGCCGAGTTCTCGCTTGAAGAGGATCCGGAACGCTGGCTGCTCCGCGGTGGCAGCGCGATCGCCGGACCGGATGGCACCTGGATCGCCGAGCCGGTCTTCGACGAGGAAACGATCGTCGTCGCGGAACTCGAGCTCGACGCGATCGACCGGGGGCGCCTGACGCTCGACGTGACCGGCCACTACTCCCGGCCGGACGTGTTCGAGTTCGGCGTGCGTCGCTGAAACGCCTCAGGTTCATCTGGTCGGAGTCGGTGGCGAGAGAGACGGCTGCCGCATTCGCCGAGCACGAGGCTCGAATCCGTGAGCATCTTTCCGAGGTGGAGATTCGACACACGGGCGGAACGTCGGCGGCCGGACTCTTGACCAGCGGTGATGTCGACGTGCACGTCCGGGTGTCGCGACAGTCGTTTGTGACCGCGCGCGAGGCGCTTCGCGGACTCTATGAGCCGCAGCACGAAACCAAGTGGCATGCCGAAAGTGCGTTCTTCTTCGCGCCTGGTTCGCAACCCCTGGTCGAGATTGCGTTGACGGTGAGCAGAAGCCTCGACGATCTACATCACGGCGAGGCGGCGCCGAATCGTCGCGAGCGAGGATCTGAGGAAACGCTATAACGCGTTGAGGCTAACGCACCAAAGCGGTCCCGAGGACGCGTACCACGCCGCGAAGCGAGCTTTCTTCGACGACAACTTCCGACTCGATTCCTGAGAGACGAAGCACGTCAGGCACAACGGGCGCTTCGCGGACCAGCCCCCCTCGTGGGGGCACAGCGGCCCCCTTCTGGAACGTTACGGGTCGAACCGTCACGGAGGTGTGACGACTTCGTGCCGAATGCGTGACTTCTACTCGGGGCGGTTTCGTCACCGCTTGTCGTCGAGGTTGAGCACGGCGAGGAACGCCTCCTGCGGTACCTCGACGCCGCCGACCTGCTTCATCCGCTTCTTGCCCTTCTTCTGCTTCTCGAGCAGCTTCCGCTTGCGGCTGATGTCGCCGCCGTAGCACTTCGCGAGCACGTCCTTGCGCTTCGCCTTCACCGTCTCGCGTGCGATCACTCGCGAGCCGATCGCGGCCTGGATCGCCACGTCGAAGAACTGGCGCGGGATCTCCTTGCGCAGCCGCTCCACGAGCAGCTTGCCGCGGTCGTAGGCGAACTCGCGGTGGATGATCAACGAGAGCGCATCGACCGGCTCGCCCGCGACGAGCACGTCGACCCGCACGAGTGTCCCCGGCTGGAAGCCGGCCATGTCGTAGTCGAAGCTCGCGTAGCCGCGCGTGCGTGACTTCAGCGCGTCGTAGAAGTCGAGCACGATCTCGCCGAGCGGCAGCTGGTAGACGAGGTGCACCCGCTCCTCGGAGAGGTACTCCATGTGGTCGAAGCTGCCACGGCGCTCGTTGCAGAGCTCCATCACGGCCCCGACGTATTCCTTGGGGACGATCACGGAAGCTCTGATGTACGGCTCCTCGACCGCTTCGAGCTCGTTCGGCAGCTCAGCCGGGTTGTGCACCTCGAGCCACTCCGCGTCTGGACGCGGCTGGACGCGGTAGGCGACGTTCGGCGCCGTCACGAGCAGGTCGAGGTCGAACTCGCGCTCGAGTCGCTCGCGCACGATCTCCATGTGCAGGAGACCGAGGAAGCCGCAGCGGAAGCCGAAGCCGAGCGCCTGCGAGGTCTCCGGCTCGTAGAAGAGCGCGCCGTCGTTCAGCTTGAGGCGCTCGAGCGCGTCGCGCAGCTCGGGGTACTCGTCCGAGTCGGTCGGGAAGAGCCCGGCGAAGACCATCGGCTTCACCTCCTTGTAGCCCGGGAGCGGCTCGTCTGCGGGCCGCTTCTCGACGGTGAGCGTGTCCCCGACGCCGAGCTTCGAGACATCCTTCAGGCCGGTGACGACGTAGCCGACCTCACCGGCCTCGAGCGCCTTGACCGGGCTGCGCTGCGGCGAGAGAAAGCCCAGCTCCTCCGCCTCGAAGCGGGTTCCCTGCGCCATCGCGCGAACGTTGTCGCGAGTCTCGAAGCGGCCGTCGACCACCCGCACGAATGCGATCACGCCGCGATACTGGTCGTAGGAGGAGTCGAAGATGAGCGCGCGCGCGGGTGCCCGAGAGTCGCCTACGGGAGCCGGAATCCGCTCGACGATCGCATCGAGGACCCCCTCGACGCCCTGGCCGGTCTTCGCCGAGATCCGGAGCACGTTGTCGGCGTCGTCGCCGATCAGATCCGCGACCTCGGCCGCGGCACCGTCCGGATCGGCTTGGGGCAGATCAATTTTGTTCACGAGCGGGACGATCTCGAGGTTGTTCTCGATCGCAAGGTAGGCGTTCGCGAGCGTTTGCGCCTCGATTCCCTGCGCCGCGTCGACGACGAGGAGGGCGCCCTCGCAGGCCTGGAGCGAGCGCGAGACCTCGTACGTGAAGTCCACGTGACCGGGCGTATCGATCAGGTTCAGTTGGTGGCCCTTCCAGAGGACGCGCACTGCCTGCGCCTTGATCGTGATCCCGCGCTCGCGCTCGAGCTCCATCGAGTCGAGCAACTGCTCCTTCATGTCCCGGTCGGCGACCGTGTCGGTGAGCTGCAGGATCCGATCGGCGAGCGTCGACTTCCCGTGATCGATGTGGGCGATGATCGAGAAGTTGCGGATGTGTGCCTGGTCCATGCCTCATCAGCCCCTGTGGAAGCGGCCTCGGAGCGAGTCTAGCGCCTGCATCTCGCGGATCCCGAGTGCGCGGGCGGCCAGCAGGTAGACGATCCCGCCGACGACGAGCGCAGTCCCGAGCGATCCGAGCTGGGCGAGGAACGAGCGGCCGAGCAGCTCGTCCAGCCCCCACCAGATCCCGAAGGCGACGGCTCCCAGCGCGGCGGAGGCGATCGCCGCAAGGAGGAACGAGCGAACTGTCGCGGGCAGGTCGATCCGGCCGATCCGCCGGCGGAGTAGCACGAACAGGAGCAGCACGGCGGCGACGTTCGCGATCGAGATCGAGAGCGGGATCCCCCACGTGCCGACGCGGTAGAAGACGACGTAGAGCGCCGTGTTCAGGACGACGTTCGCAAGGGCGACGAGCGTCGGCACCCATGGCGCCTGAAGGCTGAAGAAGCCGCGATTCAGCATCAGCATCATCCCGTTGAATGCGAGGCCAAGCGAGAACGCGGCGAGCGCGCCCGCGACCACACGGGTCTCCTCGGGCTCGAAGGCGCCCCGCTCGTAGAGGAGGCGGACGATCGGCAGCGCGAGGACGGCCGAGATCACGCTCGCCGGAAGGAGGAGGAAGTTGATCTGGCGCAGTCCTCGCGCGACGGTGTCGCGGAAGCCCACTAGGTCGCCCCGCGTCGCATAGCGCGCGAGCGAGGGGAAGAGCACCGTCGCGACGGCGACCGAGAACATCCCCTGCGGAAGCATGTAGACGCGGAATGCCTTGTCGATCGCGTTCGGCGAGATCGTCGGGTCGATCAGCTTCGACGCGAAGACGGTGCCGATCACCGCGTTGACGTTGATCAGGCCGAGCCCGAGCATGACCGGGATCATCAGCTTGAAGACCTGCTTCACCGCTGGATCGCGGAGGTCGAGCGCCAGGCGGAGGCGCCCGTCGAGCCCGCGCAGCCAGGGGAGCGGTAGCAGCAGTTGGATCAGTGTGCCGACGACGATCGAGCCCGCGTAGACGTAGAGCTTGCCGCTGTCGGAGTCGGCGCGCGGCACGCCGATGATCAGGCCCGCGATGATCGCGAGGTTCCAGAAGACCGGCGTCAGCGCGGGGATCGAGAACTGCTCATAGCTGTTCAGGATCCCGGTCACGATCCCGAAGAGGCCGAGCAGGACGACGATCGGGAAGAGGATCTGCGAGAGCGTCACCGTCAGATCGTCGAAGGCGTCGGTCAGCGGCGGCATCAGGACCGGCGCCGCGAGGATGAAGAGCGCAGTCAGACCGCCGACGAGCAGGAGGAAGAGCCAGAAGACCGTCGACGCGACGCGCCACGCTCTGGCTTTCTCCCCTTTCTCGAGCAGCTCGCTGAAGACGGGGACGAAGGCCGACGAGAGAGCGGCGTCAGCAACGAGCGCCCGGATCAGGTTCGGGACCTGAAAGGCGATCGTGAAGGCGTTGATCGGACCGCGCGCGCCGAAGTAGTTCGCGGCGACGATCTCGCGGACGAGTCCGAGGAGCCGCGAGAGCCCGGTGGCGGCGGAGAAGATCGCCGTCGAGAAGGCGAGCCTGCGCGCGTTGGCTCGCTCCTCCACGCGCCGAGTATAGGAATGAGCTGGGCGGCGCAGCTTCTGTTTGAAGAGACCTCTGCTAGGATCAGCGACGCCCGCCTAGTGCGGGCCTTTCTCTGACATGCCGAACATCCAGCAACAGATCAAGCGAGTCCGAATCGCCGAGCGCGAGCACGACGAGAACCTCCGCTACCGCTCGACGGTGAAGACGCTGACGCGGCGACTCGAGGCTGCTGCCGCCGACGGCGACAAGGCGACGATCGAGGCCGAGCACCTCCAGCTCGTGCGGACGATCGACAAGGCTGCCTCCCGCGGGGCGCTGCACAAGAACACGGCCGCCCGCAAGAAGGCCCGTGCAGCCCGGCTCGCCCAGCCCTAGCCGAGGTCGACGAGGGCGCGCTGGAGCTCGAGATCGGCTGCTAGACGGCTCTTGCCCTTCAGCGCCAGGTCGAGCTCCGCCAATCTGACGACTGCGTCTCGAAGCTCGTCCTCGGAGAAGTTCTGGGCCTGGCCGAAGAGCTTCTCGGCGTAGAACGGATGCAGCTTCAGCCGTCCGGCAGCGTCGCGTGGCCGGACGCCCTCGGCGCCGAGCTTCTGACACTGGCGGACGCGACTGACGTGATTCCCGAGCGCGCCCGCAAGCCTCGGCGCGAGGTCGCGCCGCGGCTTTCCCTCCCGCTCGAAGATGGCTTCGCTCGCCTCGAGCGTTCGACCCGTGTCGCGACGGCCCCAGGCATCGGTGAGCATGAAGCTCGGCGTCTCGGCGACGGCGGCGACGAGCAGCTCGACCTCCGGTTCCCCGATCGGCTCTCCTCCCGCCCACGTCGCGAGCTTGTCGACCTCGCTGGCGAGCTGCTGGAGATCGTCGCCGACGAGCTGAACGAGCGCGGCACAGGCTTCCGGCTCGACCCGCGCGCCCCGTGCGGCGAACTGCTGCGAGACCCACGCCGCGGTACTCTTCTTCGGCACCGAGTAGTCCAGTACGGTTCCGGCCTTCGCGCAAGCCTTGCGCAGCGCGGCGTCCTTCTTCAGCTCCTCCGCAACCAGCGCGAGGGTGGTCGTCGGCGCGGGCGAGGCAAGATAGTCCTCGACCGCCTTGACGTCGGCGATCTTCCAGCCCCTCGACAGTCGGCCCTCGTTCCCGCGGAGGCCGTCGACGTGCTCCACGACGACGAGGCGCGCATCGCCGAAGAGGCTGCCCGCATTGCAGATCGCCGCGACCTCGGTGCCGGGCAGTTCCTGCGCCGTCGTCAGCTCGACCGACTCGGGCACGAAGTGCCGGCGAAGCCGCTGTAGAGCGACTTCGATCTTCGGCCGATCGCTTCCGGTGAGCAGGTAGACGGGCTTGAGCTCGGACGCGTCGGCCACGGCTCCACACTAACGATCGGATCGCACCCAGACGCGAGCGCCGTCGGACTCCACGACGACGCGTCCGTCCCGGTCGGTGCGCTGGAGACGAAGGCCAGGAATGGTCGCGAGCGCAGCGATCGTCTCCGCTCGTGGATGGCCGTAGCGATTGCCGCGACCGCAGGAGATCACCGCAATCGCCGGGCGCAACTCGCTCAGCTCGGCCTCGAGCCCGGGGTCCTCGGAACCGTGGTGCGCGACCTTGAGGATCTCGACCTGCTGCCCGTGGAGCGGCGCGGTGACGTCGGTCTCGGCGTCTGCGCTCAGGAGCGCGTCGACCTCGCCGTAGCTCGCGAGGAGCACGACCGTGCGCCGGTTGGGATCGTCGCTCGGCAGCCCGGGGCCATCCGGCCAGAGAACGCGGATCCGGAGACCACCGAGCCCCCAGGATGCGCCGGCACGGGCTTCCACGACTGGGATCCGCCGCTCTGCGGCGACGGCGAGGGCGCGCGTCCGGTACGGGCTCTCGCTCGCGATTCTCGGATCGAGCACGCGCTCCACCGTCACGCGACGCAGGATCTGCTCCGCGCCGCCCGTGTGATCGCGTTGGCCGTCCGTCAGCACGAGCGCCGCGAGCCGCCGTACGCCGAGCTCGCGAAGCTGCCGGTCGACCTTCGCCTCCGGCGGACCCTGATCGACCAGGATCGCTCCCTCCGGGACCTGGACGAGGATCGAGTCGCCCTGACCGACGTCGAGAACGGTGATCCGCAGTCCCTCGGGAGGTGGGAGCGAGCGAGCCGGCCAGAGCTGCCAGAGGAGAAGCGCAGGCAGCCCGGCCGCGATGCACGTCAGCGCCAGCGGACGCCGCCAGGGCGGGAGTCTCCGCAGGAGCAGGATGCCGGCTGGAATGACGAGCAGCCCCGCGACGGCGAGGCCCGAGCTCGTCTGCGCCAGCGGCAGACCGGCCACGACACGGGCACACGCAGCGATGTAGGCGGCCAGCCAGCCGTTCAACCAGGCAAGGGCCAGCGACGCGGACGGCACGACCGGCTCGAGCAAGGTTCCGAGGAGAGCGATCCCGAGCAGGGGGCCGATCGCCAGCGTGACGAGCGCGTTCGCGAGCAACGAATACACCTGGATGGAGCCGAACTGGAGCCAGAGGATCGGCGCGGTCGCCACGCCACACGCAACCGAGATCGCGAGCGCCTCCCGCAGCCAGCGGGGTAGCGGATAGCCCTCCAGGGTGGACGAGAGCCGCGGCACGAGCAGGAAAATGGCGGCAACGGCTGCGAACGAGAGTTGAAAACCCGGCTCGAAGACTGTCGCGGGCGTCCAGGCGAGCAGGATCGCGGCGCCGATCGCGAGGAAGTGCCAGCGGTCGCGTGGGCGCGACACGAGCCACGCGAGCGAGGCGAGGATGCCAGCAACGCCGGCGCGAACGACCGACGGCTGCCAGCCGACCGCGAGCACGTACGCGACGATCGCTCCGATCGCCGCAGCCTCGGCAGGAAGCCGCGCGATCCCAAGGAGCCACCCGAGCACCAGCACGGCGCCGGCCAGGAACGCGACGTTCTGACCGGAGACGGCCAGCAGGTGATAGAGGCCCGCGGCCTTGAAGCTGTCCTGGAGCTCCTTGGAGAGCCCCTCGTCCTCGCCCAGCACGATTCCGGCGAGCACCGCGCGCCGCTCTCCTTCGAGTCCGGGCGCGATCGAGCGGGCCACGTGTTCGCGAAGCCGGTCGGAGAGCCCGCCGATTCCACCGCGGCGGTCGACGACCCGCCAGTCTCGCCCGCGAAGGATCACGTGCACGCCGCGGCGCGCAAGCCAGCCGCGCTCGTCGAAACCTTCCTCCGAGGCACGCGGTGCGACGATCGTCGCCCGCAGGGCGAGGATGGCTCCCTGTGGCGGTGAGCGACCCAGCGGTAGTTCGAGCAGCACCGGCTCGTCGACGCGCGCGTCGACGAAGCGGCGTGCATCGGCCGGGACGCGGAGCGCGAACGTCGCTCGCCGCGCAGGACCGGTCACGACGAGTTCGGCCGTGCCGGTACGGCCGACCTGCGAAGCGAGGAGGCTCCGATCGAGGGCGTCGAGGCGTATGCTCCCCCACCCCCAACCGGCCACGGCAAGTGCCAGGGCGAGCGCCGGCAGACGAGCGCTCGGTACCGCCAGGGACGTCGCGAGGAGCAACAGCGCGACGACCAGAACGGCGCTGGGCAGCCAGAGCGCATTCGAGAGCACGAGCCCGAGGCAGGCTGCGACGACGAGCAGTGTCGGCCAGGCCCGCTCGATCAAGGTCCCACCAGCTCGCGCAACTGGTCGATCCGCACGGGACCGATGCCGGGGATCGCATCCAGATCGTCGACCGATCTGAACCCGCCGTTCGCGGCTCGGTAGTCGACGATCTTCTGCGCGGTCACGGGACCGACGCCCGGCAGCTCGTCGAGGTCGTCGAGGGTCGCCGCGTTCAGGCTGACGCGACCTGCCGCCCCCGCCGCCGTCCCCGCCACCGCCCCCGCCACACCGGCGACCCGACTCGGTATCAGAACCTGCATCCCGTCGGCGAGCGGTGCGGCGAGGTTTACGGCCGCGGTGTCGGCCGACGTCGTCGCTCCGCCCGCACGGGCGACGGCGTCGGCGACTCTGGTGCCTTCCTTCAGTCGATAGAGCCCGGGCTGCGACACTGCGCCGGTCACATGCACGACGAGCCTCGTGACGGCGGCAGGGGATCGAGTGGCGACGAGCGCCTCAACAGGCTCTTCGGTGGACGATCCGGCCCCCGCCAGCGTTCGGCCCGCAACGGCGAGGAGCGCGAGCAACCCGACCGCGAGCACGAGGGCATGGCTTCGCGTGAGGGGCAGGGAGGGCATGGAGTGAGCCTTCCTGCAGAACTGTCACGGCTGTGTCACGGAAGTGAGCCAACTTCGTGACGATCCGCGATCATGCCGGTGTGCGCGCACTGGTCTCGCTGCTCTTTGCCGCCGTAGCGCTCGCGGCGCCCGCGTCCGCCGCAGAGACGTCGAGCGGGATCCGCGGACTCGTCCTTCGCGGCCCGACCCAGCCGGTCTGCACCATCGGCACACCGTGCGAGGAGCCGGCCGCGCGCGAGCTGCTCTCGGTCACCCGCGGCGGCCGGATCGTCGCTCGGATTCGAACCGGGAGCGACGGCCGCTTCCGAGTCTCGCTCGCTCCCGGCCGGTACACGGTTGCCACGACCGCAAGCGGCTTCGGCCGGAGCGCGTCACCCGTCTTCGTGCTCGTCCGCAGCGGCCGCTATGCACGCGTCACTCTGCGAATCGACACCGGGATCCGCTAGACGACAACGATGTTCACGAGCTTCCCGGGCACCGGGATCCTCTGCTGAACTGTCTTGCCATCGATGTGAGCGAGTGCCTTCGGAGACTCCAGCGCACGCTCGATCATTTCCTGCTCCGAGATGGAGGACGGCACTACGAGTCGGTCACGCAGCCTCCCGTTCACGAGAACTGCCATCTCAAAGGTCTCGCGCTCGAGCATCGCCGGATCGGCCGCGGGCCAGGGCTCCTCCCAAAGGCGCTCGCGACCGAGCACCTCCCACAGCTCCTCGGCCACATGCGGCGCGTACGGCTGGATCAGCGAGACGGCTGTCTCGGCGGCGAAGCGCGCATCGGGCCCGGTGCGGTCGCGCGAGAGCTCGTTCACGAGCTCCATCACCGCTGAGATCGCCGTGTTGAACGCAAAGCGGCGCCCGATGTCGTCGGTCGCCTTCGCGATCGTCTCGTGGGCCTTGCGCGCGAGCGGCCCACCCGCCGGCTCCCCGTGCGGTGCGCCCTCCGCGACATCGTTGACGACCCGCCAGAGTCGCCGTACGAACCGCGCCATCCCGTCCGCCGCCTCCTCGGTCCACTCCATGTCCTGGTCGGCCGGGCCGAGGAAGAGGATGCAGAGACGGACCGCGTCGGCCCCGTAGCGCTCGACGAACTCGTCGGGGCCGACGAACGCGCCCGAGCGCTTCGAGATCTTCGTCTTCCCGATCGTGACCCAGCCGTTCGAGTAGAAGCTCGCGAACGGCTCGCGGAAGCCGACGAGGCCGAGGTCGTTCAGAACCTTGACCCAGAAGCGCGCGTAGATCATGTGCATCGTCGCGTGGTCGACGCCCCCGATATAGAGGTCGACCGGGTTCCAGTAGTCGACGAGGCCCCGATCGAACGGCGCCGTGTCGTTCTCCGCGTCGCAGTAGCGCAGGAAGTACCACGACGAGTCGACGAACGTATCCATCGTCTCGGTCTCGCGACGCGCAGGCCCCCCGCAGGCCGGACACGCGACGTTCACCCACTCCTCCGCCTGCGCGAGCGGCGGCCGGCCTCGCGGCTTGTAGTCGTCGACCTCGGGAAGGACGACCGGCAGCTCGCGGTCCGGAATCGGGACGATCCCGCAGTCGTCGCAGTAGACGACCGGGATCGGGCAACCCCAGTACCGCTGTCGCGAGAAGCCCCAGTCACGAAGCCGGAAGTTGACCGCGAAGCGGCCGCTCCCGTCGCGCTCGAGCCGCTCGACGAGCCTCCGACCGCCCTCGGGCGCGGCCAGCCCGTCGACCTCGCCGGAGTTGACGAGCACCTCGCTCTCCGTGTGCTCGGTGTACGGCTCCGTCTCGTCGACGTCGCGGTCGACGGGCTTCACGACCTGCCGGATCGGGAGGTCGAAGGCGCGGGCGAAATCGAAGTCGCGACGGTCGTGGGCCGGCACCGCCATGATCGCGCCGGTTCCGTAGTCGGTCAGGACGTAGTCGGCGACGTAGACCGGGATGCGCTCGTCGTTGACGGGATTGATCGCATGGAGGCCGGTGAAGACGCCCGTCTTCTCGACGGCCGCGGCGCGCTCTGCCGTCTTCTTCGCGGCCGCCCGCCGGACGTACTCCCGGACCTCCTCCGAGTCGATCCGGGCGACGAGCTCGTGCTCCGGCGCGAGCACGAAGAACGTGGCGCCGTAGAGCGTGTCGGGCCGCGTCGTGAAGACGGGAACGTCCTCTTCCCACTCGGCGATCCGGAAGCCGACCTCGGCCCCCTCGGAGCGGCCGATCCAGTTGCGCTGCCGCGCCTTGATCGATTCGGGCCAGTCCACCGTCTCCAGGTCGTCGAGGAGCGCCTGCGCGTAGTCGGTGATCCGGAAGAACCACTGCTCCATCAGGCGCGACTCGACCTGGGTGCCGCAGCGCTCGCAGCTCCCGTCCGCCAACACCTGCTCGTTCGCGACGACCGTCTGGTCGTTCGGACACCACTTGACGGGTGCACCCCTCCGGTACGCCAGCCCGCGCTCGAGGAAGCGCAGGAACTGCCACTGCTGCCAGCGGTAGTACGCAGGCTCGTGCGTGGAGAGCTCGCGCGACCAGTCGATCCACCAGCCGATCCGACGCATCGAACGGCGGATCGCCTCGATGTTCCGCTCCGTGATCTCGCGCGGATGCCCGCCCGCGCGGATCGCGGCGTTCTCGGCGGGAAGGCCGAACGCGTCGAAGCCCATCGGGTGCAGGACGCGGAAGCCGTTGCGGCGCCGGAAGTGCGTCGCGACGTCTCCGATCGTGAAGGGGAGCATGTGCCCCATGTGGAGACTTCCCGAGGGATACGGCAGCTGCTCGAGCACGTAGCTCTTCGGCGTCGGATCGCCGGAGCTCTCGGGATTGGCCACGGCGGAGGCGCGCTCGTCCTCCCAGACGCGCTGCCACTTCGCCTCGATCGCCTTCGGGTCGTATCGCTCGGTCTGCTCTGTCATCTCGATCGCACTCGTCTCGGGGTACAAAAAAGCCTCTCCTGAGAGAGGCCGGGGGAAGCTGTCGCGGCGGGGCCGCGTTCGCTTCCTGCTCTATCGAAGAAGCTGCTTCACTGGCTCGCATGCTAGCACTGTTCCCGGAAACAGCCAGGATCGAGAACGGCGAGCTGACGGTCGGTGGGATCGCCGCGACCGAGCTCGCGGAGCGCTTCGGGACGCCGCTCGTCGTCTACTGCGAGCGCTCGCTGCGGGAGCGGGCCCGGCTCTTCCGCGCGGCCGCCCCCGAGGCGCTCGTCGTCTACGGGACGAAGGCATTCGCGAACATGGCCTTGCTGCGGCTGCTCGCAGAGGAAGGCGTGGGCGCGGACGTCTCCACGCTCGGGGAGCTCGCGTACGCGCGCGCGGCGGGAATCGAGGGCGAACGGATCCTCTTCCACGGCAACAACAAGTCGGACGAGGAGCTGCGCGCCGCCGCGGAGCTGGGCGCGCTCGTCGTGCTCGACGCGCTCGACGAGCCGGAGCGGGCGGCTTCGGTCGGCGTGCGGCGCGCGCTCGTGCGCGTGACCCCCGGGGTCGAGGCCGAGACGCACGAGGCGATCCGCACCGGCCACCGCGGCTCCAAGTTCGGGCTCGACGCCGACGACGCGCCGGAGGCGATCCGGCGGGCGCGCGCCGCGGGAATCGAAGTCGAGGGGCTGCACGTCCACGTCGGCTCGCAGCTCGCCGACACGCGGGCGCACCTGCAAGCGGTCGAGCTGCTCGCAGATTTCGCGGCACGGGCCCGGGAGGAGCTCGGCTGGGCCGCGGCCGTCGTCGATGTCGGCGGCGGCTTCGGGATCCGCTACGTGCTCGACGAGCCCGAGCCCCCGCTCGCGGAGCTCGTGCGCGAGATCGCCGAAGCGGTTCGCCAAGCGTGGGCGCGCCGCGGCCTTCCGGAGCCGCGCCTGATCCTCGAGCCGGGACGCTCGCTCGTCGGCGCCGCCGCCTGCACGCTCTACACCGTCGGAGCGAGCAAGCAGGCCGGCGATCGGCGCTACGTCGCGATCGACGGCGGCATGTCCGACAATCCACGTCCGCAGCTCTACGGCGCCCGCTACGCCGCGCTGCTCGCGAACCGGGCGAACGAGGAGCCGGCCGAGGAGCCGTTCACGATCGCGGGCAAGCATTGCGAGTCGGGCGACGTCCTGATCGAGAGCGTGTCGTTGCCGGTGCCGCGCCGCGGCGACCTGCTCGCCGTGCCGGCGACGGGCGCGTACACGCTCGGGATGGCATCGACGTACAACGGCGTCCCACGGCCGGCAGCGGTGCTCGTGCTCGACGGGGAGGCGCGGACGATTTTGCGGCGCGAGACGGTCGCCGATCTGCTGGCGCGAGAGGTTTGAGCCGGGTCTTGGAGAACCTCATCATCCGTCGCGGCGAGAGCCAGGACGTCGAAGGGATAGCGCGAGTCTGCGCGGCCGGCTGGCGCAAGACCTATCGCGGCATAAAGACGTCGGAGCGGATCGAGGCGGTGATCGCCGAGTACTACGTGCCCGAGCGGATCGCGCGCGAGATAAAAGCGCCCGAGGGTTGGGACGGGTGGGTTGTGGCCGTCGAGGACGACACTGTGATCGGCGCAGGCGGCGGCGGGATGATCGAGCCCCACATCGGCGAGATCTTCGTCCTCTACCTCGATCCGGCGCGGCGCGGTGAAGGGATCGGCACTCTACTTCTCGCCGCCATCACGGAAGCACAGCGGCTGCAGGGCGCGCTGGAACAGTGGGTGAGCGTGGAGCCGGAGAACACGAAGGGACTCGTGTTCTACTACTCCCGTGGCTTCGAGCTCTGTGGCCACCGACCCGAGTGGAGAACCTCGCCCGAGGAGGGCAGCTTCTCCCTCCGACTTCGGAGGCAACTTCAGCCCGACGAACAGTGACTTCGAGCAGTCGCGCTCGCCAGGATGATCGAGCGTCGGAGCGCCTCTGTCAGGAAAACATCCCTACGTGCCCCCAGGGGCACCCCAGGTGTCCCTACCGAAACACTATCGAGGATCTCGTGACGTGGGTGTGACGGCGCCGTGTCGGATGTGTGCCAGACTTTCCCCAGCCCGTTCTCCCTCGGGCTGGTCAGCGCACTCGGCGGCGAAGCTCGTCCTCGACCTGCGCCGGGTCGAGGCCCCGCGCCGCGAGCAGCGCGTAGCTGTGGAACCAGAGATCGGCGACCTCCTCGACCAGCCGCTCGTCCGATTCGGAGGCGCCCGCAAGCGCCGCCTCGAGCCCCTCCTCCCCGACCTTGCGCGCCGCGAGCTTCGGATCGTCGAGCAGCGAGACGACGTATGAGCCCTCCGACCGCTCGAGCTCGCGCTCCTTGATCCGGCGCCAGAGCCACGGGGCGAAGCAGGAGCTCGCACCCGTGTGGCAGGTCGGGCCGGCCGGCCGCACGCGCACGAGGATCGCGTCGCCGTCGCAGTCCTCGCGCAGCTCCTCGACGGCCAGCGTGTGCCCCGACGTCTCGCCCTTCCGCCAGAGCTGCCGCCGGGAGCGGCTCCAGAACCAGGCCTCGCCGGTCTCCCGCGTCAGCCGGAGCGCCTCCTCGTCCATCCACGCGAGCATCAGCACCCGCCCAGAGTCGGCGTCCTGGACGATCGCGGGCGTCAGCTCCGGCCGACCTAGATCCGGACTGCCCATCCCGCCTCCTTCAGCTCCGCCTTCAGCTCGCGCAGCCGCTCGGGGCGCTCGTGGACGATCGACGCGACGAGCGCCGCCTCGGCGCCCACGGCGAAGGCGTCCGCCAGGTGCGAGGCTTGCCCGGCACCGCCCGAGGCGATCACCGGGACCCGGACCGCTGCCGCAATCGCGCCGGTCAGCTCGAGGTCGTAGCCGTCCCGCGTGCCGTCCGCGTCGATCGACGTGACGAGCAGCTCGCCCGCGCCGCGCCGGACCGCCTCGCGCGCCCATTCGACCGTGCCGAGCCCTCGCCCGTTTCGGCCTCCGTGCGTGACGACCTCGCCGCGGCGCGAGTCGACGGCGCAGACCACGGCCTGGGAGCCGAACTCGTCGGCGAGCCTCGCGAGCAGAGAGGGGTCGTCGACCGCCGCGCGATTGATCGCCACCTTGTCCGCCCCGGCTCGGAGGAGGGCGCGGGCGTCCTCGAGCCTGGCAACTCCGCCGCCGGCCGTGAACGGCACGGTCAAGCACTCCGCCGCCCGCTCGACGAGCTCGAGGATCGGACCGCGCCCTTCGATGCTTGCGGCGATGTCGAGGAAGACGAGCTCGTCGGCGCCGAGCTCGGAGTAGCGCTCCGCAAGCTCGACGGGATCGCCGACGTCGCGGAGCGACTCGAAGCGGACGCCCTTGACGACCCGACCGCCGGCGACATCGAGACAGGGGATCAGGCGCTTCTTGACCACGCCAGCGCGTTCTCGAGCAGGCGCGCGCCGGCCGCTCCGCTCCGCTCGGGATGGAACTGGACGCCCGCGAGCGAGCCCGACTCGATTGCAGCGACAACCGCTCCCTCGTGATCGACGTGCGCGATCGCCACGTCACCGAACGGCTCGACCGCGAAGCTGTGCGCAAAATAGACGTCCTCGCCCTCGAGCCCGTCGAGCAGCCGCGAGTCGCGAGCCGGAGCGAGCGCGTTCCAACCCATGTGCGGGACGCGCCTCGCCTCCAACCGCCGCACTGGCCCTGCCAGCAAACCGAGACCACGACCGCCCTCGTCGCTCTCCTCGAAGAGGAGCTGCATCCCGACGCAGATCCCGAGAATCGGCCGGCCGGCCGTGACACGCTGCCGCAGAGCCTCCTCCACCGGCGCGAGTCCACGGGCGGCGCTCGCGACATGGCCGACCCCGGCGATCACGACGAGCGGCGCTTCGCGGATCTCGGCGGGCTCCGTCGAGACGACGGGCTCTGCGCCCGCACGCGCAAGCGCGGCGCAGACACTACGCGTGTTGCCCGCGCCGTAATCCGCGAGCATGACCTTCACGCGAGCCCCTTCGTCGACCGGACGCCCTCGCCCGCCGCGGTACACGCCTGTCGGAGCGCCTGCCCGAGCGCCTTGAACGCGGCCTCGGCGACGTGGTGATCGTCCCCGCCCGCGGCCGTGAGCTGGATCGTGCAACCCGCCTGTATCGCGAACCGCTCGAGCGCGTGCGCGAGCAGCGTCACGGCGAGCCCGCCGACGCGGTCGCTCCCGAACTGGAGTGCGATCTCGGCATGCGGGCGCCGGACGAGATCGACGGCCACGGTGGCGGTCGCCTCGTCCATGGGCACGATCGCGGAGCCATAACGCGCGATCCCCTCCCGCGCGCCGAGCGCCTCCGAGACCGCGTCGCCGAGCGCTGCGAGTACGTCCTCGACGGTGTGGTGCTCGTCGACCTCGAGGTCGCCTCCGGCGAGCAGCTCGAGATCGAAGCCGCCGTGAAAGGTCCAAAGCGCGAGCAGATGGTCGAGGAAGCCGATCCCGGTCTCGACGCGCGCATGGCCGGCACCGTCGAGGTCGAGCGAGATCCGCAGCGCCGTCTCGGTCGAGATTCGAGCGACGTGGACCTCCCGCCCGGTGAGCACGGCGTCGACCTCGGTTCCGAGCGCGGCCAGCAGCACGTCGTTCTCGCGCGGCCGCCGCAGCGTGATTCGAACTCCCTCGGCAAAGTGGCGGACGACGAGACCCTGCCGTTCAAGCTGCTCGCCGAGAGGCTCCGCGGTGCGGACGAAGACGAAGTTGCCCGCCGATTCGGGACAGTCGTGGCCGGCCGAGAGGAGCGCATCCCGGACACGGGCTCGCTCCGCGAGCGTGTCCTGCACGTCGATCCTCGGCTCTCGGAGCGCCGCCGCGGCGATCCGCGCGGCCGGACCGGACACGCTCGCCGGCGCTCGGCGCAGCTCCAACTCGGCTGCGACGTCCGGAGCGGCAATCGCGTAGCCGACGCGGAGCGACGCCAGGCCGAAGACCTTCGAGAGCGTCCGAAGCACGATCAGGCTCGGCTGCTCGGCAATCAGCGGCACGCAGGTTGCATCCGCGAACTCGAAGTACGCCTCGTCTACGACGACGATCGCCTCCGCATGGGCGCGCGCGAGCGCCGCGAGCTCGGTCGGCTCGCGCAACTCCCCGGTCGGGTTGTTCGGGTTGCAGACCCAGATCACGGCCGCGCCGTCACGGTCTTCGACGACCTCGGCGCCTTCCAGCTCCGTGACGATCCGGTAGAGCCCGTACGTCGGCGGCGAGATGGCCGCGCATCGGCCCGGACCGAGAAAGGTCCTCGCACAGAGCGCGATCAGCTCGTCGGCGCCCGCACCGACCACGATCTGGGACGCGTCGACGTCGCAATACGACGCGGCCGCCTCACGCAGCTCCCGGTACGTCCCGTCGGGGTAGTCGTTCAGCCGCGCGAAGCTCTGCGCGAGCGGAACCCGCGGCACCCCGGGCAGCGGCGGCGTGTTCTGGTCGAAGCGCAGGATGTGCTCGGGGCGGAGCCCGTGGCGGGCCGCGATCTCGAGGGAGCTCGGCGCCCAGGCGTAGGGTCGGAAGCCGGCGGGGAGCGGCAGCGCGCCTGGGCTCATCGCGGGTCCAGGGCGGCCGCATGCAGCGGCAGGCCCTCGATCCGGGCGAGCGGCAGTGCGATCTCGCCGGCGCGCTCGAGCCCCCCGGCGCTCGCGCGGACGATCTGGACCGGCTTGAGGAAGCTCTCCAGCCCGAGCCCCCCTGCTCCACGCGCGAGGCCGCCGGTCGGGAGGACATGGGTCGCGCCCGAGGCGTAGTCGCCGACAACCGCCGAGGTACGGACGAAAACGGTCCCCGCGTTTCGCACGCGCTCGACCAGTGGCTCGGAGTCGGCGAGCCAGAGCTCCAGATGCTCGGGCGCGTACTCGTCCGAACGAGCCAGCGCCTCGTCCACAGAAGCCATGTCCTCAATCGACACGTTGTCATATCCGCTTACGATCGTACGCACAGCCTCGGACAGCGCCGGCTCGAGGCTGAGCAGGATCGCCTCGCTGTCGGGCCCGTGCTCGGCCTGGGCGAGCAGGTCGGCGGCGCACTGACCAGCGCTCGCGCTGCCGTCGGCGATCACGACGACCTCGCTGGGCCCGGCCGGGAGGTCGATCGCAACACGGCTCGAGACCAGCAGCTTCGCCGCCGTCACGTAGCGGTTGCCCGGCCCGACGATCTTGTCGACGGGCGCGATCGTCTCCGTCCCGTAGGCGAGGGCGGCAACGGCCTGGGCGCCGCCGACCGCGTACAGCTCGTCGATCCCAAGCTCGTGCGCCACCGCGAGCGTCACCTCGGCCGGGCGCGGCGTGACGACGGCGATCCGCTCGACGCCGGCAACCTGTGCGGGCACGGCCGTCATCACGAGGGACGACGGGTATGCGGCCCGGCCGCCGGGCACGTAGACGCCGACCGACGCAAGCGGGAGCCAGCGGCGCTCGGTCACGATCCCGGGCACCGCCTCGACGAGCGTGTTCGCCGGCCGCTGCGAAAGCGCCACCTCGCGTACTGCCGCCACGAGCGAGCGGACGGAGTCGAGCACGTCGTCCTCGATCGTCGCGGCGGCGAGCGTCCCGCCCGAGACACGGAGCGGCCGTGCGTCGTCGAATGGCCCGTCGAGCCGCTCCGTCCAATCGAGCAGCGCCGCGTCGCCGCGGTCGCGAACGTCCGCCACGATCTCGGCGGCGCGCGGCAGCACCTCCTCGAGCCCGGCTCCCCTCACGGAACGAGGCGCTCCACCGGGAGCACGAGGATCGACGAGGCGCCGGCGGCCTTGAGCGGTGCGAGCAGGTTCCAGAGCTCGTCCGCCTCGACGGCCGCGTGGATCGCGATCTGTCCCTCCTCCGCGAGGTTGAGGACGGACGGGGCGCCCATGCTGGGCAGCAGTCGCTCGAGCTCGGGCAGCGCCGAGGCGGGCGCGTTCATCATCAGGTAGCGGCGGCGGCGGGCGGCGACGACCCCCGAGATCATCAGCCGGAAGCGCTCCACGAGCTCGCGCTGCTCGGTCACCGCGGCCTCGCTGCCCACGAGCACGGCCTGCGACTCGAGGAGCGTACCGATCAGCCGGAGGCCGTTCGCGCTCGCCGTCGACCCCGTCGAGACGAGATCGACGATCGCGTCCGAGAGCCCGAGCCGCGGTGCGGCCTCGACCGAGCCCGAGATGGGCACGAGCTCGGCGGAGATCCCGAGCCGCGCCAGGCAAGCCCGCGTCGTCACCGGGTAGGCGGTCGCGACGCGGAGGCCCGCGAGGGAGGCGAGATCCTCGTGTGGCGAGTCGTCGGGCACGGCGGCCTGGAGCGTGCAGCGGGCGAAACCGAGCTCCGCGAGCGTGAGCACCTCCACCTCTGCCTCGACCGCGAGGTTGGCGCCGGTGATCCCGAGATGGACGACGCCGTCCTGCACGTACTCCGGGATGTCGCTCGGTCGGACGAGGAGGAGGTCGACCGGAGCGTTCGCGCAGGGCACGAGCAGAGCGCGATCGGTCGCCTCGAAGCTGAGCCCGGCGTCCGCACACAGACGCAGCGCCGGCTCCGACATCCTCCCCTTGGCCGGGACGGCGAGCGTGAGCCTGCCGTTCGCGCCGGCACGGGTGAAGCGCGCGGACGCCATCATCGTCTGCGGCTCGCGCGCTCGAGCGCGATCCGGTAGCCGCCGGTGCCGTGCCGTAGCCATTGGGCGACACGCGTGACCGTGGCCGTACTCGTCGGCACCCGTTCTGCGATCTCGAGGTACGGGACCCCTTGCTCGAGGAGCCGAACCGTCTGCCAGCGATGCGTGAGCGCCTCGAGCTCCGGCAGCGTGCAGAGATCGCGCAGGAAACGCGTCACCTCGTCGGGCGAGCGCAGGCTGACCAGCACCGCGGCGAGCTCGTCGAGACCGGGGAGAGGCTCGACTGCGCGTTCGAGCCCTGTTGCCGATCGAACCATGATTGCATGTTAGCATGCTAACGTGGCAGCGCGGAGCGACTCAACAGGAACGTTTACGATCTATCCCGCGATCGACGTCCTCGCCGGCCGGGTCGTCCGGCTCGCGCAGGGCGATCCCTCGAAGGTCACCGTCGAAGGTGGCGATCCCATGGTTGCGGCGACGCGGTTCGCAGCCGAGGGCGCAAACTGGCTCCACCTCGTCGACCTGGACGGTGCCTTCCGGGGCTCCCCCACCGCCGAGCTCGTGCGCCGCGTGGCCTCCGCAATCTCCGTGCCGATCCAGGTCGGCGGTGGCTACCGGACGCTCGCTTCGATCGCCGCGGCGCTCGAAGCCGGAGCGACCCGGGTGCTCGTCGGCACCGCCGCCCTCTCGCCCGACTTCCTCCAGCAGGCCGTGGAGCGCTTCGGCGAGCGGCTCGTCGTCGCCGTCGACGTACGAGACGGCCGCATTGCAGTCCAGGGTTGGACCGAGCGCTCGACCGCAACCGCCGCGGAGCTCGCCGAGCAGTGCCGCGACGCGGGGGTCGCCCGCCTGCTCGTCACGAGCACGAGCCGGGACGGCTCGCTCGCAGGTCCGGACCTCGAGCTCCTCGCAACGGTGCTCGAAACGTCGCGGCTGCCGGTGCTCGCGGCCGGCGGCATCGCCTCGCTCGACGATCTCCGCGCCGTGCGCGACCTCGGGTGCGAGGGCGCGGTTGCCGGCAGTGCGCTCTGGCGCGGCCGTTTCACGCTCGGCCAGGCAATTAGTCTGGAGGCATGAGCATCGAGACAGTCGCAATCTGGAGCGACTACATCTGACCTTTCTGCCGCCTGGCGCAACCGATCGCCACGTGGCTCGGGCGCCGGTTCGGCGCCGCCGTCGTCTGGCTCCCGTTCGACCTCCATCCCGAGTACCCGCCCGAGGGCCTGCCGCGGGCGCAGCTACTCGCGCGCTACGGCGAGGGGATGACGGAGCGGATGCGGACGACCTTTGGCGCGCGCGGACTCGAGTACAACCCGAGTCCGGATGTCGTCCCGAACACCATGCGGGCGCTGCGGCTGACGGAGTTGGCGCGTGAGCTCGGACGGCACGAGGAGACCCACGACCGGCTGATGGACGCCTACTGGGCGGAGGCGCAGGATCTCGGCGATCCCGCCGTCCTGCGCACGCTCGCAGCCGAGGTCGAGCTCCCGCGCGACGAGGTCGAGGCGGTACTCGACGGCGATCGTTACCGTGAGCGGATCGAAGACTCGACCCGTCAAGCGGTTTCGATCGGGGCGAACGCCGTGCCGGCCTTCCTGCTCGATCGGCGGCTGCTCGTGCTCGGCGCGCAGCCGGAAGCGGTTTTCGAGCAGGCCGTCGCCCGACTCGAGGCGCCGTGACAGAGTTCGTCGACGAGCTCGACGGCGGCTTCGGCTGGATCGCGGACGACCGACTCCACCGAGCGGCACACGCGCTCGCAGTCGACGGTCGCGTCTGGTTGATCGATCCCTTCGAGGACGATGGCGTCGAGGAGCGGATCCGCGACCTCGGCGAGCCGGCGGGCGTGATCCAGCTTCTCGATCGGCACGGTCGGGACTCGGCGGCGCTGGCGACACGGCTCGGCGCGCCGGTTCACGTCGTCCCCGACTCGCTGCCCGGGACACCGTTCGAAGTCCTTCCCGTCGCATCCTGGCGACGCTGGCAGGAGGTCGCGCTCTGGTGGCCGGAGCGGCGGATCCTCGTCTGCGCCGACGTGCTCGGCACGATCCCCTTCTTCCGGGCCGGAGCCGAGCCGATCGGCGTGCACCCGTTCCTGCGCCCGTTCCCGCCGCGACGGCTCCGGGGGCTGGCGCCGCTACACGTCCTCGTCGGCCACGGTCCCGGTCGCCACGGCGAGGGCTTCGGCGCCGAGGTCGACGACGCGCTCGCCCACGCCCGCCGCCGAATCCCGCGCTGGCTCCTCGGATTCCGGCGAGCCCTCCGAAGCGAGAGCTAGCACAAGCTAGGGAGTGGTCGGCGGGTCCGGCGGATCGGGCGGCTCGGGGCCCGGCACCGGCGCGGTCGGCGGGAAGCTGATCGCCTCGCAACCGGAGAGCACGTCGGACGGGTCGGCGAGGACGCGATCGTTGCCGTCGCCGCACTCGACGGTGTCGATCTCCCCGTCGGCGACGATGATCGTGTCGCTCCCAGCGCCGCCGTCGATCCGATCGACGTCGGCGCCGCCGTCGATGTAGTCGTTCCCGTCGTCGCCGTTCAGCCGGTCGTCGCCCTTGCCGCCCATGATCGAGTCGTGGCCGCCGCGGCCGCTGAGGACGTCATCCCCACCCCCGCCCGGGATGTACTCGGAGCGGTTGGTACCGACGATCGTCCGGCCCTTCGGCCTCGGCGGGCCGAGCACGACCGACTCCGTCGCGTCGGAGTTCGCGCGCGCGTTTCCGACCGAGTTCCGGGCGACGACGATGAAGCGGATGCGGAAGCCGAGATCCGCCGCGGTCACCTTGTAGAGAAGGCCCTTGACGTTCCGCGAGCGACAGACCGTGACGGTCGCGTCGCAGCGCTGCCACGCGGAGGAATAGCGGACCGGCGCGAAGCCCGTCCAGGCGCCGCGCGTCGCCGTCAGCGTCTCGCCGGGCGCGGCATCGCCGGTGATCAGCGGCGCCGTCGTCAGCGAGGGCGCGAGCCTCGGCGCGGGGATCGTCGGGAAGGTGTGGTCGCTGAACTGCGTCGACGCGCCGCCGAGGCCCCTCGCGGTCACGTAGACCCGCAGTGTCACGCCGAGGTCGGCCTCGGTGGGGGTGTAGCGGCTCGTGACCGCTCCCGGGATCGGCACGCAACTCTGCAGCGATCCCGGAGCATCGCACCGCCGCCACTCGTAGGTGAAGCTCAGCCCGAACCCGGTCCAGCTACCGGTGTCGACGGTGAGCTCCTGCCCGACCGTCGGGTTCGTCGTCGCAACGGAGACCCTTGGGCGGACGAGGCTCAGGGGCGCGTTTGCGATCACGAGCGGCGTCGACTCGGACTGGACCGTCTTCGAGCCGGCCGAGTTCGTGGCGGTGACCTCGACGCGGAGCGACCAGCCGACGAGGTCGGCCGTCGGGACGAAGGTCGACGACTGCGCCCTCGTCTCGAGGATCCGGTAGCAGGGGCCGTCCTTCGGCTGGCACTTCTTCCACTGATAGGTGTAGGTGATCGGCCCCTGGCCCGTCCAGGTGCCGACGGAGGAGGACTGCGCGACGCCGGCCATCGGGATGCCCGTCAGTCCGGGCACGATCACCTTCGGCGGAATCACGTTCTGCGGCTCCGGCCCGGCGATCACGGGCGTGGGATCCGAGATCGCGGAGCTCGTGCCGCTGCTGCTCGTCGCAGTCACGCGGACGCGCAGCCGCTTGCCGACGTCCTGGCTCGAGCCGCGATAGGTGGACGAGTCGGCGCCGGTGATCTCCTCGCAGTCGTCGCCGTCGTCGTCGCAGCGCAGCCAGCGATAGGCATAGCTGCTCGCCGACGCGAAGGTGCCGGTCGAGGCGAACATGGTGCCGCCATCGGAGAAGTTGCCGGTGATCACGGGCAGGGTGGTGTTCGTCGGGGCGGCCGGCTGCCAGTCGGGATTGGTATCGGTGCCGCCCGACGTGAGCGGAGTCTCGCCGGTCCCGGTCGTGTAGATCCCGGCGCCTGAGCGCGCGAACGCGATCTGCGTACCGTCGGGAGCGTGTGCGGGGGCGTAGTCGTCGGTGCTCGAGCTCGTCACCCGAGTCTCGGTCCCGCCCGAGGTCGAGATCGTGTAGATCTGCCGTTGCGAGACCCCGATCCGGTCGGAGGCGAAGGCGATCAAACCGCCGTCCGGGTCGTAGGACGGCTGCGTCTCGTTCGAGGTCGCCGTCGTCAGCTGCTCCTGGTTGCCGCCGCCGCCCGTGAGCGGATCCGACGGCGCGTCCATCGTGTAGATGTCTGCGTTCGCGGCCGTCCGTGTGAACGCGATCGAGTCGTCGTCGGGCGACCAGGCGGGATCGTCGTCCGCGGCGGAGGAGCCGCTGTTAGAGAGGTTGCGACCCGTGCCGCCGCTCGAGGAGATGACGTAGATGTCGGTCGAGCGCTCGTACGCGATCATCGTCCCATCGGGCGACCAGGTCGGCGCGGAGCCGCTGTCGAGGGTCTGGATCGCACCGCCGTCCACCGTGAGGACCTTGACCGAGCCGCTCTGCGTAAACGCGAGCTTGTTGCCGTTCGGCGACCAGGAAGGATCGGCTGCGTTCGCGACGAGAGCCGTCGAGCTCACCACCGGTGTACCGGCGGTCGTGACCGTGTAGATGTCGTTGCCGCGCTCGAACGCGATCAGCCCGTTCGTCCCGGGGAAGGCGGCATCGGCGCGCGACGCGGGGAGCGAGAGGAGGACGCCGACGGCGACGAGGGCTGCCCCCACTCGCACGATCGGCCGCAGAATCTCAGCGCGCACGCGCACGTTGTAGCCGTTGAAAGTCAAGTTCGCCACTCCCCGAGTTGTTCGCGCAGCCGAGTTCGAACCCTAGCGCGGCGTTGCCGCATCCGCCAGGAGTCCCGGACGGACGGGTCTCGGCGGGGCCTGAAGGCGCGCGTCCCGCACGTGGGGGTTGCTCGGCGCTGCCAGGGGCGGGGCCCCGAAGGAGGCGGCCCGACGCTCGGGCGGGACGTCCCCGTACAGCGTCGTGCGCTGGCGCGGGCTTCGCCCGCTCGCGCGGATCAGGGCCTCCATCGCCTCGGGCGTCAGCTCCTGCCCGTGCTCCGAGCCGGCCGAGCGCGAGATCGACTCGTTCATCAGCGTGCCGCCGAGGTCGTTGACGCCGGCCGCGAGCGCGGCCGTAACCCCGACGGGTCCGAGCTTCACCCACGAGGCCTGGATGTTCGCGATCTGTGGGTGCAGCGCGAGCCGCGCGACGGCGTGCAGGAGCAGCGTCTCACCGAAGGTCGGCCCCGACCGCGCGTGACCCTTCAGCCAGATCGGCGCCTCCATGTGGACGAACGGCAGCGGCACGAGCTCGGTGAAGCCGCCGGAGCGCTCCTGCTGCTCGCGCGCCCTGAGTAGATGCCTGGCCCAGTGGCGAGGCGACTCGACGTGGCCGAACATGATCGTCACGTTCGAGCGCAGACCCACGCGGTGCGCGGCGTCGTGCACGGCGAGCCACTGCGCGGTCGAGACCTTGTCGGGGCAGATCAGCGCCCGCACCTCGTCGTCGAGGATCTCCGCCGCCGTCCCCGGGAGCGAGCCGAGCCCGAGCGTGCGCAGGCGCTCGAGGTAGTCCTCGAGGGACACACCCAGCGTGGCGGCGCCCTGCCAGAGCTCGAGCGCCGAGAAGGCGTGGATGTGCAGCTCAGGCAGCGCCTGCCGGATCGCGCTCACGACCTCGGCGTAGTAGTCGCCGGTGAACGCCGGATGGATCCCGCCCTGGAGACAGACCTCGGTCGCGCCGCGATCCCAGGCCTCGCGGGCGCGGCGCACGATCTCCTCGAGCGGCACGAGGTAGGGCGCGCCGCGCAGGTTGGCCGCGAGCTTTCCCTTCGAGAAGGCGCAGAAGCCGCAGCGGAAGTAACAGACGTTCGTGTACTGGATGTTCCGGGTGACCACGTAGCTGACCTCGTCGCCGCAGACCTCGCGGCGGAGGCGGTCGGCGGCGGCGAAGACGCGCTGCCGCTCCTCGCCGCGGGCGCCGAAGAGCCGTACGAGCTCTTCCTCGCCCAGTTCGGCTGAGGTATCGAGGGGGATTGCGTCGCGCGCGACAGTGAACGGGATCCCGCCACGTTCGCCGGGATGCCAGCCGTCCTCGCGGGCGAGGCCGAGCGAGTCCGAGCTTCGGAGCGCCTGCGTGAGTGTCTGCGGAGCGAGCCAGACGCTGTCGACGAAGCCTGGATAGACAGGCAGGCGTGGTGCGAGCTCGAGCCCGCGCGCGCGAGTCGCCGCCGCGAGCCGGTCGCGCTCGGGCCAGGGCGCTTCCGGATTGACGTGGTCGATCGTCACCGGCGAGACTCCGCCCCAGTCGTCGATCCCGGCGTCGAGGAGCCGCGGGAACTCGTCGTAGGCGAGGTTCGGCGGCGCCTGCACGGAGACGTCTTCGGGGAGCAGCAGCCGCGCGGCCGCGATCGTCCAGAGGTGGTCGTCGAGCGACGGCTCGGGGTGGTCGGCCATTCGCGTCTTCGCCTTCGCGCGGAAGTTCTGGACGATCACCTCCTGGAGATGGCCGTACCGGTTGTGCAGCTTCGCGAGGGCTTCCAGGGCCTCGAGTCGCTCCGGTCGCGTCTCGCCGATCCCGATCAGGATCCCGCTCGTGAACGGGACCTTGAGCTCGCCAGCGAGCTCGATCGTCTCGAGCCTGCGGACGGGCAGCTTGTCCGGCGAGGCCCAGTGCGGGCCGCCGCGCTCGGCCAATCGCACCGCAGTCGTCTCGAGCATGATCCCCATCGAGGCGGAGACCGGGCGCAGGAGCTCGAGCTCGGCGCGCGTCATCACACCCGGGTTCAGGTGCGGCAACAGGCCCGTCTCGTCGAGCACGAGCTTCGCGACGCGCGCGAGGTAGTCGATCGTGGTCGCGCAGCCCAGCGCGCGCAGCTCCTCGCGCGCGATCTCGTAGCGGAGCTCGGGCTTGTCGCCGAGCGTGAAGAGCGCCTCCGTGCAGCCGGCCGCCGCGCCCGCCCGCGCAATCGCGAGCACCTCGTCCTCGGTGAGGTAGGCGCGCTCGCCGCGCCGCGGAGGACGGGCGAAGGTGCAGTAGCCGCAGACGTCGCGGCAGAGCGTCGTCAGCGGGACGAAGACCTTGGGCGAGTAGGTGACGAGACCGCCGCCTCGCCTCCGCTCGCGCGCCGCGCCGAGGAGATCGTCCAGCGATGCGCCGAGGAGGTCAGCCGGTGACATGTCTCCATCCTCGCAGACGGCATCGCTGCCCCCGGGGACATGTCCTTGCGGGACACGTCCGGGCTTTGACCCCGGACACGTCCCACGCAGACGGTGTACTCGGCCACGGCCTGGACCGTCAACGGCTTGATGGCAAGCGCGATCGCGCAAGCCGAGTCGAGCGCAACCGTCCTCGCGGGACACGGCCGGGCTTTGACCCCGGACGTGTCCCTACCGGACGGTTAGTCAGCCGGCGCGATAGCCCCAGAGGCCGCCGAAGCTCTGCCACGAGCCCTTCGACCACCGTTGGAGGAGGGCCTGCTCGATCGGGAAGCGCTCGGTCCCGCTCGTCCTGATCGCGATTCCGGGCAGTAGGAACGGGTTCGAGGCGTCGCTCAGCTTCCGCAGCTGCGCGACGAGCGCCGCGCGCGTCGGATTCTTGCCCGTGGCCTCGAGGACGCGCACGGTCTCGTGGGCGACCGCCATCCCGTAGACGTGGTAGACGTCCTTCGCGTTCGCGCCCCGCGCGTACTTGGCCAGCACGGAGCGATAGAGCTTCATCGCGGCGTCGGCGCGCCACTTGGCGTCGGTCGGATCCTTGAGGTAGACGATCGAGACCGAGTTCGCGACGGACTTGTTCGTACCGCCCTCGGAGGCCAGGGTCATGATGTTCGAGGCGCTCGAAACGGCGTTCACGAGCACGAGCGGCCGCCAGCCGAGACGGTTCGCGAACACGTACCCCTGGATAGCGAACTTGGGCGTCGCGAACAGCGCCAGCGTGTTGGCGCCGGACGCCTTCAGCTTCGCGATCTGCGACTGGACGTCCGTCGCCGTCACCTCGTAGCCTTCGGCCGCGACGATCTTCACCTTCGAGCGCGCGATTCCCTGTCGCACTCCGGCCATCAGGTCCTTGCCGTAGTCGTCGTTCTGGAACAGGATCGCGAGCTTCGAGCCCGGCCTCGTGCGCGCCAGGTAGGTGCCGTAGATCCAGCCCTCCGCCTGATAGCTCGGCTGGAAGCCGATCGTGTACGGGTAGCGCCTGTGGTCGCGCCCGAAGGTGGTGGCGCCGGAGGCGACGAAGAGCTGCGGCACCCGCAGCTGGTTCAGATAGTCGCGCGTCGCCACGTTGTGCTCGGTGCCGAGCGAGTTGAAGATCGCGAAGACCTTGTCCTGCTCCACGAGCTGACGCGTCGCCTGGACGGTCTGCACCGGGTTGTAGGCGTCGTCGACGTACTTGTAGGCGATCCTGCGGCCGTTGACGCCACCGCGCGCGTTCACGTACTTGAAGTAGGCGTCGGCGCCGCGGGCGACCGAGGCGTAGGCGGAAGCGGGGCCCGAGAGCGGCGACGTCCCGCCGAGGAGGATCGTCTTCGCGGTGATGCCGGGGTCGGCGCCGGACGCGGCGGTCGCGCCGGTGGCGATCGCCCCCGCGAGCGCGACCATCGAGAGAAAAAGCCTGGGACTACGCATCGGTGAGAACAGCTCCTTGAGTCGAGGCTCAGCGAACGCGATCGTAGCCGCGCGTCGCCAGCGACTGAACCCGGCGGACGAGCCCGCCCGCTCCGCCCGGGAAGGCGAGCATCACGAGGATCAGGATGACGCCGTAGACGACGGCCGGCGCGCCGGGTGCCTTGAAGTCGGGCACGCCGAGCGGGCCGAACGAGTTTGGCAGCGGACCGTTCAGCTGCTGGGCCCAGAGCGGCAGGAACTGGATGAAGATGGCACCGATCACGAGTGGCCACAGCGAGCCGAGGCCGCCGACGACCACGCCGACGAGGAGGAAGATCGAGAGCGTGATCGGGAACGTGTCGGGATTGACGAACGTCGTCGCGATCGCGAGCAGCGAGCCGGCGACGCCGGCGTAGAAGGCGCTGATCCCGAAGGCGAGAGTCTTGTAGCGCGCAAGGTTGACGCCCGAGGAGGCCGCGGCGAGCTCGCTGTCGCGCACGGCCCGGAACGCCCGGCCCATCCGCCCGCGCAGGAGCGCCCACGCGACGCCGAACATGACGATCGCGATCGCCCAGCTCAGGTAGTAGAGCCAGTCGTTGAACGTCGTGATCTCCCGCCCCAGGACGGTCACGCCCTCGGTTTGCTCGAAGGTGATCGGGTCGGTCTTCGGAGTCGCGGTCAGACCTTCGACGCCGAAGAGCTGGATCCCGCCGCCACCGCCGGTGAACGTCTCGAACTTCTTGATCACGGCCGGCGTCGCCACGGCGATCGCGAAGGTCGCGAGCGCGAGGTAGAGGCCCGTCAGCCGCAGAGCCGGGAAGCCGAAGAGAAAACCCGCGAGCCCGGCAATCAGGCCCGCGATGGGGATCGTCCAGAGATCCTTCATGTCGTTGGAGAAGACGTGCGAGCCGAGCTTCAGCGCTGGATCTGAGTTCGAGATCAGGATTGCGGTCGTATAGCCGCCGATCGCCATGAAGGCGCCGTGCCCGAGCGAGATCTGGCCCGTGAAGCCGGTGAGGACGTTGAGGCCGAGCAGTGCGATCAGGTAGATCCCGACGTAGGCGAACTGCTGGGCGCGAAAGTCGCTGATCAGGCGCGGCAGGAGCAGGACGGCCGCCGCCGCGAGCAGGAAGAGAGCCACGCGCACGAGCTCGGCTCGGTTGAGGTACGGCCGGCTCATACGCGCCTCGTGACCGGCTTGCCGAAGAGGCCCGCGGGCCGCACCAGCAGCACGACGAGGATGATCAGGAGCGCCACCGGCAGGCGCAGGTCGGCGCCGACGAAGTCGACGTAGGCACCGATCAGGTTGAGCCCGACGCCGAGCAGCAGGCCCCCGGCGACCGCCCCGACCGGCGAGTCGATCCCGCCGAGCACGGCGGCCGCGAACGAGTAGATCAGGATCGCCTGCATCAGGTTCGGGTCGAGGAAGATGGTCGGGGCGGCCAGCATTCCGGCGACCGCGCCGAGCACGGCGGCGAGACCCCAGCCGATTCCGAGCATCCAGCCGACGCGCACGCCGACGAGCCGGCTCGCCTCGGGATTCAGCGCCGACGCGCGCAACGCCAGGCCGATCTTCGTGTAGCGGAAGAACGCCGCGAGGAGGAGCACGAGCACGACGACGACGACGATCGTGCCGACGTCCTGCACCGAGATCGCGACGCCGCCGACGTTCCAGGTGTCGTTCGGGAACGGGCTCGGGAAGGCGCGCACCTCTGCCGACCAGATCCAGCCTGCCGCGCCGTTGAAGACGAGCACGAGTCCGATCGTGATGATCACCGTCGTCAGAATCGGCCCCCGCTCGATCGGTCGGATGATCACGCGCTGGATCCCGAGGCCGAGCACGAACGCGAAGAGCAGCGTGACGGCGAACGCGGGCCAGTACGAGAAGCCGTGGTTCGCGGTCAGCGTCCAGGCGATGTAGGTCGTGAACATCGCCATCTCGCCCTGGGCGAAGTTGATCACGCCGGTGGCGCGGTGGATCAGGACGAGGGCGAGCGCGAGCGCCGCGTAGATGGCCCCCGTGGCGAGGCCGGCGACGATCTGCTGGAAGAAGGCGGCCAACGTTCTTCCTCAGTAGCCGAGGTAGCTCTTGCGGACGGATTCGTCGCGGGCGAGCTCCTCGCTCGTCCCCGACACGGCCACCTTGCCGACCTCGAGCACGTAGGCGCGGGCGGCGACCTCGAGCGCGATCGCCGCGTTCTGCTCGACGACGAGCACGGTCAGCCCGTCCTCCTCGTTCAGCTCACGCACGATCCGGAAGATCTCACGTGTGACGAGCGGCGCGAGCCCGAGGGAGGGCTCGTCGAGGAGGAGCAGCTTCGGTCGGCTCATCAAGGCCCGTGCGAGCGCGAGCATCTGCTGCTCGCCGCCCGAGAGGGTGCCGGCGTGCTGGTCGCCGCGCTCCCCGAGCCACGGAAAGTAGCCGCTCATCCGCTCGACGTCCGCGTCGAGCGAGCCGCGACGCGTGTAGCCGCCGAGCCGCAGGTTCTCGTCGACCGAGAGCTCGGCGAAGGTGCCGCGGCCCTCCGGCACGTGCGCGACACCGAGCTTCGCGACTGCTTCCGGACCGTGGCGGCCGAGCCGCTTGCCCGCGAGCGAGATCTCGCCGGTCCGCCGGACGGTGCCCGAGATCGCGCGAAGCGTCGTCGTCTTGCCCGCGCCGTTCGCGCCGAGCACCGCCACGATCTGCCCCTCGTCGACGGCGAGCGAGACCCCGTGGAGAGCGCGCACCTGGCCGTAGCGGGCCTCGACGTCCTGCAGCTCAAGCAGCGCCATCGGGATCCCTGGCCACGGGCTCGCCGGCGTGCGCGGATCCCGCACCGTTGCCGCCGGCATGGGTGTCGTCCGTGCCGAGATAGGCCTCGATCACGGCCGGGTTCGCGCGCACCTCGGCGGGCGTGCCGCCGGCGATCTGGCGGCCGAAGTTGAGCACGTGGACGTGATCCGAGATGCCCATCACGAGGTTCATGTGATGCTCGACGAGCAGCACGGTCAGCTTCCGGTCGTCGCGGATCTGGCGGATGAAGCGGCCGAGCTCCGCAACCTCCTCGTGGTTCAGCCCGCCGGCGGGCTCGTCGAGGAGCAGGAGCGTCGGCTGCGCGACGAGCGCACGCGCGAGCTCGACGCGCTTCAGCGTCCCGAAAGGGAGGCCGGCGACGGCACGGCGGGCGATCGGCGCGAGCCCGACGTAGTCGAGCGCCTCGAGCGCCTGCTGCTCCGAGTCGCGCCCGCGCGTGTGCGCGCCCACGAGCACGTTCTCGAGTGCGGACATCGTCCTGAAGAGCTCCACGTTCTGGAAGGTGCGCGCGATCCCGCGGCGGACGATCCCATGAACCGGTGCTTTCAGGAGGTTCTCGCCGGCGAACTCGACCTCGCCCTCGTTCGGGGTGTAGAGGCGGGTGATCACGTTGAAGGCCGTCGTCTTGCCGGCACCGTTCGGACCGATCAGCCCCACGATCTGGCCCTCACCCACATCGAACGAGACACCGTCGAGGGCGACGATGCCGCCGAAGCGACGGGTGACGTTCCGCAGCGAGAGGAGGGCCATGCGTCGGCGTACCTTAGAGCCTTCAACACCGTGAGGCCTCGTCGACGGGACGCGATGGATGGTGCGAGGCAAGGACGCAGGGAACGTCGATATGCAGGTCATATCGACGCGACTGAGGACGCGGACTCGCGCTGCGGAGCGCGTTCCGCCGGCACAGAGCTTCGTGGGTTGGAGGCTCTTGTGAGCGCGCCGCGACAGAGGCAACGAAGGAGCGCTACTCTCCTCCGCCAGTGACCGCCATCATCACCGAGATCCCGGCCGAGTTGCACATGACCCGGGGACAGAAGATCACTAACCTCGTCGGCGTCACGCTCCCGTTCGTCGGCTTCGTCGCCTCGATCTTCCTCTTCTGGGGCAGCTACGTGACCTGGCGCGACCTGATCATCTTCGCCGTCGGCTACGCGTTGACGACGCTCGGGATCTCGATCGGCTTCCACCGGCTCTTCACGCACCGCTCGTACGAGACGTACCGGGCGATCCGCTACGGGCTCGCCGTCCTCGGCTCGATGGCGGTGCAGGGACCGGTGATCCGCTGGGTCTCCGACCACCGCAAGCACCACAACTTCGCCGACCGGGAGGGCGATCCGCACTCGCCGCACGCGGGCTTCGCGCCCGGCTTGCGTGGGAAGCTCGCAGGGCTCTGGCACGCGCACGTCGGCTGGCTCTTTCGCAACGTCGGCCGCGCCGAGTGGACGAAGTACGCAAAGGATCTGCTCGCGGACCGGGGCATGGTCTTCATCTCGCGCTGGTTCCCGGCGTGGGTTGCGGCCTCGCTCGTGCTCCCGTTCGTAGCCGGCTGGATCTGGGGCGGCACGCTCGACGCCGGTCTGCAGGCCATGTTCTGGGGCGGTCTGATCCGGATCTTCCTGCTCCACCACATCACGTGGTCGGTCAACTCGGTCTGCCACTTCGTCGGGTCGCGGCGCTTTCAGGTCAAGGACGAGTCGCGCAACGTCTGGTGGCTCTCGTGGATCTCGTTCGGCGAGTCGTGGCACCACAACCATCACGCCTTCCCATCGTCGGCGTTCCACGGCCTCAAGCCGTGGGAGCTCGACATCGGCGGGCTCGTGATCCGGCTGCTGCGTCGCCTCGGTCTCGTCTGGAAGGTGAACACGCCGAGCGTCGACATGCAGCGCCGCCGCCAGCTCGCCGGATGAGTCGACCCGAGACGCCGGTCGACTCGCCGCTCCAGCTCGAGGGCGTGATGGAGTGCTCCCGCTACCGCAGCCTGATGACGCCCGAGCTCGGGCCTGGCGACCCCGCCTTCCCCTTCGACCTGCCGCGGCTCGATCCCGAATCGCACCGCCCGAGCGCCGAGCGCATCCGGCTCGCCGAGCTCGCAGGCAGGCCTGTCGCGCTCGTCTTCGGCTCGTACACCTGACCTCCGTTCCGCCGTCAGTTGGGCGAGCTGGAGGAGCTGCACGAACGACACGGGAGCGAGGTCGCGTTCTTCATCGTCTACATCCGCGAGGCGCATCCCGAGGACGGCTGGGTGCTCGCCGACAACCGCCGTGACAACATCGCGCTCGCGGATCCGACCTCGCTCGAGGAGCGGGCGGCCGCCGCCGAGGCGTGCGTCGTGCGCCTGCGCACGCGGATTCCGGTGCTGCTCGACGACGTCGACGACGCGGTCGCTCTCGCCTACGGCGGCTGGCCCGACCGGCTCTACCTGATCGACCGAGACGGCCGAATCGCCTTCCAGGGCGGGCGCGGGCCGGACGGCTTCGAACCCGCGGAGCTGGCGCGGGCGATCGAGGCCGAGCTCGGCTAG
>JANDLU010000141.1 GCA_024330215.1 Candidatus Gaiellasilicea maunaloa
AGCCGAATCCAACCGCGAAAGCGGCCGAATCACCCTACTTCGTGCGGAACTCGGGTCCTGCTCTCGCTTCCGAACCTGACGTTCCTGGCGCGTGGCTGAGCGTGCGCGGCCGGAGGGGATAGGCCGAATGGCCAGACCCGGAGAGCCGCGTGCGCTCAGGCGCGCGAGGCCGGCGGAGGCGGGCTCCGCCCGCCGGGAGCCGGCCGGCCAGGAGCGTCAGGCGATGTCGACCTTGATCACGTTCGTGGTGCCGGGCATGTTGACCGCGGTGCCCGCGGTGATCACGACACGGTCGCCCTGCTCGACGATTCCCGTGCTCCGCGCCGCATCGAGCGAGGTGGACCAGAGCTCCTCGACATCGGCGGCCTGCGGGATGTGCACCGGCGTCACCCCCCACTCGAGGGCCATGTGCTGGAAGGAGTGCTTGTGGTGGGTGAGGCCGATGATCGGCCGACGAGGGCGCAGGCGCGCGACCGCCGAGGCGGTACGGCCGGTGAAGGTCGGGACGAGGAGCGCCTTCGCGGCGAGCGCCTCCGCGATGTCGCAGGCGGCGTTCGACATCGCCTGGCCGATCGTCGGCTGCTCCTCAGCCTCGGGGATCTCGTGCCGATATCCGAGGCTCGGCTCGACGGCGTAGGCGATTCGGTTCATCAGCGCGACCGCCTCCACGGGGAAGTCGCCGATCGCGGTCTCGCCGGAGAGCATCAGCGCGGAGGTGCCGTCGAGGATCGCGTTCGCGACGTCCGAGGCCTCGGCCCGGGTCGGCTCGGGCGCATGCACCATCGACTCGAGCATCTGCGTGGCCGTGATCACGGGCTTCCCGCGCTCGAGCGCGCGCAGGATGATCCGCTTCTGGAGGAGCGGCACATCGGCGGCGCCGATCTCGACCCCGAGATCGCCGCGCGCGACCATGACGGCATCGGCCTCGCGGAGGATGTCGTCGAGGACGACGACCGCCTCGGCCTTCTCGATCTTCGCGATCACGTGCGCAGTCGAGCCTGCCGCCTCGATCAGCGTCCGCAGCGCCTGGACATCCGACGCGGTTCGGACGAACGAGAGCGCGACATAGTCGACACCGAGCTCGAGCGCGAACCGGAGATCGTCGATGTCCTTCCGCGTCAGCGAGGGAATCGGCAGCGGCACCCCTGGCAGGTTGACCCCCTTGTGCGAGCTGACGATGCCGCCGACGAGGATCTCGCAGTGAGCACGCCCCCGGTCGACGCGCTCCACTCGCAGCCGTACGGAGCCGTCGTCGATCAGGACGTCGTTACCCGGCTGCAGGATCGAGCCGAGCACGTCCGGCGCGACGGGCAGGTCGTCGGGTTGGGCGCCGTCCTCGCCGGCGATCGTGACGTACTCGCCGCGGACGAGCTCGACCGGCTCGGCGAGCTTCCCGATCCGGAGCTTCGGTCCCTGGAGGTCGGCGATCACGGCAACCGGCCGGCCCACCCCCTCCTGAGCCGCACGGATCGCGGCTGCAGTCTCCGCATGCATCTCCTGCGTCCCGTGCGAGAAGTTGAGCCGCGCGCCGTCGATCGTCTGCGCGAGCTGCTCGAGCACACCGGGCGACGAGCTGGCCGGACCGATCGTGGCGACGATCTTCGTGCGGCGCGGTTCGAGGGCCATCGCTACAACCTAGACGAGCAGAGCGGATTTACCGACGACGACCGACCCTGCGGCTACCGTCGGACGGCTGTGACTCCGATAGATCGGGAAGACCGATACCTCAGCTACCTGCTGAACGCGATTCGCGCGTCCGCGCGTCGACCGCCGCAGCTCGGCACCGGGCGTGACGTGTCGCTCGAGGCGTTCAGGGAGCTCTACGGCGGCGATCCCTTCTATTCGTGGCTCGGTCTCGACAGCGAGTTGCTTTATGCATCTCACCGCGCCGCAGCAGCAATGACCTCGCTCTACCGGAAGCTCGGCGACGGCTGCCAGGAACTCTGGCGGGCGATCATCCGCGACGAGTTCGGAGTCGACGACGAGGCTGCGCGCTGGTCCTACGCAATTCCGAAAGAGAGTGGCCCGGCGACCGTCAGGAAGCTCGACGGCTACATCGACATCCTCGACTTCCCCGAATCGCCGGCGCTCGAGCGATTCGAGGAGTGGCTGCCGGCAGCACGGGCTCGAGTCGGGGCGAGGGCATCGCTCCGCGGCGGCGTCTTCGAGATCCGCCAGGGGTACAAGAGTCAGGACGCAAAGCGCTCCGGCGGAGATGTCGACAACGCAGCCCGGATCGCACTCCAGGGCTGTCTTCCTGTTCTCGTCGTCTTCTCGACCCAGCTTCCGACTGCAATCGCCCGGCGTTACGCCTCGATCGGCTGGCTGATCCTGCGGGGCGACGACACCGAAGATGTTCTCTCGAGCACGTTCGCGTTCTCGCGCGATGTCATGGGCTTCGATCTCGCACAGTTACTGCGCACGAATGCTGCCGCGTTGCGTGCCGAAACCGAGCGCAGCTTCGCACCGATCCTGGAGACGCAGTGACGACAGTCGGTCTCCGAGAGCACCTGACCCACCGCGGGAATCTCCGCTCGTCCCGGTTCGGCTGGCTCAGGCTCACGCCGATGTACTCGGTGCACCTCGTCGACGAGCTACTCGACGACGCTGGAGACGTCGAGCGCGTTCTCGATCCCTACTGCGGAACAGGCACCACGGCCTTGGTCTGCGCCGAACGGGGCACGGACGCCGACACGCTCGATATCAATCCATTCCTGCTCTGGCTGACGCGCGCCAAGACCCAAGTCTACGAGCCCGAGGAGATCGCAGCCGCGAGCACTTTCGCTCGAGTTGTCGAGGAAGCGATCCTCACGACAGCCGGCGGCTGCCCCTGGATCCCTGCGATCTCGAACATCGAGCGCTGGTGGGGCGAGGACACCCTGGCCGCGCTCGCGCGAGCGTGGGATGCGATCGGCGCCGCCGCGCAGGTCGGATCGCAGGGCTCGAGCGATCTCCTGGCGATCGCGTTCCTTCGGATCGTGATCCGGACCGCCTCGGTCAGCTTCGGCCATCAATCGATGAGCTTTCGCGGCAGGGCGGGCGAGGTCGCACGCGCTCAGCTCTCGCTCGAAGGGGGTCGGGCTGGCGTCGTCGCCGAGGAGTGGAGCTCCGCAGTCCGCGAGATCGCCGCTGCGGCCGCTTCTCCCATCGCAACGCAGCCGCGTGCCGTTCTCGGCGATGCGCGTGATCTCACCGCGCTCGGCGCCGGGCGGTATGACCTCGTCATTACCTCGCCGCCGTACTGCAATCGGATGAGCTATATCCGCGAGCTCCGGCCGTACATGTACTGGCTGGGCTACCTAAAGGAGCGCGTCGACGCGGCCGAGCTCGACTGGCAGGCGATAGGAGGGACTTGGGGCTCTGCGACCTCGCGCGTCGGCCGATGGATGCCGACCGACGCTGACCCCAAGGTCCGCGTCGACGGGTTCGATCTGGTCGTCGCCGGAATCGCCAGATCATCCGATCTCCTGGCGCGTTATGTCCACAAGTACTTCACCGACACGGCACGACACGTTGCTTCGCTTCCCGCCGTCCTGAACCGCGGCGCGCGCGTCAACTACATCATCGGCAACTCAAAGTTCTACGACACGCTCGTCCCGACGGAGGCAATTCTCGCGAGCCTGTTGCGCGAAGCGAGGTTCGACGACATCGAAGTCCGGGTGATCCGCAAGCGCACGTCCAAGAAGGAGCTGTTCGAGTACCTCGTCTCGGCTCGCTGGGACGATGAACTCTAGGAGCGTCCCGCCCGCGGGAACGCCGACCAGCCCGGATACACCGCCCGGTCGCCGAGCTCCTCCTCGATCCGGAGGAGCTGGTTGTACTTCGCGACGCGGTCGGAGCGCGAGGGAGCGCCCGTCTTGATCTGCCCCGTGCCGAGCGCGACCGCGAGATCGGCGATGGTCGCGTCCTCTGTGTCGCCGGACCGGTGCGACATCACCGCCGTGTAGCCGTTGTCGTGCGCGAGCCGCACGGCCTCGATGGTCTCGGTCAGCGTGCCGATCTGGTTCACCTTGACGAGGATCGAGTTGCCGACGCCGCGCTCGATTCCCTCGCGCAGCCGCTCCGGGTTGGTGACGAAGAGATCGTCGCCGACGAGCTGGACGCGGTCGCCGAGCTCCTTGGTCAGCGTCTCCCAGGCATCCCAGTCGTCCTCGGCGAGGCCGTCCTCGATCGAGACGATCGGGTAGCGGTCGACCAGCTCGGCCCAGAAGCCGGGCAGCTCGGCGCTCGCTTTCTCGCGGCCTTCGAAGCGATAGACCCCGTCCTCGAAGACCTCGCTCGTCGCCGGGTCGAGCGCAATCGCGATCCGCTCGCGGTGGCCGGCCCGCTCGGCCGCCTCGAGAATCACGTCGATCGCCGCCTCGCTCGACTCGAGGTCGGGTGCGAAGCCGCCCTCGTCGCCTACGAGTGTCGAGAGCCCGCGCTCGGATAACACCTGCTTCAGCGAGTGGTAGACCTCGACGCCCAGCCGCAGCCCTTCGCCGAAGGTCGGCGCGTCGACCGGGACGACCATGAACTCCTGCAGCTCGATCGAGTTGTCGGCGTGCGCTCCCCCGTTGATCACGTTCAGCATCGGCACGGGCAGCGTCGCGGCGGCCTCGCCGCCGAGGTAGCGGTAGAGCGGCTCCCCTGCATCGGCCGCGGCGGCCTTGGCCACTGCGAGCGAGGCGCCGAGGATCGCGTTCGCGCCGAGCCGGCTCTTGCTCGACGTGCCGTCGAGCTCGATCATGGCGGCGTCGACGGCCGCCTGGTCGGTCGCGGTCAGCCCGGTGAGCTTGCGCTCGATCTCGGCGACGTTGGCAACCGCCTGCGATACGCCCTTGCCGCCCCACTCCGAGGCGCCGTCGCGAAGCTCGACCGCCTCGTGGACACCGGTCGACGCACCGGACGGGACGGCCGCCCGGCCGCGCGCACCGGACTCGAGCTCGACATCGACCTCGACGGTCGGGTTCCCGCGCGAATCCAGGATCTGACGACCGCGCACGTGCCGGATCGGGGTCATCCCAGCTCCTCCTTGGCAAGGTCGTAGTAGCGGTCCTGCTCCCCAAGAGGAAGCTCGCTCCAGCGCTCCCCCTGCCCGACTGCGAGCTCCTCGGCCCGCTCGACGCGTCGGACGAACCGCATGTTCGTCCCGCGCAGCGCCAGCTCGGGGTCGACGTTCAGGCGCCGCGCGAGATTGACGACGGTGAAGAGGAGATCGCCGATCTCGTTCGCGACGGCCCGGTCGGGCTCGGTCTCCGGGCTCGGCTCGCCGACACGGGCGATCTCGTGCTCGAGCTCGCCGAGCTCCTCGCGAACCTTGGCGAGCGGACCTGCGAGATCCGGCCAGTCGAAGCCGGCCGCGACCGCGCGACGCTGCAGCTTGCGCGCCCGCAGGAGCGCCGGCAACGAATCCGGAACGTCGTGGAAGACACCCACACGCCCCTCCTGCTCGATCTTCGCCGCCTCCCAGCGCTCGCGCACCCGCCCGGCAGTCTTCGCTTCGACATCGCCGAAAACATGTGGATGGCGACGCACGAGCTTGGCGTGGACGTTTCGAGCCACCTGCTCGAGCTCGCCGTGGCCGTGCTCCTCCAGGAGCAAGGCCAGGAAGTAGACCTGGAAGAGGAGATCGCCGAGCTCGTCGAGCAGCTTCGCCGGCTCACCGCCCGCCGCCGCGTCAGCGACCTCGTAGGCCTCCTCCACCGTGTGCGGGACGATCGTGAGCGCCGTCTGCTCGCGGTCCCATGGGCAGTCGCGGCGCAGCCGGCGTGTCAGCTCGTCGAGCTCGACGAGCGCCTCGGCGAGGCCCATCTAGAGCTCTTCTCG
>JANDLU010000142.1 GCA_024330215.1 Candidatus Gaiellasilicea maunaloa
CCGGCCACGACGGCGGCCGGATCGTCTTCGAGGGCACACCCGCCGACCTCGTCGCTGCCGCTCCACCCTCACCGGCGAGCACCGCGCGGCCTACGTCGGCACCTGACCGAGGCTGGGGATCGAAGCGGATGCAGGCGCCACGAGTCCAAGCCGAACGTCCCGGCTTACCCTACGATCGCAAGCGTGGCCTATGACGTGGAGCTCGCCGATCGCATTCGCGAGCTCGTCGGCGGCGAAGCCGAGCTGACCGAGATGAAGATGTTCGGCGGTCTCGCGTTCCTGATCGGGGGCAACCTGGCCGTGGCCGCCAGCGGGCAAGGTGGAGTTCTGGTTCGCGTCGATCCAGCGCAGTCGGAGACGCTCGTCGCGGCCACGCACGCTCGCCCGATGGTGATGCGCGGCCGGCCGATGCGGGGGTGGTTCCGAGTCGACCCGGACGACGTTCGCACCGAGTCTCAGCTCGCTAGGTGGGTGGAGCGTGGCACGTCATACGCGCGCTCGCTCCCCGCGAAGCGGTAGACCGATGCGGAAATCGTGGTCCGCGAGTCGGAGCTGCAGTGCACCGATGAGTTCGGCTCACCGCACGAGTTGGACATTCTGGAGAGCAACGCGAAGGAGGCGATGGATGCGGAACGTCGTGCTGTATCACCTGCAGTCACTCGACGGCGTCGGCGAGGAGCCGGGCGATTGGATGTCGGACGGCGGCGAGGAGATCATCGACAATCTCGGCGCGATCATCGCGAGGCAGGACGCCGTCGTCCTCGGTCGAGGCACGTATGACTACTGGGCCGGTTACTGGCCGACGGCGGACGTCGAGCTCGCGGACCTGAAGCAGCAGGACGGCGGTGACATCGGCATCCACGGAAGCATCGAGCTATCGCGCACGCTGCTCCGAGCCGACCTCGTCGACGAGCTCCGGCTCGTGGTCGCGCCCGCACTCGCGCGCCGGGGCCGGAAGCTGTTCGACGGCGAGGACGACGGCGGCCTCCGCTTGCTCGAGCTCCGTGACAGCCGCCGCACCGCTGCAGGCTCGCTGCTTCTCTCGTACCGGTTCGCAGCGACCTGATGACGACCCGGCGTTACTGCGCTTGACTGCACGTGTGCGCGACCTACCCACCGGCACCGTCACCCTCCTCTTCACGGATGTCGAGGGGTCGACGAGGCTCCTGCGCGAGCTCGGTGCCGAGAGGTTCGCCGATGCTCTCGTCGAGCACCGGCGCGTTGTTCGGGAAGCGTGCGAAGCGCAGAACGGGGTCGAAGTGGACACGCAGGGCGATGCGTTCTTCGTCGCCTTCCCGACGGCGGCGGGTGCGCTCGCCGCCGCCGTCGAGATCACGAAGGCGTTCGCAGCAGGCCCGATTCGGGTGCGGATCGGGATGCATACGGGGACACCCCTACTCAGGGAGGGCGCCTATGTGGGTGCCGACGTCCACCTCGCGGCTCGCGTTGCGGCCGCGGCCCACGGAGGCCAGGTTCTTCTCTCCGCTGCAACCGCGGCGCTGGTCGCGCCACGCGACTTGGAGCCGCAAGCGGTGGCTCTCCTCGATCTCGGCGAGCACCGGCTGAAGGACATCGAAGCAGCAGTCGGCATCTTCCAGCTCGAAAGCGGCGCTTTTCCTCCGCTCAATACGATCTCGAACACCAACCTGCCTCGCCCGGCAAGCTCCTTCGTCGGCCGGGAACGTGAGCTCGTGGCGGTGCTCGCACGGCTCGCCGGCGGCGTGCGCCTGCTCACCCTGACCGGTCCCGGCGGCGCGGGAAAGACCCGCCTCGCCGTCGAGGCCGCCGCCTCCCTCATCGCCGAGTACAAGGCCGGGGTCTTCTGGGTCGGGCTTGCGGCGCTGCGTGATCCCGTCCACGTGATCGAGACAGTCGCTCAAGCCCTCGGGGCGAAGGACGGGCTGGCCGCGCACGTTGGCGAACGCGAGCTGCTCGTCGTGATCGATAACTTCGAGCAGGTCGTCGACGCGGCCCCTGAGCTCTCGGCGCTCCTGTCGGCGTGTCCCAACCTCACGCTCATCGTCACGAGCCGCGAGCTCCTTCGCCTGCACGGCGAAGTCGAGTTCACAGTGCCTCCTCTCGCCGACTCCGAAGCGGTCGCCCTCTTCTGCGAACGGGCGCAGGTCGAGCCATCCGACGAGATCGCCGAGCTCTGCGCGCGCCTCGACTCGCTCCCACTCGCCGTCGAGCTGGCCGCGGCCCGCACGAGGGCGCTCACACCTGCCCAGATCCTCCAGCGCCTTTCGCATCGGCTCGATCTGCTCGAAGGTGGCCGCGACGCCGATCCCCGCCAGGAGACACTCCGTGCGACGGTCGAATGGTCGTACGATCTCCTCTCGGAGGACGAGCAGCGGCTCCTTCGGCGCCTCTCCGTCTTCGCGGGCGGCTGCACGCTCGAGGCGGCGGAAGCGGTGGTGGACGCCGACATCGACACGTTGCAATCCCTGATCGAAAAGAGCCTTCTCCGCTTCTCGGGCGAGCGATACTGGCTGCTCGAGACGATCCGTCAGTACGCGGAAGAGCAGCTCGAACCCGCAGAGTCCGCCGTGATCCGCCGCCGGCATGGCGCCTACATGGTCGCGCTCGCGCAAGCGAGTGCGGGGAGCCTTCATGACGTGAGCGAGAGCGCCGCGTCTGCGCGGCTTGCGCCCGACTACGCGAACGTGCGAGCGGCGGTATCGGACGCGTTCGCAGCCGAGGAGCCGGATGACGTGGGGCGCATCCTCGGAGCCCTCTATCCCTTCCTCATCTCGCACGGGCACCTGGCAGAGGCGCACCAGTGGACCGAGGCTGCGCTCGCTGCTCGCGATCGGCTCTCCGACCGCGGCCTCGCCGAGACACTGATGGGCGGTGGTGAGATCGCCCGCTTCGCCGGTGACTTCGGCCTCGCGATCGAGCTCAAAGAGGAGCTCGCTTCAGTACAGGGCGACCTGCAGCGGCCCAACTGGAGAGCGGCAACCCAGGCCGATCTCTGCGAGATCGCGCTCGACCAGGGTGACTTCGCCCGAGCGCGCAGGTATGCGGAGCAGAGCGCCGAGGGCGGTGGCGGGGCGCGCGCCACCTTGTGCTTTGCGGAGCTCGCGCTCCGCGAGGGAGACCTTCCCTCTGCCGAAGCCAACGGAATCGCCGCGCTCGCCGACCTGGAAGAGGGAGCCTTCAACCATGCAACCTGCCTGGAACTGCTGGGCGAGACCGCTCGACGGTCGGGCGATGAAGCGCATGCCCGCGAGCGCTTTTCGGCCGCGCTGCGGTCGTTCGTGGAGCTGGGCGACGGTGGCGGCATCGCCGACTGCCTCGACGGTCTCTCCCGCCTTGCAGTCGCCGCGGGGGATGGCGGACGCGCCGGACGACTCCGCGGCGCCGCGCAGCAACTACGCCTAACGCGCGGGCGGAGACCGATCCGCGCCGACCTACCGTTCCCAGACCCTCCCGAATCGGCCCAAGACGAGGGTCGGGATCTGACGCTCGAAGAGGCCGTCGAATACGCCCTCGGGCCAAAGCTTTGACGCCCGTTGCCAGCTGGCGCTCGTCGCGGAACGCCCTCATTTGCAGGTACTTTGCTCGCAGGTGCTACCCTGCGCTCCGCATGGTTGAGCCAATCCCCGAACGACGTTTGAGCCACGAGTGGGCCATCACGTAGCATGATCTGCGCTACGATTGGCGTATGCCACGTTCGCTGCACGTTCGTCTCGACGACGCCTCGGCGGCTGCGCTCGAGCTGGTTCGCGCCGGGGAGATGACGGACTCGGAGGCGGTACGCACGGCGCTGCGCGAAGCCGCTGCGCGTCGGCGGGTGCGCTCGGCGCTGCGTGAGGAAGTGCGGCGCCTGGCGGCTGAGGAGGGCGACCGCAAGGAGATGCGAATCGTCCGCGAGCAGCTCGCCGAGTTGGCCCCTCGCTCGTTCGACTGACGTGGTCCGCGGCGAGGTCTTTCGCCTGCCGTCGCGTCGCGGCGCGCGGGGTCACGAGCAGCGCGGCGCCCGCTATGCGGTTGTCGTGCAGGCCGATGAGTTTCTCGACCTGAGCACGACGCTCGTCGCGCCAACGTCCGCGAGTGCGCTGCCCGCGAGCTTCCGGCCGACGATCGCGCTTGGCGGACATGAGACGCGCGTGCTCGTCGAGCAGACGACCGTGGTCGACCCGCAGCGCCTCGGTCGATCCGCTGGACGCCTCGATGCAAGCGAGCTCCGGGCCGTGGACGAGGCGCTCGGGCTGATCCTGGGCCTTTGAGCGGGAGCGAGGAGACGCGCCGCGTGGTGCGGTTACGCTCCTGAGACAGTGCTGAACGCCGGTTCCTTACAAAGACTCCCGGGTCGGCTTATCGTTCCTGCGGGGCGCCGAAAGCGAGGGATGCGCACGTGCACGTGAGCGACGACCCGCGGGTCGGCACCGAGCGCGCCGGCTACCGGATCGAGTCGCTGCTGGGCTGGGGCGGCATTCCGTTTCCGCCCGGTGGCCCGCCGGCGCTTTCGAGCAAGAAGGGGGCGAAGGAGTGCAACGAGGTCAAGGAGATTGGATCGAGCACCAGCACGACCCGGACGACTGAACAGACCCTGGCAGCCCGGTTCTGGGCGGAGCCGCCGGTGCAGCAGGCACGTGGCTCGCTCCGGAAGCTCGTCCTCGACCGTCAACGGGACATCAGCGATGCGGCGCGGTTCATGGCGAGCTCCGGCGGCCGATCGCCGCGATCCGTGCGGGCCACACGAACGGCAACGACGCAACCGTCGGCGATCCCGCCTGAAACTCTGTTCGCGGCCACGCCGAGTCACCCCGAGGGGACTCCCGTCAACTCTAGGTAGTTGTCGACAAGTCCCGCCCCTGACCTCTGCGCAGGAAGGCACGCATGTCGGCCGGGGTGCCCACGTGGCGCAGCTTGTCGGGTTGACGACCGAGCTGATCGCCTGGACGCGCCCGCCGGCGATGTCGAGCACCAGCACGCTGATGACCTGCTCCTGGGCATCGAGCGCGATCGCGCCGGGCTGGCCGTTGACCTCGACCAGCCGGAACTCGACGCCACCGGCACGGGCGCCGGTGCGCCCCCACGCGACGAGCGTCTTCGCGACGCGCCTCTTGCCTCGGAGCGGCCGCGCGAGCGCGGGGGCCTTGCCGCCGCCGTCGCCGTGCAGGACGACGTCCTCGGCCAGCAACGCCTCGAGCTGGTCGAGCTCGCCCTCGCGGGCGGCGGCGAAGAAGCGCTCCGCCAGCTCGTCTCGCTGCTCGGGCGAGGACTCGTAGCGCGGCCGCCGCTCCTCGACATGGCGGCGCGCCCGCGCCGTCAGCTGCCGCACGTTGGCCTCGCTCTTGCCGACGATCTCGGCGATGCGGTCGTACGGGTAGTCGAACACGTCGCGCAGCAGGAAGGCGGCGCGCTGCTCGGGCGAGAGGCTCTCGAGCACCACGAGGAAGGCGAACGAGAGCGAGTCGGCGAGCTCGGCCTCCAAAACCGGGTCGCCCTCGCCGGCCGCGACGAGCGGCTCGGGGAGCCACTCACCCTTGTAGGTCTCGCGTCGGACCCGCGCGGAGCGCAGCTGATCGATGGCGAGCCGGGTCACCACGGTCGCGACGTACGCCCGCGGCGACTCGACTCGCTCGCCCGACTCGAGCGTGCGGTGCAGTCGCAGGAGGCCCTCCTGGACCACGTCTTCCGCCTCGCTCACGCTGCCGAGCATCCGGTAGGCGATCGCGAAGGCCGGGGGCCGCAGCTCCTCGAGCAGGTCCGTGCTCGCCATCAGTGCCGGGAGCACTTAGAGCCTATCCCGCTTGGACCTCGGTGGTTGCCATCCGCCAGGTGATCAGTC
>JANDLU010000143.1 GCA_024330215.1 Candidatus Gaiellasilicea maunaloa
TCGTAGACCGCCCGCGACGCACGCTCCGCCCCCGCCACGCCGGCCGCGCCCGCGCCGTGCACGCGCTTGAACGCGGCTCCCTCCCGGGCGAACTGCCGCAGCCGGCCGGAGAGGACGAGGTCGGCGAACCGAGGGCCGAACGCGGTGAGGTAGCCACCGAAGATCTCGTCGCCGCCTTGTCCGTCGAGCATCACGGTGACGCCCGCCTCGCGGGCGGCCTTCATCACGAACCACTGGGCGACGATGCTCGCCGAGCCGAAAGGCTCCTCCTGGGCGGCGACGATCAGCGGCAGCTCCTCGATCATCTGCTCGCCCGTGAACGTGATCCAGTGCGGCTCGGCGCCGATCTGGCGGACGACGAGCTCGGCGAAGCCCCGCTCGTCGTAGCCGGGCCGGTCGAAGTAGGCGGTGAACGTCTTCTGGCGCGGTCCATCGTGCGCCGGCTCCGCCGACTCGGAGGCGCCGAGGACGCGGTCGACCCCGCACGCGATCGCAGAGGAGTCGAGGCCGCCCGACAGGCACGTTCCGATCGGCACGTCGCTGCGCAGGTGGAGGCGGAGCGCGTCGAGGAGCGTCTCGCGCACGGTCTCGACCGGATCCTCGAGCTCGGCGCGGCTCCGCCCGAGCTGCCAGTAGCGCCGGGTCTGGAAGCCGGTCGCGTCGAGCGTGCCCGACGTTCCGGCCGGGAGCTTCTCGATCCCCTCGAGGAACGTCTCCGAGAGATGGTCGAGCGCGCCGAGCTCGATGAAGTCGCGTACGACCGCGAGGTTCGGGCGCGGCCGGCCGAGCGCGACGGCGAACTCTCGCAGCTCGCTCCCGAAGACGAAGCTGGAACCGTCGCGGCGGAAGTAGAAGGGCTTGATCCCGAGGCGGTCGCGCGAGCAGAAGAGACTCCGGCGCTCGGAGTCCCAGAGCGCGAACGCCCACATCCCGTTGAAGCGCTCGACGCTCCGCTCGCCCCATTCGCGGAACGCGTGCAGCACGACCTCGGTGTCGGTGCCGCTCCGGAAGCGGTGCCCGAGGCCCTCGAGCTCGGTGCGCAGCTCCCGATAGTTGTAGACCTCGCCGTTGTAGACGAGGTGGTAGCGCCCGCTCTCGTCGCTCATCGGTTGATGACCGGCTGCGGAGAGGTCGAGGATGGCGAGTCGGCAGGCGCCGAGCGCGATCCCCTGCTCTGCGTGGAGTCCGCTGTCGTCGGGACCGCGGTGGTCGATCGACCGGAGCATCGCGCCGACCCGCGCGGGGTCGACGGCGCTCTCGAAGTCGACGATCCCGGCGATCCCGCACATCCGCCCGAGTCTACTGAGGGGTGGTGTCGCTTCCCGGGACGGCTCGCGTCCACTGGCGGCGCCGATAGCGGACGAAGAGGCCCGAGACGAGCCGGTCGGGCAGCAGCGTCGCCAGCCACAGGCCGAGCCGCCGCCGGTCGAGGCGCGGCAGCTCCGAGCGTCGCAGGTGCTCCCGGGCGCCGGCGCGGTCGCCGCACAGCAGCCTGAAGGTCGCCGCTCCGAGCCGGCGGCGGGCGTAGGCGGCGGGTGACAGCTCGCGGAGCGCAGCGCCGAATCGCGTCAACGTCTCCTCCTGGAGCTCAGCGTGCTCGCGCGCGCGGCGCAGGTGCGCCTCGCCGGAGGTCAGCCGCTCCTCCGCGTCGTCGTGCTTCCGGACGACGAGGAGCGAGGAGGCCGGGATCGTCGCTTCGGCTGCGATCCGGTACCAGAGCAGGTGCTCGCCCCCGACGCGCGTATCCGGGTACTCGTAGCCGGCGGCGCGGAACCGCGGCCGGTGGATCAGCGGGATCAGGTCGCCGCGGAACCGCCCGAGCGCGTAGTCCTCGAACGTGAGCGGGCGCCGGCCCTCGAACGGCAGCCAGGCGTTCGAGCTCGCGAACGTCAGCACGGGGAAGGCCGCCTGTGCCTCCCAGTCCGGGATCTCCCGGCGGATCGCGTCGAGTGCGCCTTCGGTCAGCTCGTCATCGTCGTCGACGACGAGGACCCACTCGTTCGCCGCCTCGGCGAGCCCGCGGTTGCGGGCCGGGCCGACACCCGCGTTCTCCTGCCGGACGAGCCGGACGCCCGGAAGTCCGGCGAGCGCGGCGGCTACGTCCTCCGGCGAGCCGTCGTCGACGACCACGATCTCGTCGCCGGCTCGGAGCACCCCGGCTGAAGCGACGGCGCGACGTACGAGCTCGGGTCGGCGATAGGTGGGAATCACGATGCTGATCGCGACCCCGCGCGGGGAGTCGTCCGGTGACACGCGTGAGGACAGTACCTCTACGATCGGGCGCTGATGCGGATCGCCTACGTCAGCTATCTCTCGACGCTGTCCGACAGCGGCGTGACGGCGAAGATCGGGTCGCAGCTCGAGGTCTGGCGACGGCTCGGACACGAGGCCACGCTCTACTGCGCGACGCGCGTCGCACCGGCGGGGAACACGCTGCAACGGGTCGAGAGCGAGGCGGGGGGACAGATCGAGGTCTTTCGCTCACCGCGCGAGCGCATCGGGCGGATGGCGCGGCTCGAGCGGTCCGTGCTCGCCGCGGCGCCCGACCTCGTGTATCTCCGCTACGACCTCTTCACGCCTCCTCCGGTCAGGCTCCTCCGGCGACTCGCGACGGTCGTCGAGTGCAATACGGACGACCTCGCCGAGTTCCGGCTGCGCTCGCGGGTCGCGCGGGCCTACAACCGCGCGAATCGCCGGCTTCTCTACGGGTGCAGCGCCGGGATCGCGTTCGTCGCGCACGAGCTCGCGGAATCGCCCCGCTTCGCCCGTTTCGGCAAGCCGCGCATCGTCCTCGGGAACGGGATCGATCTCGGGTCGGCGGTCACGTTTCCGCCGGCCGGGAACGACCAGCCGAGGTTCGCGTTTCTCGGCGAGCCTTCGCCCTGGCAGGGGATCGACAAGGTCTTGGCGCTCGCGACCGCGCTTCCGGAGGCGAGATTCGATCTCGTCGGCCCGAAGCGGGTGGAGAGCGAGCCGGCCAACGTGACGGTGCACGGGCTGCTCGGAGCGACTGCCTACCGCGAGATCCTCGCCGGCTGCGACGTCGGGCTCGGCACGCTCGCCCTCTACCGCAAGCAGATGCGCGAGGCCTCGCCGCTGAAGGTGCGCGAGTACCTCGCGCACGGCCTCCCGACGATGATCGGCTACGAGGACACAGACTTCGTCGGCCTCGAGCCTTGGTTCCTGCTGCGGCTGCCGAACGCGGATTGGAATGTGGAGGAGCAGGCCGAGCGGATCCGCAGCTTCGCCCGCGGGGCCGCCGGGAGGCGCGTCGCGCACGCCGAGATCGCCCACCTCGACGCGGCCGCGAAGGAGGCTCGCCGGGTCGCGTTCTTCGAGTCGATCCTGTTCGGCCGGGGCTAGGAGGCGCCGAAGCGCCGGCGGCGGTAGAGGCGGCGGAAGGGAAGCGGGGCGTCGTGGCCCCCGCCGAGCTTCGCGCGGAAATCGAGCAGGTTGTCGCGCGCGTCGATCTGCGTGCGGGCGAGCAAGAACAGGTCTGCGTGCTCGTCGTTCAGGCCGGGCTCGCAGCTGACAGCGACGAGATAGCCGACCTCGCGTGCGATCCTCGCCTCCCGCGCTCCCGCGAGACCCGCGGGATACGCGAACGCCGTCACCGTCCTCCCGAGCCGCGCCTCGAGCTCCGTTCGGGAGCCGGCCAGCTCCCGTCGCACGGACTCCTCGTCGAGGGCGAGGAGGTTCGGATGCGTGATCGAGTGCGCCTCCATGCGCAGCACGCCCTCGCGGTCGAGCGCGCCGATCTCGTCCCAGTCGAGCAGAGGCGGCAGCCAGCGGACGCTCGCGGCGATCCCTTCGACGAGGCCGGTGGGCACGAACATCGTCGCCGAGAACCTGTGCGCGCGCAGGACGGGCGCCGCATGCTCGGCGATGTCGCGGTAGGCATCGTCGAAGCTCAGTGCGACGAGCGGCGGTGTCCGCTCGTGCGCCTGCCACAGCTCCATGGCGGTGACGACGTCGACGCCGCGCAGGCCGAGCTCGGCGAGGGTCTGCATCTGCTGTCGAAAGTGCCGAGGGCTGACGGCGAGCTCGTCGCGGTCGTCGCTGACGCGGTGGTAGAAGAGGATCCGGAGGAGACCCTGCGGCGGGAGGGGCGGCTCGCGGCGGATCGACCAGGCGACCGAGCGCGCGCGGGTGACGACCGCCTTTGCCGGGTAGAGCCAGCGTGGACCGTTCGTCAGGGCGCCTCGACGTGTCGTCGCGGTCATAGCACTGAGTTCGAGTCCGACTCGGGGCGCCGTTGGAACCGCCCCGCCCGCAGGTAGAGGGAGCGCGCGCGCTCCGATCGTCGGAGCCGCATATGGACGGCGATCGCGGCCCGTGCAGCCGAGACGCCCGCCCGGCCGCGCAGCGTCGTCGCGAAGCCGATGCATTGGTAGAGCGGCGCGGTCGCATCGGCGAGCTCGAGCTTGTAGCGCTCGCCGCCGCCGAGGAACTCGACGCGCCCGGCTCCTTCCTGCTCCGCGCTCTCGATCGCATCGAGCGTCGCGATCAGGCCCGGCGAGTGCTTCGCGAACGCGGGGTCGAACGCGAGCCGATGGACGTACATGCAGCCGGCGTACTGGATCCAGTAATGAAATGCGATCGGAACGCCGTCGAGCCGCATCGTCAGAATCCGTGCCATGTCGCGCGCGCCGAGCGCGCGGACGGCCTCGCGATGGAACGCCTTGCCGACGGCGGTCGTGAACTCGGAGCCGTCGGACCGCCCCTCCCAGCGCAGCTCGTGCAGGCGGAAGGCGGCGTCGAGCGCGGCAGCGAGGTCGTCCTCGTCTCGTGCGATCTCGATCGAGAGCTCGCCGAGCTCCCCGAGCTGCCGGCGCCGACGCCTGTGCAGGTTGCGACGCTTCGACGACGTTCGCTCGCCGTAGATCTCGTCCCAACCGCGCGCCAGGTCGATGAAAGGCGCCTCGATCCGTTCGACCAGGGTCGCGTCCGAGCCGGCGACCCGGGCGAGGACGCTGTCGTGTGCGACCCCGAAGAAGTCGCCGAAGTCGGTCCCGCCGGTTCCGGCCCGCTCGACGAGCGCGCGGCCGATCGCGAGCTCGTCGCAGTCGTCGGCGACGAGGACGTCGGCGAGCGGGGCGTGGTGGCGGCCCATGAAGTGGGCGACGCGCGACCCCATCCGCGTGCGCTCCACCTCGAGCGGCAGCCCGCCGACGAGTCGGTCTCCGTCGAGCGCGATCTCGATCCGCATCGCGCGTTCTTGCCCGTGATGCCGCCACCAGGCGAGGAGCCAGGGCGTCGAGAAGAACGGGCTCTGCCGCGAGGTGGTCGAGACGAGCGCGTCCCATTCGTCGGCCCGGGCGGCTAGTCCGTCCCGTTCGGAGATCGTCTCGAACCGAATCGGGCGCGCGCGGCCGGGCTCCCCAGCGAGGATCGGGGACAGCGGCGGCGGCGACACACAGGCAGTGTCGCACGCGCTCCGGTCGATGGAGGAGCTAGTACTACGGACTTCCGGAACGGAGCACAGAAGGGTCGAGTCGGATGGGTTACGCGAGCGTGGCTGCGACCCGGCGGGCCGTGAAGGGCACGCCGAGAACGAACCGGGCGATCGGGCCGAATCGGCCTTCGGCCGGGAAACCGACGAGGCGCAAGCGAGGCTCCGTGGTCCGGAAAGCCCGGTCGACCCTGGCTGCGAGAGGCGGTGATGGGGATGGCGACGATCGAAGAGGGGCGTCGCGGTGACCGAGGTGTCGCGTTCGCCGGCCGGGGTCGTGCTGCGAGCCGCCGGGACGCAGCAGTCGGTCGCTCAGTCGCCGTCTCAGCCCCGACCG
>JANDLU010000144.1 GCA_024330215.1 Candidatus Gaiellasilicea maunaloa
GCCGCCGTCGGGCTCATAACCCGAAGGTCGCGGGTTCGAATCCCGCCCCCGCTATTCACGAAAGGCCCGCTAACGCGGGCCTTTCGTCGTAAAGAGGTGGAGACGGGAGGAGGGTCCGTGTCCCGGATGTGTCCCGAACTTTTCGGGCGGTGCGCTCCAGACGAGAACAACGTGACGCCGTGACGCCCTGTCTGTCATTTCAGCCGGCGGGGATGGCCGTCGCGCTCGCTCGAACCTGTTGTGTGGTCGACGCTCGAGGTCAGAGCTAGCGCTGGCGCCCCCGCCACAAGCGGACCAAAGCGCTTATCCTGCGGCGTGAGGATCCCGCCCAGGGGGCGGTGGTCTTGGGGTCATCAGGGTCACGAACGGGCGGGGTACGGCTTGTGTTCCATCGACGCAGAGTCGCATCGTTAGTAGCGCTTAGCGCGGTTGGGAGTCGCTCCCGTCGCGCTCCGTCTGTCGACGCTCGCCTGCCGACGTCTCGGGCGGCTCAATGAGCGGTCCCAAGAGCCTGTCCTACTCCGTTGTCGAGACCGAAGCCCAGCTAAGGCAGAGGGAGCGCCGACGCCTGGACGAACAGCGGCGCCAGCTGAGCGCCGAGCGCGACCGGCTCCTCGTCCGCGCGCATGCAGCCCGAGAAGCCGGCGAAGGGGTTATCAGCGAGCCTTCTGTAACCGATCCAATGACGCTCAGTGACTCGGATAACAGTCTCTACGCGCAAGCTCTAGAGGAGGTGAGGCGGCAGCTCGCCAAGGCGACGCACGCGCTCGACTCGGAAGTGCTAGAGGGGCGCAAGAGTGCTCTTCTTTCCAGACTCACGAGTCCGCTCGCAGAGCGAGATATCGCTTCTCAGTCGGCCGCTGAGGCGCTCGCTGCGCAACGCGCGACCCGAGCCGAAGCCACTACGCCGTCAAGCCGCGAGGGGCGCGAGGATAGGGCCGAGACGATCGCCCGGGTGGTTGGCCGTCTCGACGTGGACGCTCCCACGGAGGCGCGAGAGCGCATTGACAGCGCCGCAGCTCTCACGCTTCACGAAGCCAGTGATGCTGTTGCCGAGCGGGCGTTGGACTCACTTCGTCTCGACGTACAACAGGTCAACGAGCGATCCCGCATGCGCCGCAAGACGGCGGTGCAAGTCAACGCTCTGCGTCAGGAACTCGCCGACGTCGCGAGCCCTGGCGCTTCAATGATGCGCCGGAGGCTCGACCAGTATGAACAGCTAGGTGAGCCGCTCCCCGATTCGCTCCCTGGCGAGGTTCAAAGCCTCCGGGTCGCTGCCCAGCGCGACGACGATCGCGCCACAGCGTCGCGGGCCCTTAGGAGCTCCCTGACAGAGCTCGGGTACGAGGTAGGCGAAGACTTCGATCGCCTTTTGCTCGAGCGCGGGTTCGCTGACGCGCACCAGGCTGGGTGGCGTGGCTACGCGGTACGCATCCGCTCGGACCCATCTTCCAGCAGCCTCGGATTCAATGTCGTCCGGGGCGCCGGCGACTCCGGTCGGCAGCGAGCACGAGATCGTGAAGTGGAGCAGTCGTGGTGCGCCGATTTCCGACAGCTCCTCGATCGTTTGGACGCCAGAGGCGTTCCAGCACGCCTGACTCGCCAAACCCCGGCGGGAGATGTCCCCGTGCTGGTGGTTAGCGATCTACCCTCCGACACGGAACGGTCGCGACTTGAGTGGACCGATCCTGACGAGTTGGAAGCTCGTCCCCAATGAGCGCCGAGACATTCGTGGACCAGACGGTCCACTCGCGACCCGCCTGGCTACGGGAGATCGACAATTCCCTTGGTACCAACGCCCAGTTTGTCTTGACCGGCAACATCAGGGATCGGGTCCTGAACTTTGACGAGCAAGGGCGAGCCATGGTCGAAGGCTCGGTGATCGATGCGCTTTGGACCCAGCTCGCTCCAAACGGCTATCGATGCCTATTGATCTATGACCCCGTCGACGGTCTCTCTGTTCATCCGGACGAGCCCTCAACCCGTCAAGCCGTTGAAGCTCTGCTCGGCCGTCAAGTTGGCGAAGGCTCCCAGGCTACCAGCCTCGAGCGGCTAGCCGAGGACCTAGGGGCCGTGGTCCATGCCCCTGACACACAGGCCGCGGTGATCATTGACTACGCCTCTCGCATCCCCACGGATCCTCGCCGCCCGTCCCCGGAAGAACGCGACTTCTTCGTCGCCGTCGAAAAGCTCTCGCATGCCGCGCTCCCCAATCATCACTCAGATGCCCGAAGTGTCCCGCTTCACAATCCAGTCGTCTGGCTCGTCGGTCACGAGCGAGACCTGCCTGACTGGCTCGTTACCGGCAACGACGCCATTCGGACCGTGACCGTGCCGATGCCGACTCTCGGTCAACGAACGGAGGTCGCACGCTTCCTGGCGACGTCGTTTGAGGACTTTGAATCTGCGGAGTCGGAGGAACAGCGTGAGCTCATCGCTCGCTTTGCGCAGCAGACCGATGGGATGACCATCACAGCCATGTTCGCGATAGCCACTCTCGCGGACGACCAGCAGGAGCTCGGGATGCGGCGCATCGATGACGCGGCGCGAGCCCATCGCGTGGGCATAGTCGACAACCCTTGGCGCGATCAGGACGTCATAGCCCGGATCGCCGCTGGCGAGCACACGATTCGTAATCGCGTCATCGGTCAAGAGCAGGCTGTGCAGAAGTCGCTGGACATCTTGATGCGCTCGGCCACCGGTCTAACCGGCGCCCATGCATCTCCCTATGCCACCCGGCCACGCGGCGTCCTCTTCTTCGCGGGCCCTACCGGGGTGGGAAAGACCGAACTCGCGAAACAGCTGACCGAGCTCGTTTTTGGCGATGAGCACGCTTACACGCGTTTCGACATGAGTGAGTTCTCTGCTGAGCACAGTGCCGGACGCCTTATCGGCGCTCCTCCCGGATACGTCGGCTTTGACTCCGGCGGCGAACTCACGAATGCCGTCCGCGAACGTCCTTTCAGCCTAATCCTGTTCGACGAGATCGAAAAGGCCCACGGACGGATCCTCGACAAGTTCCTCCAGATCCTCGAAGACGGCAGGCTTACCGATGGTCGCGGAGCCACGGTCTTCTTCTCTGAGGCCATCTTGGTGTTCACCTCAAACCTCGGGATCTATGTTGACGAGTCCGTCGTCGACGCTGATGGGAACCGGCGCATCGAGCGCCGCCCAAACGTCACCCGGGAACTCTTCGAGAAGGATCAGGCCGAAGCGGAAGGCCGGGTCCTCGATGCCATCAAGCGCCACTTCCGCGAGGAGCTAGGTAGACCTGAGCTTCTCAATCGCTTGGGCGACAACATCGTCGTCTTCGACTTCATCACGAAAGACCACGGCGAAAAGATCTTCGATGTTCTCCTCGGCAACATCGAACGCAGAGTCGAACGGGAGCACAAACGTGAGCTGACACTGGAGGGGCCGGCGCGGGCCACTCTGCTCGATATCGCACTTGAGGACCTGGACAACGGCGGTCGAGGGATCGGTTCAGCCCTGGAGAACGCGCTGACCAACCCCCTCGCCCGGTCCCTGTTCGCTCAGGAACCGAGGCCCGGTGCCCCGCTCCGTGTCCGAGAGATCCGCCGAGCTGGACGACGGTACGACCTGGAGCTGCTCTGAACATCAGACTGAACAAGGTCCACCACCCAGTCACCGCCCTGGGTCCCGGTCGCCGGGTCGGCGTGTGGGTGCAGGGCTGCTCGGTCGGTTGTAAGCGCTGTCTCTCCCAAGACACCTGGGCACCGGATGGCGGGGCTGAAATGTCCGTTGGAGAGCTGGCAGACGTAATACGCGCCACGGTCGAGCAGGGACTGGACGGTGTCACCATCACCGGGGGCGAGCCGTTCGATCAGCCCGAAGCGCTCGGCGCTCTTCTGCACGAGCTCGCGGAGCTTAGGTTGCGGTCTCGTAACCCCATCGACCTCTTGGCCTATTCCGGCTATCCCCTGAGACGCCTCGAGCATCGGCACGGAAAGCTCCTCGAGCTGTTGGACGGAGTGATAGCGGGGCCCTACCAGCAATCCAAACCCACCCGACTGATCTGGCGCGGGTCCGCGAATCAGGAGATGGTGGCGTTGACTCGACTCGGTCGTGAGCGGTACTCCCCATTTCAGTCCTACGTCCCGGAGAACCCGCCGGTACAGGTGGCCGTAGACGACTCGATCTGGTTCATCGGGGTTCCCCGCGACGGTGACATGCCGCGTTTGGAATCCCTGCTGAAATCGTCGGGTGTGGAGCTGACCGGAGTCTCATGGCGCAGCTAGCACAGTGCCCGCATTGCGGACACCAGGTCGACCGCGATCGGTTCGGTATGCGTTGCCCCAACCCGAAATGCAAGATGGACATGACCCGGCCCCCGCGCAGGGCCCGCGGCGGCCAGCGGGTGGGGGACACGCGGGATCACGACTCCGAAGCCGAGGTGCCGCACCAACGCCCGCAGGGACAGGAGCGGAGTTGCCCCACTCCCGGCTGTGCTGCCGTCATTTCTGCGTCAGATACGACTTGCCCCTACTGCGGCGCCGCCCTGCAGCCAGAGCATGACGGACCCGCCATCACGGTGATCGTTGCTGGCGCCGAGGAGGAACTGCCAGCGAATACGACGCTGAACATCGGCAGGGATCGCTCCTTTTCCGCCTTTGCGGATGCTCTGACTGAGCTCGACCACATCAGCGGACGGCACGCCCAGATCGAGTTCCGCGACGGGGACGTCTGGATCACGGACCTTGGCTCCACGAATGGCACCTTCGTAGACGACCGGCAAGTAGCCCCTGGGAGACCTGAGCGCGTCAACCAGGGCGCGTCGCTCCGGCTGGCGTCGGACGTCATGCTCGAAGTTGTCTCGGGCTCCGCTGCGCGAGCAGGAGTTGAGCGGGCGTGATGGGACTCACGGTCCGCGTGGCTGCACGGACCCAAGGCGGACCCGCGAAGAGTCGAAACGAAGACGCCATCGGCATCAACGGGCACCTACGGGCCGTGGCCACTGGCCGAGTCCTCGAGTTCGAGGGGAACCTCGAGCAAGGGGTGGTGTGCGTAATTGCCGACGGCGCCGGCGGTCACCCAGCAGCCGATCACGCGAGCCGAATGGTCGTCGAGCGTCTCATGCTGTCGGCGGACAGGCTCACGAGCTCGGAGGGGCTCGGGCAAGCGATTATCGAGACGGACAGGGTCCTGAGAGACGCGATGCTTGATCGGCGCGAGCTGCAGGGGATGGGCTCTACCGTCGCCGCGGTCTCCCTGACCGACGAGGAGATCCTCATCGGGAACGTCGGTGACAGCAGCATCCTGGAGATCGATCGCCAGGGAATACTTGCCCTCTCGGTCGCCGACAACCCTGAGCGACCAGACTGGCTCCCCGAGGAACGAGCGGTCACCGGGCTTACCCAGATGCTCGGCGGTAACGGCGTGACGTCCGTGGAGCCGCACTTGGCTCGGTATCCGATCGAGGAAGGCCTGCGCCTTCTGATTTGCAGCGACGGGCTGACCGATGCGGTAGCGGAGGATGACATCAGCCGAGTCGTCAGGGACCCAGCCGTTCATCAAACCTTCTTGATTGACGCCCTATTCGAGAGCGCGCTTGCCGCGGGCGCGGCAGACGACATCTCGATCATTCTCGCCAGCATCGTGAATCAAGCGGAGGCGGTCAGGTTGTGAGTGGTGTTGGTGGGGGTCGGTTTGGGCGGGGTGGGC
>JANDLU010000145.1 GCA_024330215.1 Candidatus Gaiellasilicea maunaloa
GTCGAGCAGTCCGGTGTACGTCGCCGGGTTGCTCCGTCGCGAGCCGCGGATCGCGCCCTGGCCGATCGACACCACACCCGCGCCCGCGGCCCCTGGACTGTTGACCAGCGACCCGTGCACCAGCGAGCTCTTGCCGGAGCCGGCGACGCCGGTGATCACGCAGAGCACCCCGAGCGGGATGTCGACGTCGACGTCCTGCAGGTTGTGGGAGGTGGCCGACCTCGTTCAAGAAGATGTGAACGGGCGGAGGAGGAGGAAGAGCACCCCGCCCCCGACAGCGCATCCTCTGTGCGGAACCTGGGCGCAAGCGGTTGCTGAAAGCGGTTACGTCTATCCTGCGGGCGTGAGCGGTAGCCGACCGACGATCTACGACGTGGCGCGTCTGGCGGGCGTCTCGACGGCGACGGTCTCGCGCGCGCTGAACGGCAGCGGGCAGATCGCGCCCGCGACGAGCGCAGCGATCGACGCGGCGGTGAGTCAGCTCGGGTATCAGCCGAACACGATCGCCCGCAGCCTCGTCACCAAGTCGACGCAGACGATCGCGCTACTCCTGCCGGATATCGCGAATCCGTTCTACGCAGCGCTCGTCAGTGGGATCCAGGAGCGGGCGCTCGCATCCGGCTCGACGATGCTCCTCTGCACGACCGAGGGCGTCCCCGAGCGAGAGGAGCAGTACCTGAGCCTCCTGCGCGCGAAGCAGGTGGACGGCGTCCTCGTCGACGGCCTCGTGCTCCCGCCCGAGCGGATCGCCGACTTCGTGCGCGAAGGACTCCCGATTGTCTGCCTCGACCGCGACATCGACTCCACCTCCGTCCCGCTCGTCCAGGTGGACAACCGGGTCGGGGCGCAGCTCGCCACCCAGCACCTGCTCTCGCTCGGGCACACGCGGATCGGGCACGTCGCGGGCGCGCCGGGGCTGCGGATCAGCGACGAGCGCATCGGAGGGTACCGCGACGCCCTTGCCGCAGCGGCCGTCGAGCGAGATCCGACGCTCGTCGCCGTCGGCTCCTTCACCGAGGAGGGCGGGTACGAAGCCATGCGGGCGCTGCTCGCAGCCTCGACGCTCACAGCCGTCTTCGCCGCCAACGACCTCTCGGCGCTCGGAGTCATGCACGCAATCGCCGAGAGCGGCCGCCGCGTCCCCGACGACGTGTCGGTCGTCGGGTTCGACGACCTGCGGCTCGCGGCTCATACGACGCCCCCGTTGACGACCGTTCACCAGCCGGCGTTCGAGATCGCACAGCGGGCGACGCAGCTCCTGCTCGACCTCGCCCGCGGGTGTGACGTGCCGCAACGACTGCACCTGCTCGAGCCGGAGCTCGTCGTTCGCAGCTCGACGGCTCCACCCGCTTGACAGACGTCTGTGCAACCGCTTACGGTAACCGCTTCCATGGCAGCAGGCCTCCATGTGGGCGTGATCGGAGTCGGCAGGATCGGGGCTTTTCACGTCCGCACGCTGCGGGCGCTCAGCGACGTCTCGGAGGTGACGCTGGCCGATGCCGACCCCCTCCAAGCGGGCAGGGTGGCCAGCGAGGCCGGTACGGAAGCGGTGGAGACGCCCGAGGCCCTCGTCGAGGCCGGCGTGGACGCGCTCGTCATCGCGACGGCCACGCCGGGTCACGCGCCGCTGCTACGTCTCGCCGCGGAGGCGGGCCTCCCCGCGTTCTGCGAGAAGCCGGTTGCGCTCGACCTCGCCAAGATGGACGATCTCGTCGCAGAGGTCGAGCGTGCCGGGATCTTCGTCCAGATCGGTTTTCAACGACGCTTCGACGCGGGCTACCTCGCCGCGCGCGACGCGGTGGCACGCGGGACGCTGGGCACCCTGTTGGTCCTCCGCGCGGCCACGCACGATCCCGCGCCGCCGGATGAGGCCTACGTCGCCGCGTCGGGCGGGATCTTCCGCGACCTCCACATCCACGATTTCGACGCGGTGCGCTACGTGAGCGGCCAGGAGATCGTCGAGGTGTTCGCAGACGGCGCCGTTCGCGAGACGCCGTGGTTCGAGCGCCACGGCGACGTCGACACCGCAGTCGCGACCTTCCGGCTCAGCGGCGGCGCACTCGGCATCCTCTCGGGGGCGCGGCACGACGCCCTCGGCTACGACGTGCGGCTCGAGGTCTTCGGCACCGCCGATAGCATCGCCGTCGGCATCGACTCCCGGAGCCCGATTCGCTCCGTTGAACCCAGCGTCCCGCACTCCCGCGAACCCGGTTACCAAAACTTCCTGGAGCGCTTCGAGCCGGCCTACCGCGCCGAGCTCGCGGCATTCGTGGACGCAGTGCGCAACGGAGGTGAGAGCAGATGCACGCTCCACGAGGCGCGTGCCACACTCCGCGTCGCCCTCGCAGCCGACCGCTCGCGCATCGAACGACGCCCGATCTCGATCGAGCCCGATCCCGATGAGGAGGTGACTAGCGCGGAAGCCCTCGCTGGTTGAGAATCGCAGCATTCGCATCCCATCCACAAAGGAGACGAGAGACGATGAACGACGAAGTTCTCGAGACGTTCGAGGAGACGGGGCTCTCGCGCCGCGGACTTCTTGCCAAAGGAAGCATTGCCGCAGCAGGCCTGACCGCGCTCGGCGGCCCCACGGCAGTAGCGTTCGGCGCAACCACGCAGGCCGCTATCAAGGTCGCGGTCGTCACGCACGGCGACACCGGCTCGTTCTGGTCGGTGTTCAAGAAGGGCGTCGACCAGGCCGCGCGGGACTTCAGGGGACGTGGCGTCAGCGTCACGCAGGTCTATGCGAACAACAACGTCGCGAAGCAGGTTTCGGGCATCAACGCCGCGATCGCCGCGGGAGCGAAGATCATCGCGACCTCGGTGCCCGATGCGAGCGCGCTCAAGGACCCGCTCCGGAAGGCCGCTGCGCGGGGGATCCAGATCATCACCGTCAACTCGGGCCTCGGCGCGTTCGACGACCTGTCGACCTACGAGGTGCACGTCGGGCAGACGGAGGACATCGCGGGTCAGGGCGCCGGCAGGCAGTTCAAGAAGGCAGGCGCCAAGAAGGTGCTGATCGTGATCCACGAGGCCGGCAACTCGGGGCTCCAGCAGCGCGCCGACGGCGTCAGGAAGATCATGGGCGGCTCCGCCGTGAAGGTGTTGACGATCCCGAATGCGAAGTCGGACATCCCGGGCACGAAGGCGAAGGTCAAGGCGGCCTTCACGGCCGACCGGTCGCTGGATGCGTTTCTCGGGCTCGATCCCGACGTCACGATCCCGTGCACCGATGTGGTTCGGTCCGGGACGAAGGTGGGCACGTTCGACGTCGGCGGCGCGATCAAGCTGATCCGCTCCGGGAAGATGCTGTTCGCGATCGACCAGCAGCAGTACCTCCAGGGCTACCTGCCGGTGGTCTTCGCCGTCCTCTACGCCACGAACCTCAACACGGTCGGGAATGGTGCGCCCGTGCTGACCGGCCCCGGCATCATCAACAGGGCAAACGCTGCCCGCGTGGCCGCGCTCGCCGCGAAGGGCACCCGCTAGGAACCCGGGCGGACGGGCGACTTCGGCGTCGCCCGTCCCGCCGGAACCGGAGCCGCGATGACCGAGCCGGCCGCAGCGACCACGACGCCCGACGAACGACTCGTCCGCGTCGGGCCGCTCGCGCGGGTGCTCACGCGGCCGGACATCGGCGCGCTGCTCGGCGCGATCGCGGTTTTCTTCGCGTTCGCGTACTTTGCCCGCGCGGTGAACTGGATCGGCGAGCCCGCGATCGCCGCCAGCTGGACCGACCAGGCCGCCCAGTTCGGCATCGTCGCCGTCCCAGTCGCGCTGCTGATGATCGGCGGCGAGTTCGACCTCTCGGCCGGAGCGATGATCGGCAGTTCCGGGCTGCTCCTCGGCTATCTCGCCACGTTCCAGGGTCTGAACATCTGGCCCGCCATGGCGATCGTGCTCCTGTTCGGCCTTGCCGTCGGGTTCGTGAATGGCCTGGTCGTGATCCGGACGAACCTGCCGAGCTTCATCGTCACGCTCGCCACCTTCTTCGTCCTCCAGGGTGTGAACGCCGCGCTCACCCTGAACCTGACCGGTACGACCGCGATCCAGGAGATCGACAGCGCGACCGGTTTCGACAGCGCGCGCCGGTTCTTCGCGTCGGAGCTCACACAGTACGACTTCAAGGTGAAGGTGCTGTGGTGGATCGGGCTCACGCTCGCAGGCGCGTGGCTGCTCGCGAAGTCGCGCTTCGGCAACTGGATCTACGGCGCCGGCGGCGATCCCGTCGCGGCGCGGAACGTGGGCGTCCCGGTCGCGCGGACGAAGATCACGCTCTTCATGATGACCTCGGGCGTGGCCGCCTTGATGGGGATCATCACGGCGTTCGAGCTGCGCTCGATCCAGGCCAAGGAGGGGATCGGACTCGAGTTCGTCTTCATCATCTGCGCCGTCGTGGGCGGCTGCCTGCTGACCGGCGGCTACGGCTCCGTGATCGGCACGTTCTTCGGCGCCGCGATGCTCGGGATGGTGCAGCTCGGGATCATCTTCGCCGAGTGGGACAGCAACTGGACCTTCACCTTCCAGGGTGCGATCCTCTTTGCGGCCGTGATGCTGAATACAGTCATCCGCAACCGCGCGCAGGGGTCGAGATGACGGCGGCGGCCCACCTCCTCGAAGCGGACGCGATCTCGAAGTACTACGGCAACGTCGTCGCGTTGAAGGATGTCTCGATGCACGTGAACGCGGGCGAGGTGACATGCATCCTCGGAGACAATGGCGCCGGCAAGTCAAGCTTCATCAAGATCCTTTCCGGCGCTCATCGCCATGACGCGGGGCGACTGCTCGTCGAGGGCGAGGAGGTGCAGTTCGGGTCGCCGCGCGACGCGCGCGCAAAGGGGATCGCGACCGTCTATCAAGACCTCGCGATGGTTCCGCTGATGTCGATCTGGCGGAACTTCTTCCTCGGCGCCGAGCCGCGGAAGGGGATCGGACCCCTGCGGTGGTTCGACGCTGCGAGTGCGAAGCGAATCGTGCGGCGAGAGCTGAGCCAAATGGGGATCGACATCCGGGATCCGGATCAGCCTGTAGGCACGCTCTCGGGCGGCGAGCGGCAGTCGGTGGCGATCGCACGCGCGGTCTACTTCGGCGCGCGCGTGCTCATCCTCGACGAGCCGACGTCGGCGCTCGGCGTCAAGCAGGCCGGCGTGGTGCTCAAGTACATCCTGCAGGCGCGCGACCGCGGCGTCGCCGTGATCTTCATCACGCACAACCCGCACCACGCCTACCCCGTCGGCGACCGCTTCGTGATCCTGAACCGCGGCCAGAGCCTCGGGAACTACGCGAAGAGCGAGATCGACCGACCGGAGCTCGTGCGCCTGATGGCCGGCGGCCGCGAGCTCGGCGAACTCGAGCACGAGCTCGAGGCGATCAAGGCCGAGCTCTGAGACTGGGGTTCGTCGCGGTCGGAGACGAGCGCGGCGTCGCGAGCACGAGCGCCGCGCAGTCTCAGCAATGGGAAAGCGGCACCCTCACGCCGCGATCTTCTCCAGCAACGCGTCGATGCGCGCGAAGCCCGCCTTCG
>JANDLU010000146.1 GCA_024330215.1 Candidatus Gaiellasilicea maunaloa
CGAAGGCGGGCTTCGCGCGCATCGACGCGTTGCTGGAGAAGATCGCGGCGTGAGGCCGGTGCCGCGGTCGCGTGCGCAGCGCAAGGCGGACATGGTCGCATTGCTGCGCACGGAGGTCGACTGCTGGGTGGCGAGCGCGGACGAGCTGGGGAACGCCCATCTCGTCCCGCTCTCCCATTACTGGGACGGCGCGGCGCTCGCGCTCGTTACGCCGCGCTCGTCTCCGACCGACGACGAACCTCTAGCGTGCCGGCGTCGCGCGCGTCGGCGTCGGTGGGTTGACTTGCCAGCGTTGTGTCGCCGCCGCCTTCCCGAGACCGTCGAGCGTGACCTGATAGGAGCTTGGCAGCTGCCCCGAGTGAGGCTCGTCCGCTCGCCGGTCGCCCCCATTGTTGGAGGAGGCGATCCCCATGATCGTTGTTGGTGTGGACGTACACAAGCACTCGTTGACGGCGGTCGCCGTCGACGAGGTCGGCCGGCCGGTCGCTGAGCAGACGATCGGAGACGGTCAGCTGTTGCTGGAGTGGGCGGCGTCGCTCAGCGAGGAGCGGCTGTGGGCGCTGGAGGACGGCCGGGGAGCTGACCCGCCAGCTCGAGCGGACGCTCGTGGACGCGGGCGAGCGGCTGGTGCGGGTGCCGCCGAAGCTGATGGCTCCGCAACGGCGGAGCGGCCGCGTCCGCGGCAAATCAGATCCGATCGACGCCCTCGCCGTCGCGCGCGCAGCGCTGCAGGAGCCGCGGCTCGACCACCCGCGCGAGGGTGAGCAGCGGCTGCGTGAGCTGAAGCTCTTGGTCGATCACCGCGACGACCTCGTCGACGAACACCGCCGCGCCCAGCAAGGGTTGCGCTGGCACCTGCACGAGCTCGACCCGCAGCTGACCGTCCCGGAAGCGCGCTCGACCGTGCGGTCTCGCTCGACCGGCTCGCACGCCGGCTCGCCCGGCAGGAGCAGACGGTGCAGGTACGGATCGCACGCGAGCTCCTCGGCCGCTGCAGCAGCCTCACCCGCACGATCCTCGAGCTCGAACGCGAACTCGTGCAGCAGACGAGCGCGACCGCGCCGGCGCTGCTCGCCCTGCCCGGCTGCGGCGCCTTGAGCGCCGCCAAGCTGCTCGGCGAGATCGGGCCGACCGAACGCTTCCAGACCGACGCCCAGCTCGCATGCCACGCCGGCGTCGCGCCCCTGGAAGCGAGCTCAGGCACCCGTCAGCGGCACCGTCTCGACCGCGGTGGCAACCGCCAACTCAACTGCGCCCTCCACCGGATCGCGATCACCCAGGCGCGGATGCACCCGCCGCCGCGCGCCTACCTCGCACGCAAACAAGCCGAGGGAAAGAGCCGCCGCGAGGCCCCTCCGCTGCCTCAAACGACAGCTCGCCCGCACCGTCTACACAACACTCAAGAACGAGCCGCTCTTGACATAGGAGCAACACTGGCCCAGGCCACGGATCCCGCTAAATCGGCCGCACGGCCTCATGGCACTGGCGGAACCGTGTTCGTGTCGTACTCGCGCAACACATCACCAGCGTCATGCGGTGATGGTCCTGGCGATGCTCGGCGCGATGCTCTGGCGCTACGACGAATACTCGCAGCCGCCGCCGATTAGTTGCGCGCGCGCCGCGGGTCTTGAAGAGCACACCTCCAACCCAAGGAGTTCTCATGCGAAACCTCGTTCTGCAGATGAGCGTGTCGATCGACGGCTACGTGGCCACGCTCGACGGAGCGCACGACTGGGGCTATGACGGCGAGGACCCGGCGACGAAGGCGTGGAAGCTCGAGTCGGTGTGGGGTGCCGGCGCCCATCTGATGGGCCGGGTCACCTACGGGGACATGGCCGCCTTCTGGCCGACCTCGACGAGCGACTACGCGAAGCCGATGAACGAGATCCCCAAGATCGTCTTCTCGAAGACGCTGGAGACCGCGGACTGGTCCGAGTCGCGGATCGCGCGCGGCGAGCTCGCGGACGAGGTCGCGCGGCTCAAGGCCGAGCCCGGCGGCTACCTGCTCGCTCACGGCGGCGCCGCCTTTGCGCAGGCGCTATCGCGCAAGCGGCTGGTCGACGAGTACCGGCTGGTGGTCCAGCCCGCCGCGCTCGGCGACGGGCTGCCGCTGTTCCGCGGCCTCCCGGAGCGGCTCGCCCTCGAGCTCGTCGAAGCGCACACCTACCCGACGGGCGCGACCATCCACGTCTACCGCCCCCGCTCCTCGGGCTAGCCGTTACGGGCGGACGGGCGCAGCCGTCGTCGACGGCGAGCACGCGATCGCCGCGAGGCGGCGAGACTCTCCCGGGCAGGCCTTAAAGACTCCGTCAGGGGGACATTCCCGAACTGTGAGTGTGTGGGTGTCCCGTCTGGGGCGTTTGTCAGGTTGGCGTCGTGCTCTTTGTTCGTGACTCGATTCTCGAATGACCCGATGCTTCGGTGTCTTTCCAGTGATGTGTCCGAGCGGAGAGCCGGTGTCGGCCTGGTGCCCGCTTGCTGGCCTGATCAGAAGCCTGTCCGCGTCTTGAGCGCGTGACCCGTCACAGTTCTGCCGTCCGCGGTTTCCACCCCAGACCGACACCGGATGTGTCCCCCAACGCTTCGGCTGGAGGTCAGTCAACGGATGCTCGCAGATCAGCTGGACTACATGGTTGGTGTCGATCCGCACCGCGATTCGCACGCACTCGCGGTCGTGCACGTGATCAGCGGCGCGATCGTGTTCGAGGCGAACGTCAGCGCGAACAGCGAGGGATACGCGTACGCCCTCGAGCTCGTCGACCAGCACGGCGCAGGTCGGCGCGCGTTCGCGGTCGAAGGCACCGGTTCGTTCGGTGCCGGTCTCACACGCTTCCTGACCGGCCGCGGTGAGCGGGTGCTCGAGGTCGGCAGGCTGCGGCGGGAGCGGCGCTCGGGCGGCAAGACCGATGCCCTCGACGCTGTCCGTGCGGCGCGCAGCGCGCTCGCACAGCAGCGGCCGGCAACCCCGCGGGCCGGCGGTGAACGCCAGGCGCTGCAGGCGCTGGTGGCCGCCCGCGAAGGCGCAGTCAACGCCAAGCGGGCCGGGCTCTGCCAGCTGCGCGACCTGCTGATCACGACACCCGAACCGTTGCGCAGCGAGCTGCGGCCGCTGACACGCGCACGGCTGCTGCAACGGCTTGCAGCAACCCGACCCGACGGGCGACGCGATCCCGAGCTCCGCGGGAGCATGCTCGCGCTGCGCTCGATCGCCCGACGCATCCTGGCCCTGACCGCTGAGGAGCGCGAACTCGCAGGCGAGATCGAGACGATCACGCGCAAGCTCGCACCGCAGCTCCTCGAACAACCAGGCGTCGGACCGCACGCCGCCGCACAGCTCCTCCTCTCCTGGTCACACCACGGCCGGATCGGAACGGAAGCGGCCTTCGCAAGACTCGCCGGTGTCGCGCCGATACCCGCCTCCTCCGGCCAAACCGTCCGCTACCGCCTCGACCGAAGCGGCGACCGAAAGCTCAACCGCGCGCTCCACATGATCCTCGTCACCCGAAAACGCTCACACCCCGCCACGATCGCCTACATCGAACGACGCCTCCAAGAAGGCAAGACCCGCCGCGAAGCAAACCGCTGCCTCAAACGCTACCTCGCCCGCAGCCTCTACCGCCTCCTCGAACAAGGACCTCCACTGGCGACTTGACAAACATAGAAGCATCACTCGCGCATGCCAACCGCTTGTCGCCGGGTTAGGGTGGTGCGGAAACGCTCGCGGCGCGCAGCGGCGTCCAGATCGACGTGGGGGAGGAGCGGCTGGTGGTCCTCGCCGTTGAACTGCAGGCTTGGCTCGAGACCCGCGCCGACGAGATGGCCGCGTTGGTGAAGAAGGTCGTCGCTACTTCCACGGGCACTTCGACGTGGTTCCGGCTCAGAACCCGACGCAGTTCCATCCGCAGAGACGCGACGGGAAGATCATCGGACGCGGGACAGCCGACATGAAGGGCGGCCTCGTGAGCATGCTCTACGGCGCTGCCGCCGCACAAGAGTTCGGACTACTGCCAGACGGGCGGATCGTCTTCCACTTCGTCTGCGACGAGGAGACGGGAAGTGCGGCCGGCTCGGGACACTTGCGCGAAGCCGGGCTCATCAGACCCGACGCGCTCGCCATGGTCACTGCCGAGCCACCGGAGGCGACGTGTGGCATGCGAACCGTGGTGCGATCACCCTGCGCGTAGCCGTGGGCGGAAGAGAGGCCACGTCGGCCAGGCCCATCTCGGCCTGAACGCGTTCGAGAAGATGATCCGCATCGCCGAGCCCCTCGGCACGCTCGCGCGCGAGTTGCTCGACCGGCGTACGGCGTTCCCGATGGACGGCGATGCCGCTCGAGGTTCGATGCTCGTCGTCGGCGGCTCGGCAGGCAGCGGCGCGAACTTCAACGTCGTGCCAGGCTCGGCCTGGTTCTCGCTCGATCGCCGCTTCAACCCGGAGGAGGAGCTCGAGACAGAGCTCGCCGCCTGACCGACGCGATCGCCGGCGCTGCCGCTCGCGTAGGTGCCGAGGTGTCGATCGACGTTCTGCAGCGGTCTCCCTCGGCCAGCACCGACGAGACGCATCTGGCTTCCGTGACTCTTGCGCGCTGCATCACCCAGGTGGAGGGCACCTCGCCGAAGTTCGAGTTGTGTCCGGGCGTCCTCGAGACCCGCTGGTACGCGCAGCTGGGCATTCCGGCCCTCGCCTACGGCGCGGGTCGACTCGACGTCTCGCACGGCCCGGACGAGTTCATCGACGAGCCCGCGATGCGCCGCTGCGCCGCGGTCTACGCACTTTTCGTGGGCGAGCTGCTCCGGTGATTCCGAGGATGGTCGGTCAAGCACATTTCTGAACACTCGCGCACGAGACTCCACTTTCGAGCGGCTCCGCCCCTTGGCGGACTCTCAGTACGGTGTCCGCATGACCGACACGGCGACGACGCCCGAGGTCACGATCGTCCCTGCCAACAAGGCGAGCTGGGAGGACCTCGAGGCCGTACTCGGCACGCGCGGCTACGACCCGGGCTGCTGGTGCCAGCGCTTCAAGATCCGGGGCAGCGGCCCCATGGCAGACGCCCGAATTCCATATCTCATTGATCTGCACACCCGCCGCCTATCGCTTCGCAGGTAGCGAACGTGCGCAGGTCATCCCGAGCTCGACCCATCTCGCGAGCTCGCGGCTGGCGCGAAGGTGTTCCGGGGCCACTCGTAACCAGCCTCGCATTGGGCTACCTCGCATCACCATGTGGTGAGCGTTCGTGTTCTCTACGAGCGTTTCTGATTCCTGCGGGTCGACACGGACCATGATGCCTCCCTGGCCGCTCGCTGCCACGGCCATGTTGCCGCGGACGAGGAAGGCGAGCCCGCCGAACATCTTCCTCAAGGCTTCATTTTGAAAGGAGCTCTAACGCCGCCGCCGATCCGAACTACCCCGCGGTGACCGGTCGGTAGGTGCACACGTGCACGCCCGTGCCGCTCGTGACCGTGGAGACCAGCTCGAGCGTGCGCAGCGCGCCGTCGTCGGGGAAGATCG
>JANDLU010000147.1 GCA_024330215.1 Candidatus Gaiellasilicea maunaloa
CTCGGCGAAGGCGAGTGACATCTCGCGCCGCCGCTCTCGCTGCGCGTCGTCGCGCCAGATCACGAGCAGCTTCAGCGCGACGACGGCTGGATCGAGGTTCCGCGGGGTCGCGAGCTCCGTGTCCTCGACGATCCCACCGGGAGGTTGCTGCAACGCGTCCACGGCGAGGATCAGGCCACACGATTCTGGGAGCAGCCGGCCCGCGTCTGTCACGAGCTTCGAGCCGTACGCGTCGTCGATCAGGAGGCCGGACGCATGGGCGCCGAGCTCCCGCGCGACCGCGAGCTTGAACGCGACGAGCCGGTCGTCGGTCGCGTCGTGCCCATGCTCGGCCAGCATCGTCCGCAGCGACTCGCGCTGATCCATCGCGACCATCAGAAAGGTGCCGCTCGGGCGGGCGAGGGCATCGAGCGTGATCACAGGTCGCGCCAGCCGATCAGCTCGATCCCAAGCTCGTCGATCCGGGCGCGGACGCGTGGATCGGTGAGCGTGCGGAGCTCCTGCTCGCGCTCGACGGTGTAGCTCGAGACGAGACCGTCCGCGTAGCCGGGATGACAACCCAACTCGGTCTCGCCCTCCTGGAGGCTGCCGAGAATCTCCAGCAGGCGCTCGACGCCGATCGCCGGAGCGCCGTAGTAGCGGGGGTCGTGCAGGACGGAACGCTCGCGCATCGGCAGCTCCTCGCGCTCGGCGAAAGCCGCGAAGGTCTCGCGTAGCCCTGGCTCCCGCTGCGTGTGGTGGTGCGAGTCGAGGTGGGTCGGTCGGCCGGCCACGAGTTCCTCGAACCGCGCGAGCTGGCGCACGAGGTCCTCCTCGCAGCGCTCGGGTGGAACGTGGTCGAGCACGGCATGGAGCCCGACCGACAGCCGGGGTGCCTGCCGCGCGAGCTCGACTCCGCGCTCCGCGGCCGGCCGGTCGACCATCAGGCTCGTGCTGGTGACGATCCCGCGCTCGTGCGCCTCGAGGATCCCTCGGTTGATCCCCTCGGTGTAGCCGAGGTCGTCGGCGTTGACGATCAGGCGCGGCATCGGAGGCTGGGTCGTTGTGGCATCGTTACCACACGATCCTAAACAGCCGAGGCGACGCGGGGTCAGCGCACCCGGTACTGGCGTGGCGTACAGCCGCAGATCCGCCGGAACGCCCGGTAGAAGCTCGCCGCAGAGCCGAATCCGGAGCCGGCGGCGATCTGCTCGACCGGCAGGTCGGTCGTGAGCAGGAGCCGCTGCGCGTGCGAGACGCGCAGGCGGATCACGTAGTCCCAAACCCCGATCCCGACTCCGCGCTTGAAGAGCGTCATCGCGTAGGTGGGGTTCAGCCCGACCGCGCGCCCGACCTCGGCCACGGTCAGCGGGCGGCGGTAGCTCTCGCCGAGGAAGCGCGCGATCCGCTCCACTTGCCCTGCGCCCGCTTCGGTCTCGGCTCGGGGGCGCGTCCGGGCCAGACCGGGAACGACGCCGGCAGCGAAGCGGCGCAGCCGCGCCTCCAGCTCCAGGAGCACGGTGCGCCGCGTCTCCGGATTGACGCTGGCGAGCTCATCGACCCACCGCTCGAAGAAGAGGCGATCGGTTGCGCCGGCGAGCTCGTCGTCCGCGGCAGCCTGAACGAGCTCGCCCTCGAGCAGGCGGGTCACGAACGCCGCGTCGACGCCGAGCTGGAGGAACCATGCGAGCGGCACCGTCACGTAGACGAACTCGGCCTCGCCCTCCACCTCGACGAGCCGGTGTGGCATACCCGCCCAGAAGACGGCGGCTCGACCGCACTCGATCCGGTCGCGCCGGCCCCCGATCAGGTAGGCGATCGCTCCGTCGAGCACGTAGTTCAGCTCGACGTCCGTGTGCCGATGCGGCTCGTCCATCAGCTTCGGCGACCGCCGGCGGGCGACCAGCAACGAGATGTGAGGATCTGCGAGAGATTCGGCCGTCATCGCTCTTGCCTGCGCGGATCATACGCCTTAGCGTTGAGCAATGATCTCCGACGACCACGCGCGCTTCTTCCGCGAGAACGGTTACCTCGTGCTCAGCCAGCTCCTCGCCGCCGGCGAGCTCGAGGCGCTTCGGGCGGAGATGCAGGTCCTCGTCACGAGCGCCGTCGAGCGCACGGGAGATGTCGACTTCCGCTACCGCGAGCACGCCCTCACCGGCGAGCAGGTCCCGTTCCGGATCGAGTACGTCGTCGACAAGTCGGCCGCCTGCCGGCGCCTGCTCGGGCACCCCTTCGTTCTCGGGTCGGTCGAGAAGCTCCAGGGGCCGAGCTTCATTCCCACGTGGGACAGCATGGTCTTCAAGCTCGAAGGCGCCGGTGCCGCGATTCCGTGGCATCGCGATGCAGGCCCGGAGCAGCTCCTGGACGAGCGGCCGATCTTCAACGTCGACTTCTACCTCGACGCGAGCGACCGGACGAACTGCCTCTGGGCGATCCCCGGCTCGCACCGCTGGGATGAGGACGAGGCGCGGGAACGGCTCGCCGAGCTTTCCGCGGACGGTTTCGGGACCCAGTTCGACGACGGCGGCGCCGCCGTCCCGCTCGAGCTCGAGCCTGGGGACGTTCTCCTCCACGACATCCTCGTCCTGCACGGCTCGCCGGCGGCGCAGTCGCGGCTCCGCCGAGTGCTCTACTACGAGTTCCGGCCGATCGACGTCGAGCTGGCGATCGGTCCGCACACGCCTGAGTACATCCCGCTCAAGCAGCAGGTGCTCGCGGCCTGCCTGCGCGAGCGCACGCGGGCGTTCCCGGACGAGGAGCCATTCCGCTACCGGCCGGAGCCGCCGGTACCCGACGGCGAGCCGGCGAGCTTTCGCTTCCCGCACGAGCAGTTCTGGCGGAAGAATCGGCCGGGCTAGGGGAAGCGCGTTCGCCGCGGCGACGCGGTGCGTACCAGCAGGGCTCGTCACCCTTCCGCTCGCTGCGTAGGAAGCAGCTCTATCGTTCACCACGTGCTTGGAACGCCGAAGACCGCGCTCGGTGTGACGGATGCGCCGTACCGGCCACAGGCAGAGCGGTGTCTTGTGGCGAGGGATCGTATCGTCTCTGCTCGCGACTGCTGGTTCGTGACTTCGCATCCGAAACACGGCCCCTATGCGGTGCCACTTTCGTACGTCATCGCCGGGGACCGATTGTTTCTTTTCACCCAGCCCCATCGGCCGACCGTTCGGAACGTGCAAGTCGAATCGCGCGTCGAGTTGGTCTTCGGCGGCCATGGCGAAGCGATCAGCGCGTCGGGCAAGTGCGACGTTCTCCCGCTCGCTGACGTAGCGCGCCAGATCGTCCAGCGTTACATCGCGCGCGCGGGATGGGATCCTGCCGAGCGAGGATCTCCCTTCGTTGGACTAGTAGTCCGGAAGACCGTTGCGCAGCGCGATCTCGCTGTACCAGCGGGCGCTGTCCTTCGGCGTCCGCGCGAGCGTCTCGTAGTCCACGTGGACGAGGCCGAAGCGCTGCACGTAGCCGAGCGCCCACTCGAAGTTGTCCAGGAACGACCAGTGGCAGTAGCCGACGACCGGGACGCCCGCGGCGATCGCCTCGTGGAGCGCGGCCAGATGGTCGCGGATGAAGGCGATCCGCCGCTCGTCGTGGACGGGCTCGGGGAAGACGGCACCGTTCTCCGTGATCATGATCGGCAACGGCCCGTAGTCGTCGCGGATGCGAACGAGCAGGTCGGTGAGCGCCGTCGGCACGATCGGCGTCCCCGCCTCCGTGCGAGCGACGCCGTCCGTGAAGCCGCCGGTCGTGCGCACGTTGTCGGGCACGATCACGCGCCATGGCCAGGGCCGGTCGTCCGGCGCCGCTTGCATCACGCGCGGCGCATAGTAGTTGACGCCGAGGTAGTCGGTCGGCTCGGCGATCGCCGCGAGGTCGCCGTCCCGGATGAAGTCGAGCGGCCCGAGCAGCTCCTCGTAGCGCGCGCGCATGTCGTCCGGGTAGGAGCCGCGGAAGACGGCGTCGAGGAACCAACGGTTGACATAGCCGTCCGAGGCGTCGCTGACCGCGAGATCGGCCGCGCCCTCGCTCGCTGGATAGTGCGGCGAGAGATTCGGAGCGAGGCCGATCTTGCTGCCACGGCCGTCGCCGCGAGCCCGCAGCTCCTGCACCGCCCGCCCGTGCGCGAGCAGGAGGTGGTGGAAGACCGTCACCTCGCCGAGCACGTCGCCCTTGTAGCCGGGAGCGTGCAGCCCGTGCAGGTAACCGAGCAGGCCGACGATCCAGGGCTCGTTGATCGTCAGCCACCAGCGGACACGGTCGCCGTAGGCGTCGAAGCACGTCGCCGCGTACTCGGCGAACCGCTCTACGGTCTCGCGATTCCGCCAGCCGCCCGTGTCCTCGAGCGCCTGCGGCAGATCCCAGTGGTAGAGCGTGACGACCGGCTCGATCCCGCGCTCGAGCAGGGCGTCGACGAGACGGTCGTAGTGGTCGATGCCGCGGCGCTCGAGCGGTGCGCGGCCGGTCGGAATGAGCCGCGGCCAGGCGATCGAGAAGCGGTAGGCGTTCACGTTCAGCTCGGCGAGCAGCTCGACGTCCGCGCGCCAGCGCCGGTAGTGGTCGCAGGCGAGGTCGCCGCGGTCGCCGCTCTCGCCCGTGAAGCGATCCCAGATCGACGCGCCGCGGCCATCCGCGTCGACGGCGCCTTCGATCTGGTACGCCGAGGTCGCGACGCCCCAGAGGAAGCCCTCGGGGAAGCGCCTCATCCGAGCAGCTCCTCGCAGGCGTAGAGCAGGACGCCGACGCTCCACGCGTGCGAGAGCGTGAGCAACATCCCCTTCGCCTGGAAGCAGTCGGTCTGGTAGTAGCGCTCGCTGACCATGCCGCGGTAGGCGTTGAAGTCGCCGTCCTCGCGCGCGACGAGCTGGCGGAAGCAGGCGAGGTTCTCGAGCGCGGTCTCGCGGTAGTAGTCGTCGCCGGTCGCCTCCGCGAGTCGCAGCAGCTCCGGGAGACAGATCAGGCCGAATGAGTGCAGGTGCTGGTTCGAGGGGGAGGCCTGGTCGGCGCCGCGGGTCTTGAAGCCGTAGCGGCCGAGGAGCGTGTTCGGCGGAAAGGCGACGTCGTACGTGTAGCGGAAGGTGAGCATCCAGTCGGCTGCGCGCTTCGCGGTCTCCCAGTCCTCGAGCGCGACGAAGGCCATCACGGCGGCGTAGCCGTCCTCCGAGGTGGGCGCGAGGTCGACGTCCTCCGGGGCGCCGAACCACGTCTCGAAGCGCTTGAAGTACGCGCCTGCTGCGCGCGCCTCGTCGAGTTGCCCGGCCTCGACGAGCGCTGGGATCCAGGCCATCCCGGCGTTTCCTTGCCAGGAGACGGCGTCGCCGGTCTCGACGTGATGAGCGGCCGGGAGCGCACCATCGTCGCGCTGGGTGCGGCGGACGACGCCGAGGTTCGAGTCGACGGCGGCTCGCCAGCGGGGCCCGGCACGCAGCAAGAAGAGGGTCGCGTCGGCGAGCGTTCGAGCGTGCAGTCGCATCCGATCGGGATGCCAGCCGCTCGTCCAGCCGCGCTCGGACGTCC
>JANDLU010000148.1 GCA_024330215.1 Candidatus Gaiellasilicea maunaloa
GGCGCCCGCTGCCTGACGGGGACGGGTGGACTCCATGGTCGTGAAAGGGATCGTATTCCGGAGGCTCCCTCCCTGAGTCGGATCACCCAGCGCTCACGCAACCGGCGACGGGACCGGCGAGCTTGCCGATGCGAGGGACGCCCAGCAGAGCGCACTCTCGGAAGCGATGCAAAGCGATCCGACAACCGAAGCTGTTCCCGGGCGGCTTGCGCATCTCGCCGATCTCGCATTCCGACGGCGCGGCCGGATGGTGCTCGCATGGATCGCGGTCTTCGCTGCGGCGGTCGTCGTCGCGCCGCGTCTGGCGGGCGAGTTCTCGACCGAGTTCGCGACAGCCGGTTCGGAGTCGCAGGCTGCAGCCCACCTGATCGCCGAGCGCTTCCCCGGCACCTCCGGTGACACGATCGAGGTCGTCTGGCAGGCGGGGGCTGGTGCCCGCGACCCGGCCGTGCTCGACCGCGTCGAGCGTTTCCTCGAGCAGGCCGAGCGCCTCGAGGGAATCGCTGACGCCCAGCCTGCGCGCCTGTCGCGGGACGGCACGATCGCCCTCGCCCGCCTCGAGCTCGACCGCCGCGCACTCGACATGCCCGCGGGCACGAGCATGCGTCTGATCGAGCTCGCGGAGGAGGCAAGCGGCCAGGGCCTGCGGATCGAGCTCGGCGGCCCGCCGATCAGGAACGCGCAGGAGGGTGGAAGCCCCGAGGTCGTCGGGCTGATCGCCGCAGCGATCATCCTCCTCGTCGCCTTCGGATCGGTGGTGGCGGTCGGGCTCCCGATCGCGATCGCGCTCTTCGGGCTAGGCCTCTCGGTGCTCCTGATCGGCGTGCTGGCGGCTCTCATCGACGTGCCCGGCTTCGCGCCGGCGATCGCGGGTGTGGTCGGGATCGGGGTAGGGATCGACTACGCGCTCCTGATCCTGACCCGCTTCCGCACCGCGCTCGCGTCGGGGCGCGAGCCGCGAGCTGCCGTCGCCGAGGCGGTCACCACCGCCGGACGCAGCGTTCTCATCGCCGGCACGACGGTCGTCATCTCCTTCCTCGGCCTCTTCCTGCTCGGCGTCTCCTTCCTCTACGGCGTCGCCCTCTCCGTCAGCCTCGCCGTCCTGATCGTGATGGCGGCCGCGGTCACCCTGCTGCCGGCGCTGCTCGCCTCCGCCGGCCACCGCGTCAACCGTCTACACATCCCCGGGCTCGGGCGAGCGCCGGGCGCAGACGGCGGGAGGCTCGCCGGTCGCTGGAGCCGCTTCATCCAGCGGCGTCCGTGGCCGGCCGCGATCCTCGCGGCCGTCGTCCTGCTCGCGCTCGCCGCTCCCGCCCTCGGCCTGCGCTTCGGCTTCCCCGACGCCGGTAACGACCAGGAGGGGACAACCACGCGCGCCGCCTACGAGCTCGTCAGCCGCGGCTTCGGCCCTGGCGCCAACGGCCCGCTCGTCCTCGCCGCCGAACTGCCAGCCGCCGCGGCGGACGAAGAGCTCGCCAGGCTCGCCGAGCGTCTCCGCGCCGAGCCCGGCGTCGCCTTCGTCAGCGAACCGAGGCTCAACGACGCCGGCGACGCCGCTCTCTTCACCGTCGTGCCCGCAAGCGCACCGCAGGATCAAGCCACCAACGAGCTGGTGCACCGACTGCGCGACGACGTCATTCCGCCGATCGAGACCAGCGGACTCGAGGTACACGTCGGCGGCCTCACCGCCTCGGTCATCGACCAGAGCGACCTCGTCGGCTCGCGCCTACCGCTCCTGATCGGCGCCGTCGTCGGCCTCTCCTTCCTCTTCCTGCTCGCCGCCTTCCGCTCGCCGCTGATCGCGCTCAAGGCGGGCGTCATGAATCTGCTCGCGGTCGGCGCCGCCTACGGCGTACTCGCGCTCGCGGCAGAGGGCGGCTCGTTCGGGCAGCTGCTCGGGATCGACACAGAGGCGCCCGTGCCCCCGTTCATGCCCGTGATGATGTTCGCCGTCCTCTTCGGCCTCTCCATGGACTACGAGGTCTTCCTGCTCTCGCGGATGCGCGAGGAGTACCTCGGCCACGGCCAGACCGGACGCGCCGTCGCCGACGGGCTCGCCAAGACCGCGCGCGTGATCACGGCCGCGGCCGCGATCATGGTCGCCGTCTTCCTCGCCCTCGCCGTCGGCGACGAGATCTTCCTCAAGCTGCTCGGGGTCGGGATGGCGACCGCGATCTTCCTCGACGCCACCGTCGTCCGGATGGTGCTCGTGCCGGCGCTCATGCAGCTCTTCGGCCGCGCCAACTGGTGGATCCCCCGCTGGCTCGAGCGCAAGCTGCCCCGCCTCGACGTCGACGCACGCGCCGACCCACCGGTCCCGGTCACGGAGGAGACCTAGTGGCCACCTCCGCGACCGGAGGCGCGGCCAACCCACAAACGTGGGCAACGAGACCGCTACGCAGCGGTTGAAAAGGAGATCTGACGAAATGATTCATCCAGGCGAAAGGCTCGAAAACCCGATCACCGGCGAGGCGCTGGTCTTCCACCGCACCTCCGCGCAGACCGATGGCGAGGAGGTCTTCGTCGAAGTGATCGTGCACCCGCACGGGTTCGTCGCCGCCGCACACGTGCACCCGTATCAGACCGAGCGCTTCGAGGTGCTGGAAGGGAGGCTGGGCCTGCGCCGCGGCGACGAGCAGCTCGTCGCCACCCCGGGAGACATCGCCGTCGTGAATCCGGGCACGGCGCACCGCTTCTGGAACGCCGGCGACCAGGACGTTCGTTTCACCGTCGAGGTGCGGCCAGCCCTCCAGTTCGAGTCGCTGATCGAGACGATGTTCACGCTCGCCGCCCGGGGCAAGACCAACCGCAAAGGGCTGCCGAACCCGCTTCGGCTCGCCGTGATCGCCCAGGCGCACTTCGACACTGTCCGCCTTCCATTTCCACCGCCGGCACTACAGCGAGCAGCACTCGCGCTCGGGGCTCCCCTCGGCAAGGCGCTCGGCTACCACGAGACGGTGACGCGGACACCGGCGGCGGCTACCGACCGACCCCACTCGCGCCCGATCGATAGGCCGGAACGCGCTCGTCGCTCCTCGGCCTGCGAGGCGAGCCAACCGGCGACCGGACCGGCGGGCTTGCCGATGCGAGGCAAGCGAGCACAGCGCAGCATCGGAAGCCAAGAGAGCGGTGCGAACGCCCGTTCCTGACGCGACGACAACGAAACAGGAGGAAAGAGTGAAAGTCTTCGTGGTAGGAGCGAGCGGTGCGATCGGCAGCCGGCTCGTCCCCCAGCTGATCGAGCGCGGCCACGAGGTGATCGGTAGCGCCCGCTCACCCGACAAGGTGCAACGGCTGCGCAGGCTCGGAGCCGAGTCGGTCGTTCTGGACGCGCTCGACGCGCGCGCAGTCCGCGAGGCGCTTGCCGCCGCCCAGCCCGACGCGGTCGTCCATCAGGCGACCGCGCTGACTGGCATCAGCGATTTGAAGCATTTCGATCGCACCTTCGCCCAGACGAACCGGCTCCGCACCGAAGGCACCGACAATCTGCTCGCGGCAGCACGCGAAGCGGGCGTCGGCAAGTTCGTCGCCCAGAGCAACGCGAACCACCGCTACGCCCGCGAGGGCGGCCCGGTCAAGAGCGAGGGCGACCCACTCGATCCGAGACCGGTCGCGGCGATGCGCGCGAGCGTAGCCGCGATGAACTATGTCGACGAGGCTGTCCCCGGTGCGGGTGGGATTGCGCTCCGTTACGGCATCTTCTACGGCGACCCCGACGACGGGCTCGTCCAGGCCGTGCGTGCGCGCAAGTTCCCGGTCGTCGGCGACGGGGCCGGCGTCTGGTCGTTCATCCACCTCGACGACGCCGCCGCAGCGACCGTGCTCGCGGCTCGAGCACGACGGCCCCGCCGTTTACAACATCGTCGACGACGAGCCCTCACCCACCCGCGAGTGGCTGCCGGAGCTTGCGAGGATCGTCGGGGCCAAGTCGCCCCAGCGTTTCCCGCGCCCGGTCGCCCGGCTCTTCGCGGGCGAGGCGCAGGTCGTGATGGCCACCGAGTCGCGCGGCGCGTCGAACGCCAAGGCCAAGCGCGAGCTCGGCTGGACCCTGCGCTACCCGAGCTGGCGGCAAGGCTTCGCTGACCTGTACGCGGAACCGACCGTCGCAACCTCTACGCCGCGATCCGTTCCGGCCAATGCCGAACGGGTCGGGTCGAGTTCGCGGTGACCCCTGACGGCATCCAACCCACGCCAAGTCAACGTCGAGCGTCCGGCCGAAGCGGTCGGCCCGGCCTGACGACTCGCTCGGGCGGCGGAGCCCCACCCGGCTCCGCCGCCCGAAAACAGAGAAAGGAACGACTATGTCGCTCTCCCGCATCGCCCCTCTACTTGTGGTTGTCGTTGTCGCAGCCGTCCGCGTCACCGCTGCATCGCCTGCCACCGGCGACTCCACGCCGATCGGGCCGCTGCCCAAGGGGCCTGTGACCAGTATCGAGACGGCACGCGGTGCCCTCGTCGCGGTGGCGCTTCCCCGCCAGAACCCGTCGACCGCCCGTTTGGCGCGTCGCCCGACGCGTCGATGCCCGCGTCCTCAAGCAGCTCTCCGAGGCCGACGTCGGCTCGAGCGTCGTCCTCGTCTTCCGCGCCGCCGGAAAGGGCAAAACAACGATCCGTCTTGGCCTCACCCGAGGCGACTCGTCCGGAAAGGCGCTTCGGTCAGCGACCTATCAGGTGCAGGTCCGGTGAGCCTCTGGCGATCCGGGGCGATTGGCACCGCGTTCGCAGGCCGGACGAATCAAGTCATTCCGACACGCATCAAGTCATGTAGCCGTCGAAGCGGCCTGGCCGCGGCGGCAGGAAGGAGAGGTTCATGAGCAGCACAACGTCAAACGCTCGGCAGGACAGCTATTGGTGGCAGCGCAGCCTGATGGAGATCAAGGCCCGCGCCGACGACACCGGCGGTGCCCTCGGTGTTCTCGAGGGAACCTTCTACGACGAGGGTACGGGCCGCCGCTCCATGTCCATACCCGCGAGGACGAAGTCATGTATGTGCTCGAGGGGCAGATCCGCTTCGGCGTGGGAGACAACGAGTTCGTCGCCGGTCCCGGCGCCTGGGTCTGGCAGCCGCGGGGCGTACCGCATTCCTTCAAAGTCGAGTCCGAGAGCGCGCGTGCGCTCATCATCTTCACGCCCGGAGGCGGTGAGCGCATGTTCGAGGAAGGCGGTGTGCCCGCCGGAGAGTCCGCCGAACCGCCCCAGCAGCAGGAGTACGACCTGGAGGCCGCGGTCGCGCTCTCGAAGAGGTTCGGCTTCGAGGTCGTCGGACCGCAGGTCGGCAACGCCCCGCCGATGAAGGACATCGTGGTCACCGAAGCCACAAGAAAGGGAACGAGATGACGAATGCCCCGGTCAACGAGAGCACGAAACGAATGGACGAGCTGATGGCCGCCGTCGGCCGGCTGGTGAAGTCGTGAGACACCCTCTGTCAACCCCCGATCGTCTACGCGGCCTTGGGGAGTGGTTGGA
>JANDLU010000149.1 GCA_024330215.1 Candidatus Gaiellasilicea maunaloa
CGGGAGCGACGGGACTCGAACCCGCGACCTCCGGCGTGACAGGCCGAGTCAGGTGCGACTACGACAGGCAACGAACCTCTCGGAACAAGGTCATTTGCAGGCCGTTTGTGCGTCAGCGGCGACTTCGCTCCGCATGGCTGAGCGAAACGTCCAAGCGACGTTCGGGCCACGAGTGGGCCACGAAATCTTGTCTTCACAGACAACGATGCGTGAAGGCGCGTGGACGGATCGCTGCAATGGGATCCAGGCACCGGGCTTGCAGATCTCCTTCGACCGCTCGTGGCCGACTATGAAGCGGCCGTCCTTCAACAGCTTGAGTGGGGTCGCTCGAGCAGGCGTGGAGGGCGCAAGCTCATGGAGCCGCTACCGCCCACCTCCGTGACGACGCGGCCTGGCGGCCCAAGACATCTTTACGATTACTGCGAATGTTTCGCCTATTTCGAATAAGTGTGCTACGGTGTGTTCGTCTGCCAAGGAGGAACTCGTGACAACGGCAACGCTCGACCCCACCACGCTCGCGCCCACTGAGCATGAGGCAGCGGCGACCGCTGCCCGCGATCTCGACGCGATCCTGCCGGCAAAGCCGCGACCCGCGAGCCGGGTGACACTCTCTCACGCCGCGGAACCGGGACATCTCATCGAGGTTCCCGCTCAAGCCGTTGCCCTGCTCGTCACGATCCTGGACGAGATGGCACGCGGCAACGCGGTGACGGTGCTGCCGACACAGATGGAGGTCACCACTCAGCAGGCGGCGAATCTGCTCAACGTGTCGCGCCCACACGTGGTCAAGCTGCTCGAAGAGAAGAAGATTCCTTCGCGCCGAGTCGGCAACCGGCGTCGCATCCGGCTCAGCGACCTGATCGCGTTCAAGCGTCGCGATGAAGGCGCCCGCCAGAAGATCGTCGACGAGCTCGCCCACGAAGCGCAGGAACTCGGCATCTACTAACCCTGTCGTAGTGGGCTCGGACCCGCCGGGCCCGCTACTACGCTGCGGACCGTGATCGGCCTCGCCCCCTTCGTAGTCATCTACGACGCTTCCGTGCTCTACCCGGTTCGGCTGGCGGATCTTCTGATGCGGGTCGCGCTAAAGGGCTTCGTGCACGCGAGATGGACGGACGAGATCCACGAAGAGTGGATTCGCAATCTCATTGAAGACCGTGGCATCGAGCGGGCAGTGCTCGAGCGCCGGCGCGATCAGATGAACAAGGCAATCCGAGACTCGCTCGTCGAAGGCTACGAGGTTCACCTGCCGACGGTCCAAGCGCTCAAACTTCCAGATCCCGATGACGCCCACGCAATCGCAGCGGCAATCCACGCAAAGGCGCAAACGATCGTCACTGCGAATATCAAGCACTTCCCACGTCGCGTGTTGGAACCGTTTGAACTGCTCGCCGAGACACCGGACGACTTCATCACCGGGCTCCTTGCAATCAACCAGCCAGCGCTCCTTGAGGTGCTCCGGGAGCAGCACGGCAATCTGAAGAAGCCACCCCTCGACAAGCGCGAGTTTCTCACTGGCCTGGCGGACTCGGGACTCAAGAACACCGTCCGAGCGATCGAGGCGGACTTCATGTCGGAGCCAAGACAGGGACCACGGGGATAGCCGCCTCTTCGGCGAGCGGCCTACTGTCGGCGGAACGCGCCGACCGCGCCCGTACGATTTCGTACGTGCACATCCGCGGCATCCCCGCTAAGAAGCAACTCACGCGCGAGCTCGCGATCCTCAACCACCGGTACTTCCAATCCCGGCGCCCGTCGCTCCTCGCGATGGTCGAGCGACTGCAGCGCGCGCACACGCGCCGGGACGTCCGCGAGTTGCAGCTCGACCTGATCGCAGAGCTCGGCGCGGTCGAGAAGGTCGCGACCGAAATCGATGACGAGCGCGGCTCGGCGGCTCTCGAGCGCCTCGACGCGCTGAAGCTGGTCGAACCGAAAACGCCGGAAGTGAAGCGCGAGCTCGGGGACGCGCAGGACATGCTCCGCCGGCTCGACCACATGCACGTGGTCGTCAACGCATTCCGGCACGTGGTCCGCACCATCGCGGACGGGCTCGTCTGGCGCATGTTCGACCACGACCGCACTGCGCTCGCGCTCTTGGCCGCGCGTGAGGCGGTGGCGAAGCACGCGCCGCCGGAAGGGTTCGACGCGGAGATGCGGGCGATGGACCGGCTCGAGCACGCGCTCGACACCGTTGTCATCCATAACGACTCCACCTACTGCCTTCGCCACGGCGACATCACCGCCGTCATCGAGATCGACGGCCGCCGGTTCCCGTACCTCGAGGAGGTGAAGGCGGGCCGGTCGCAGGCCGTGCGGCAGAAGCAGGCGATCGCCGACGCGGTCAAGCGGATCCACGACGGCCGCTTGCTCATCCCCGCCCCGTTCGACACGCACCTTGCTCATCTCGTTCCGCTGCTAGCGGATGCCCGAGCGACGGGCTACGCGGAGGCGAAGATCGACTGCCGCTTCGTGCAGGCGATTGATTACCGGCATTTCGGCGGGCGCGAAGAGCGCGTCGGCGAGATCCTGCGCGAGGCAGACCACAAAGTCGGCTGGCTCAACGGCGACCGCCTGATCCTGGCGAGCATCGCCGGCGCGTCCCGGATCCACGACCGCGGGGACCCGGTCGCGGAGATCGCGCCCGTGTCGATCTTCCCGCTGCCCGCGGACGACGTGGTGGACATGCTCATGGGCGCGATCGACCTTCGCGTCCACCTGAACACGGAGCTGCTCGCGCTCGAGTTTCGCAAGCACGGGATCACGGTCGAGTTCGCGACCGGCCCCGCGGCGCGGCAGCACTTCATCTATGCGACCCGCGGATACCTCGGCCTGCACATTCCCGCCTACGTGCGCGAGCAGATGCTCACCGAGCTCCTGACGAGCGAGTCGCTCATCGGCCTTGTCGAGTGGGTGCTCGAGACCGGGATGACGGTCCACTGGGCCGCAACCGGCGAGACGCCGGTGATCGGCTTCGAGGACGAGCGGCCCGCGTGGGTCGCGGCCGGCGAGCGCATCGCGCTCACGGCGTAGATCGTGGCGGGGTGGGCGTCACGATTAGAGGTTGCATGCGCTCCACTGTCGAACTAGCCCAGCTCCCGTACTCCTTCGCCTTGAACCGGCTGCTGATGCCGGACAAGTTCCTGAGTGAGCTACGCGACCGGGGCGTGCTGTTGGGACGAGATCGCCTGGAGGCGCTCCATCAACTGCGCCTGGTCGTTCCTCTCTTGCGGCTCCGCCGCGACACGCGCGAGATCGCGAGTGAGTACCGCCGAAATCCGCGCGAGGCGTGGTCTCTGGCGCACTGGCAGCCGACATCGCGGTGGGATCTCAACGAGGCGCTCAGGGACGGCCGGCTGTTCGACCCGGCAGAGGAGCGGTTCATCTCCCGCCATCACCTGACTCGCACGCTCGACGACACCACCTACGAATCCAGCGTCTACCTCTACTCAGCGCACCAGCTCATCCACGCGCGGCTGATCGAGGAGTCCCTGAGGTGGCTTCAGCTACGACAGCAGCACGCCCGCTTCACGCCGAAGCTGACGGTCCACCCGATCTGGAGGCGCGGATGGATCGAGCAGGCGAGGCGTCTTCGCGAGCTCACAATCGCCGTGCTCGCGCTCGAGCCGCTCTACTCGCAGGTCGTCGGAACGCTGCGGCTCGATTCCGACTCCCGCGCTCGCGATTGGAACACGGAGTTCGAGCGCTACTACGCCTGGCGGCGTGACCAGCCGCTGGGCCGACCACTCCGATGGCTCGGCGTCAACTCGAAATGGATCGCGGACGCCGGCGTGGAACTCCTGCGTCTCGCAGACAACATCGACCCGCTGGGCGACTGGGCAGAGTTCCTCCCGCACGCGAACCCGGAGCGGTGGTCGCGGCTGAAAGGGAGAGCACGCTCAGCCGTGGACCTGCGCGTCGCGGCCGAGGTAACGCTGCGCTACCACGATGACCTGGTTGAAGCCCGGCGCGCAACGGCACTGCCATCGCATCCGGACTACCGAGGGAACTCGCACTTCCGCCTGAAGCCGAGGCGATCACTCGATGCCGCGCTCACTGACTTCGGGCTCTCGCCCCATCCCCGCGTAGTAGTCGTGGTCGAAGGCGCCACTGAGCTTCTTCTCTTTCCACGTGTAATGCAGGTGTTCGGGATTCGGACTGACGAGGACTTCATCGCGGTTCAGGACGCTGGAGGCGTTGGCCGCGACCTTGCACCGCTCGTCGCCTACCTGGCGCCGCGTTTGGGCGAGCGGCAGACCGATCGGTACGTCGAGCTCTTGCGCCATCCGACCCGGATCCTCATCGTCCTCGACGCGGAAGGATTAGCCGCGACGAAAGAGCAGCGCGAGGCGCGGCGGCAAGTATGGGTGGACCGGCTGATGGAGACGCTCCCGCGCGAGCTTCGTCGAGATGCGTCCATCGCACCGGTGATCCGTGAGCAGCTCGATCTATTGGTGGATGTAGTCACCTGGAACCGAGCAGGTGAGAGCTTCGAGTTCGCGCACTTCACAGACGGACAAATCGCGCGCGCGATCGATCGGCTCGACCCTAGGCCAAACAAGCCGTCGCTCGAGCAGTTGGTCAGTCGCGTCGCAACCTTTCGGGCGAAGGGCGGCAACCTTGGCAACCTGCTGTTCCGGGCGTCGAAGCTCGATCTCGCGGACGAGCTGTGGCCGCTGCTAGAGCGCCGTCTCGAGCGAGCCCGTTTCGGCAGCGTCGGACGCCGCATCCCGATTGTGCGCGTGCTCGATCGAACGCTCAAACTCGCACACGAGTTCGGCCGCGGCCGAGTCGTGCTCGCGCTCGAGCCACAGCCAGCCGGAGCGTCTCGCCGCCGCAGCTGACGAGAACAAGTCAGCGTCGTCCTGAATCGGCACCATTCCCTGCCGTGCAGGCCAATCGTGAGTATCGGGGCAAGTGGTGGGTTGAGTCTCGCGACCGGTCATGGCCGGGGGTCTTCACATTCTCCCCTGAACGCGGCGGCCTTCTTGCGCTGCACGCCGACTACGACGACTTTCCCGAGCCGCCTTCGCCCGACGAAATCGCGTTGATCTTCGGCGAGACGATCAACGGCAAGGCGATTACGCTCGCACGCGCCGTTCAGACACGTTCGGCAAGCCATCATCCGGGCGGACTCGAAGTCGAGTTCGATGTCCGATACGCGGTCATCGGCGCCTGGTTCGAGACCTTCGAGGAACTCGCGTTCGATCGGATCGACTTTCGGCTGACGGGGCTCGATGAGTGGGCGGGGATCTCGGGTTTCGACGTCGAGCGGACGGGGACAGCCACGACGGTCAAGTTCACAACCGACCCGATGGAACTCGGCGCCGGTGATGACTTCTCGGTGCGGCTTGACTTCAGCGGCGGTGGCTTAGAGCCTATCCCGCTTGGAAGGCGTTGTTGTCTGGGCGGCGAAGTCCGATC
>JANDLU010000150.1 GCA_024330215.1 Candidatus Gaiellasilicea maunaloa
ATCCTTCAACGAGATGGCCGGCAATATCGAGCGGCTTTTCGACGCACGCCGGGAGCTCGTCGCCTGGGCGAGTCACGACCTGCGCACGCCGCTCGCGAACATGCAGGCGATGCTCGAGGCGATCGAAGACGGGCTTGCCGAGCCGGACGACTACTTGCCCGCCCTGCGCGATCAGGTGCGCGCGCTGACGACACTCGTCGAGGATCTCTTCGAGCTCGTGCGGATCGACAGCGGCGCGCTGACGCTCGAGCTACGTGAGGCCCAGCTCGCAGGCCTCGTGAACGGCTGCCTCCGCGGACTCGAGGCCGAGGCGCGGGCGCGGCACGTGAGCCTGGAAGCGCGGGTCGACGATTCCGTCACGGCCCGTTGCGCTCCTGAGAAGGTCGAGCGGGTTCTCTTCAACCTCCTCGCTAACGCGCTTCGACATACGCCGTCGGACGGTTCCGTCGCCGTGTTCGTCGAGTCTGAGGCGAGCGGCGTCACGGTCGTCGTGGAAGACACCGGCGAAGGCCTGACGGCCGAGTCGCTCCGACGGATGTTCGAACGCTTCTGGCGCGGCGATCCGGCCCGCTCGGCCCGCGGCGCGGGGCTCGGGCTCGCAATCGCCCGCGGGCTCGTCGAGGCGCACGGTGGCCGGATCTGGGCGGAGAACCGCCCCGGCGGCGGCGCCCGGGTGAGCTTCACGCTGCCGGCGTGAAGTGACGTTGGTCGCCGGGCTCGCTGTGGAAGAGGTACTCCGGAGACGTGGGCCGCGAGAGCGTCTCGTACCGGATCGCCAGAAGTCGGGCCGGTCGGCGTAGCGGACGAGGTTCACGACCGCTCCAGCAGTGCGACCGCCTCCGCCGCGAGTCCTTCGCCCCGACCCGTGAAGCCGAGCCTGTCGGTGGTCGTGGCACGAACGTTGACGAGATGGGGCGCGACTTGGAGGGCTTCTGAGAGGCGCCTCCGCATCTCGCCCCGGTGGGGTGCGATGGTCGGCTCCTCGCCGATCAGGACGCAGTCGGCGTTGACGAGCGCGTAACCGGCTGCGCGCACCTCGGCGTACGCGTCGCGGAGCAGGTCGACGGAATCGGCGCCGCGCCAGCGCTCGTCGGAGGAGGGAAAGAGCGCCCCGATGTCCGCGAGGCCGGCGGCGCCGAGCAGCGCGTCGGTGAGCGCGTGGGCGATCACGTCCCCGTCCGAGTGCCCGGCCAGGCCGGTCGGATGGTCGATCGCGACGCCGCCGAGCACGAGTGGGACGCCCGCTGCGAACGCATGCGCGTCGACGCCGAGGCCGATCCGTAGCTCAGACATCCGCGAGAGCCTGTGGGAGGTCGACGAGCGAGTCAAGGCTGACGTGCGCCCTCGACACCTCGGGCCACTCGGCCTGAAGGAAGCCCCATGGGCCACGGCGTAGGAACACGGCGACGAAGCCTGCATCGGCGGCGGGGACGACGTCGTTGTCGACTCGGTCGCCGACATAGGCGAGCTCGGCCGCGTCGCATCCGGCCGTCGACAGGATGCGCGCGAAGAACTCGGGCGAGGGCTTCTCGACGCCCCAGCTCGCCGAAGAGCCAATCCAGTCGACATCGAGGCCGGCCTCGCGCAGGAAGCTCTCGGCCGCCCCGGGCTGGTTTCCGGCGATCCCGAGGCGAAAGCCGCGGCGGCGCAGCTCGACGAGACAGGGAAAGGCGTCCGGATAGAAGTCATCCGACACGTAATCGGGGCTCGATCCCGGAGGGACGCCGAGGATCTCGTACACGCGCCGGTGCTGCTCGCCACGTGCGGCGAGTCCGCCGAGCACACCGAAAAAGGTCAGACGGGGTATGCCGGCTGCGTCTGCCGCGGCACCCCACGCGCGCGTCTCGTCGACGAGCGTCTCGCCGACATCGAAGAAGACGGTCCTTACAGCCACGAGGCGACGAGCTCGAGGTCGGCCTTCGTCGTCACCTTGACGAGCCGCGGGTCGCCCTCGACGACCGTGACGCGTCCGCCGGCTACCTCGACGAGCATGGCGCAGTCGGTCGCGGCCGTGAGATCACCGTTGTAGGCACGGCGCAGGACGGGCGCGAGAAAGGCCTGCGGCGTTTGCACGGCGTAGAGGCCTGTCCGGTCGACGGTCTCGACGATCGCATTGTCCCGAACCCGCTTGACGGTGTCGGAGAGGGCGAGGCCGGGGACGACGCCGTCCCAGCCCTCCGCGAGCGGCGCGAGTACGCGTTCGATCAGCTCCTCGGTGAGCAACGGGCGTGCCGCGTCGTGCACGAGCGCGACGACGGCGTCCTCCGGTACTTCGCCGAGAGCCGTCCGAACCGACTCGGCGCGGTTCGCGCCACCCGTCACGACGGCGACGACCTTGGTCGCGCTGAGCTCCTCGGCGAGCAGGATCGCCGGCTCCTCCCACCCGGGAGGCGCCGCGATCACGATCGCGTCGATCCAGTCCGAGTCCTCGAGCCGGCGCAGCGACTCGGCGAGGAGCGGCCGCTCGCCGAGCCGGACGAACGCCTTGGGCCGCTCCTCCTCGAGCCGCGCGCCTGTGCCGGCGGCGACGAGGAGCGCCCATACCCCCCCTCCTGCGGAGGGGGGGTTAGAAGAAGCTCCCAAAGGTTTCAACGCCGGCTGTGTTCTTCTAGCCAGAATCGCCGTGCGATTGTGGCTAGGCGATTGTGGCTACGCGGCCGTCGCGGCCGCCGTCTTCGCCTTCGACTTCTTCTTCGGGGCTGGCTTCTCGCCGACGCCCGCGAGCACCCCGTCGAGCCACTCGGCCGCCTCGTCCTCGTCGACGCCCTTGGCGTACATCAGCTCGGAGGCGAGGATCTTCTTCGCCTTCACGAACATCTGCTTCTCCCCGGTCGAGAGACCCTTCTCGTGGTCGCGGAGCGAGAGGTTCTTGACGACCTCTGCGAGCTCGAAGATGTCGCCCGTCTTCATCTTGTCGCGATTGTGCTTGAAGCGACGGTTCCAGTTCTTCGGCATCTCCGACTCGCCCGCGGTGAGTGCCTTGACCACGGTCGTGACGAGGTCCTCCTCGATCACCCCGCGCAGGCCGACCTTCTCGGCGCTCTCGGTGGGAACGTTCACGGTCATATCGTTGTGCAGGATCTGGATCGTCAGGTACTCGCGCGTCTGCCCCAGGATCTCGCGCTTTTCCTTCTTGATGACCGTGCCTGCCCCGTGGTGCGGATACACCACCTTGTCGCCGACGTCGAACAAGCCAGCCTCCCCTTCGTGAAAATGGCCGTAACAGTGAAGAAGCCGGCGGTCAGGATCTCCGCCGGCGTGCACAGTCAACCATAGCAGAAATCCCTGGAAAACCCCTCTTTTTGAGCGGATTTGCGTTATTTGCGGGGATTTTCTTCGCTCACGGGCTCGAGCGCCGAGCGTAGGGCCTCGCGCAGAGTCTCCACCTCACGGACGACGATCGCGCTCCGGCTGCGGGTACCCGTCGGTGCGACGGCGGCGACCACGCCGAGCTTGGCGCACTCCTCCAACCGGCGTTCGGACTGGGCGGCCGCGCGCAGGCGCCCGGTGAGTCCGATCTCGCCGAAAGATACCCACCCCTCGCGCACCGGGACGCCGCGAGCCGCAGAAGCGATCGCGAGGGCGATCGCGAGATCGGCGCCCGGCTCGTCGATCCGCATCCCGCCTGCGACGTTGACGAAGACGTCCGCCGAGCCGAGCGCGAGCCCCGCGTGGCGCGAGCAGACCGCGACGATCATCGCGAGCCGCTTCGGATCGACGCCCGTGCCGACGCGGCGCGGCATCGCGAGATCGGTCGGCGCCACGAGCGACTGGATCTCGAGCAGGAGCGGGCGGGTCCCCTCGAGCGCACAGACGACCGCCGCTCCGACCTCGCCGGCCTCCGTGCGGCCGAAGAGCTCGGAGGGGTCGGGGACACCCACGAGTCCCTGACCCGTCATCTCGAAGACCCCGATCTCGTTCGTCGAGCCGAACCGATTCTTCACCGCCCGCAGGATCCTGTGCGCGTGGTAGCGGTCGCCCTCGAACTGGAGCACGCAGTCGACGAGATGCTCGAGCACCCGCGGGCCTGCGACCGCGCCGTCCTTCGTGACGTGGCCGACGAGGATCGTGGCGACGCCGAACTCCTTAGCGACCCGGAGTAGCCGTCCCGCAGCCTCGCGCACCTGGCCGACGGAGCCGGGCGCCGAGCCCAAGTCCTTCGAGTAGAGCGTCTGCACGGAATCGATCACACAAACATCCGGGAGTTCCTGCTCGATGGTGGCGCACACGGCGTCGAGCTCGGTCTCGGTCAGGATCTCGATGCCGGCGCCGCCTCCAAGGCGCTCGGATCGAAGGCTTACCTGCGCAACGGATTCCTCGCCGGTGATCAGGAGCACACGCCTTCTAGTACTCATGGTACGAAGCGCCATGAGTACCAGCGTCGACTTGCCGACTCCGGGCTCGCCGCCGACGAGCACGAGGCTCGCCGGAACGAGCCCGCCACCGAGCACGCGATCGAGCTCCGGGACGCCTGTCGAGATCCGCTCCGCCTCGACCGCCGAGACGTCGACGAGCTTGAGCAACGGCTTGGCCGCCGCGCGCGGAGCCGAGGCAGCGGTTGCCTCCTCGATCAGAGAGCCGAACGCATTGCAGCCAGGACACTTGCCGAACCAGCGTCCGGCCGAGTAGCCGCACTCGGTGCACGCAAACTGGACTGCCGCCTTCGCCATCGTTCGAGGCTAGCCGCGCGGGCGGACGAGAACGTCACGAGAGTGTGCCGGCTTCGCGTCGATTCTCCGCGGTTCGAGTCGCCAATCGCCTGACCACAGCCACTCCTCGACTCTCCCGACGATCCCGGCCGTCACGGGATTGCGGAGCACATAATCGCTCGCAGCCGCGAGGTGGAGCTCGGTTGCGATCTCCCGATCGCAGTATCGCTCACCGAAGACGTGACCGTGCCGGTGGTGCCAACGGTTGAACTCGCGCGCGTAGACGCTGTTCAGCGTCTGCATGGCCCACGGAACGCGAACGTCTTGGCCGAGGACCGCGACGAGGTGGACGTGCGTCGGCATCAGACACCAGGACGCGATCGTCCAATCTACGCGCGCAGTTACCTTGCGGAGGATGGCCAGATAACAGTGGTAGTCGAGATCGACGAGGAAGATCCGCTCATCGTCGACTCCTCGAACGGTGAGATGAGTGGCCGAACCGGGAGCGAAGGAACGCGGTCGACGAGGCATTTCTCGACGGTAGCGCCTGTAGAAACGTCGAACAGTCGGCGCAACACTTTCTCTCCACTTTCGTGTCTGAATTGTTGCGGAATCCCGCCTCTTCCAGACAACCGGTGTCAGACACGGTGCCAGAGACGGTGCCAGACACGGTGTCTGAGACGGGGAG
>JANDLU010000016.1 GCA_024330215.1 Candidatus Gaiellasilicea maunaloa
CAGATCCTCGCCAAAGCAGTCAAACAACAAGGCACTTCAGAAACGCTGCACTAGCCGTTAGGATCGCGGCCGATGCCCGACGTCCTGATCATCGGCGACTCGATGCGCTCCCCGGAGCTGCGCCACGAGGTGCCGCTCTCGATCGGCGACCCCTTCCTCTACGCCGAGGTCGCGGGAATTCGGCACGTCGCGGTCAGCGTGCTCGAGCTGAGCCGGGTCGAGGAGCTCGGCGGCGACCTCGAGGTGCACACACTCGAGGAGTTCGACTACGACGCGATCATCGCCCGCGGACTGCCCTCGCACGAGCTTTGGACGGCGATCTGGGTCAGCGCTGCCGACAAGCTCGGCATCCGCGACGCCGTGGTTCCGCTCACCTTCCCGCTCGGCCACGCGGAGGCGCTGCGTACCGTCGGGATCGAGCTGCGCGTCGACCAGCCTTTCTTCGACGACCGGCGGCGGGTCAAGAACGCGACCGAGCTCGAGGGAATTCGCCGCGCCAGCCGAGCCGTCGAGGCAGGGATGACGCGCGCGCTGGAGCTGCTGCACGACGCCGAACCCTCGAACGGCGCGCTCACGCTCGGCGGTGATCCGCTCACGTGCGAGCGGATCAGGGCCGAGCTCGAGCAGGTGTTCGGTGAGCACGGGGCGGTCGGCGAGGAGTTCATCGTCTCGCACGGCGCCCAGACCGCTGTCGGCCACGATCCCGGCTCGGGCCAGATCGCGGCGAGCGACGTCGTCCTCTTCGACCTCTACCCGCGCGATCGCGAGACCGGCTGCTACACGGACTTCACTCGCACCGTTGCGGTAGGCGAGGTATCCGACGAGATCAGGGAGTACCACCGTCTGGCCCGGGAGGCGCTCGACGTCGCCCTCGCGGCGGTCCGGCCGGGTGTCGAGGGCGAGGAGATCCACCGGCAGGTCTGCGAGTTCTTTTACGCAAACGGCCAGAAGACCCAGCTTCACAAGGAGCCGGGCGAAGTTCTTCGCGACGGCTACTACCACGGCACCGGGCACGGCGTCGGGCTCGAGGTGCACGAGCAGCCGGGGATCGGCCGCACCGGCGGCACACTCGTCGCCGGCGACGTGATCGCGATCGAGCCGGGCCTCTACCGACACGGCTTCGGCGGCGTCCGCCTCGAGGATCTCGTGTTGGTGACCGAGGAAGGCGCCGAGGTGCTGACGAGCTTTCCGTACGACCTCGAGCTGTGAGCGACCAGACGATCGAGACGCACTTCGTCGAAGACAGGCGCTATCCGCCGCCGCTCGAGTTCGCCGCGCAGGCGAATGCGCAGCCCGAGATCTACGAGCGCGACTTCGAGGAGTTCTGGGAGAGCGAGGGGCGCGAGCGGGTCTCCTGGATCGAGCCGTTCACGAAGCTCTACGAGTGGGAGCTGCCCTACGCGAAGTGGTACCTCGGCGGGACGCTGAACGTGTCCTACAACTGCGTCGACCGGCACGTCGAGGAGGGCCGCGGCGAGCGCGTCGCCTATCACTGGGAGGGCGAGCCCGGTGACACGAGAACGATCACCTACGCCGAGCTCCAGCGCGAGGTCGTCCGCTTCGCGAACGCGCTCAAGGAGCTCGGCGTCGAGAAGGGGACGCCGGTCGCGATCTACCTGGGGATGCTTCCGGAGCTCGCGATCGCGATGCTCGCTTGCACGCGGCTCGGCGCCCCGCACACCGTCGTCTTCGGCGGGTTCTCGGCCGACTCGCTCTCCGGTCGGATGGTCGACATGGGCTGCGAGGTGCTCGTCACGCAGGACGAGGCCTGGCGACGCGGCTCGACGGTGCCGCTGAAGCGCACCGCGGACGAGGCGATGGCCGCGGCGCCGAAGGTTCGCCGCTCGCTCGTCATTCGGCGGACTGGAAACGAGGTGCGGATGCAGGAGGGGCGCGACGCCTGGTTGCACGAGCTCGACCTCCCCGACGATCCGGCCTCCTGCCCGCCCGAGCCGATGGACGCCGAGGATCTCCTCTTCCTGATGTACACGTCCGGCACGACCGCGAAGCCGAAGGGGATCGCGCACACAACCGGCGGCTACCTCGTCGGCGTCGCGGCCACGCACCGCTACATCTTCGACCTGAAGCCGGAGACGGACGTCTTCTGGTGCGCGGCCGACATCGGCTGGATCACCGGCCACAGCTACATCGTCTACGGGCCGCTCTGCAACGGCGCGACATCGGTGCTCTACGAGGGCACGCCGGACTTCCCGGACAAGGATCGCTGGTGGTCGATCGTGGAGCGCTACGGCGTCACGATCCTCTATACCGCCCCGACTGCGATCCGCGCCCACATGAAATGGGGGCCGGAGTATGCCCAGGGGCACGATCTCTCCTCGTTGCGGCTGCTCGGCACGGTCGGCGAGCCGATCAATCCGGAGGCGTGGATGTGGTATCGCGAGCACGTCGGCGGCGACCGCTGCCCCGTCGTCGACACCTGGTGGCAGACCGAGACGGGGATGGCGCTGATCACCCCGCTACCGGGAGTGACGACGACGAAGCCGGGCTCGGCGACGAAGCCGTTCCCGGGCGTCGACGTCGGGGTCTTCAACGAGGCCGGCGAGGAGGTGGGGCCGGGCGGCGGCGGCTATCTCGTGCTGAAGCGGCCGTGGCCGGCGATGACGCGGGGGATCTTCGGCGATGACGCGCGCTTCCGCGAGACGTACTGGTCGAAGTATCCGGGCGTCTACTTCGCGGGAGACGGCGCCCGGATCGACGAGGACGGCGACTTCTGGCTGCTCGGCCGGGTCGACGACGTGATGAACGTGTCCGGGCATCGGATCTCGACGATCGAGGTCGAATCGGCGCTCGTCGACCACCCGCGCGTTGCGGAAGCGGCGGTGTGCGGGCGCAACGACGCGCTCACCGGGCAGGCGATCGTAGCCTACGTGACGCTGAAGGGCGGCGATGACGGCTCGCTCGAGATGCTGGACGAGCTACGGAACCACGTCGCTGGAAAGATCGGCGCGATCGCGAAGCCCGCGAACATCGTCTTCACCCCGGAGCTGCCGAAGACGCGGAGCGGCAAGATCATGCGGCGGCTCCTGCGCGACGTGGCCGAGAACCGCCCGCTCGGCGACACGACCACGCTCGCCGACCCGACGGTCGTCAACGAGATCTCGCAGCGCGCCTCGGCGGACGCCTCGGACGACTGATGCGTGTCCTCGCCGTCGCGCTCGTCGGCCTCGTGCTGGGGTGCACGGGTGGAGCCGAGACGCCGGCGCCACGGCTCGACGCAACGCCGGGCTCGGGGCTGCTCGACGAGCCGCTGCGGCTGACGATCACCGGTGCTCCGGCTCGCGGACGGGTGACGATCCGGGCGGTCGCGCGTGAGGCCGACGGCAGGCCGTGGGCAGCGGCCCGCACGATCGTAGCCGACCCAACCGGGCGGGCCGAGCTTCGGAACGGCGGAACCTTGCTCTCGGCGCTGACACCGCTGCGCGGGACGACCACCGGGCTCGTGCCGAAGCGAGTGTCGCTGGAGGCGCGCAGCGACGGTCGAGTGCTCGCGCGGGCGACGGTAACCCGTCGAACGGTTGCGCCGGGCCTCACGACCCGGGTCCTGACGGTGGCGAAGGATGGCCTCACCGGGCGCTATTCGGCGCTCCCGGGCGCGGCGGGGCCGGCCGTCCTCAAGCTCGGCGGCAGCGAGGGCGGGACGCCGTTCGGCGAAACCACGGAGCTGTTCGCCTCCCGTGGCTTCCCGACGCTCGCTCTCGCCCGTCGTGAACCGCTCGCCGAACGGGCTCGACGCGGCCTGGACGCTCGGAGGGAGGCCGCTACCGATGGCTGCGAGAGACGAGTTCGGCAGCCACAGGCCACGGAATCCGGCCGCAGAGACTGCGGTCGAGCGCATCGACGGACCCGTGCTCCTCGTCTCCGGCGTCTCGGACGAGGTCTGGCCGTCCGCCGCGTACGCCGCCGCGATCGTCGAGCGCCGAAAGGCCGCGGGTCTCGCGACGACCTCGCTCACGGCCCTCTATGCCGGCGACTTCGTCGGCATCGGTCTTCCGAACACGGCGGCGCGCGTCCTCGGCGGTAGACGCGAGGCCGACGCCGCGCTGCGCGCCCACGCCTGGACGCGCGTGCTCGCAGTGCTGCGTAGCCTTTAGGCTCATGGATCACGTAAAAACGTGCTACACTTGTTGACGTGAAACGGAACGTCACTCTTGCGCTTCCCGTGGACACCCTCCAGCGGCTCCGGGTGCTCGCCGCCGAGCGCGGAACCTCGATCTCGCGGGTGCTCACCGAGACCCTCGACGAGATCCTCGATCGGGACTCCGGCTACGAGCGCGCACGTAAGCGCAGCTTGATGAACCTAGAGCGCGGCTGGAACCTCGGCACGAACGGCCGCATCGACTGGACCCGCGACGACCTCCATGAGCGCTGAGGGTTCGCGCTCGTTCGTCGACACGAACGTCCTCGTCTATGCCCACGATGCGTCGGCCGGGACGAAGCTCGACCGCGCCCGAGGTCTGGTTGGCGATCTCTGGCGCTCGCGGGAGGGATGTGTCAGCGTCCAGGTGCTGCAGGAGCTCTTCGTCACGCTGACTCGCCGGATCGCGACGCCGCTCGACTCGACGACTGCGGCGACCGTGGTCGCCGACTACGCCAAGTGGACGACGCATGCTCCCGCCAGCGGCGATGTCCTCGCGGCGATCGAGATCCACGAGCGGGACGGGATCTCCTTCTGGGACGCGATGATCGCTCGGAGCGCCGCATCGCTCGGCTGCGACCTGCTGTACACGGAGGACCTGAACGCAGGTCAGCGCTACGGCGGCGTTCTCGTCGTCAACCCGTTCGCCGAAACCGACGAGTAGCTCCTGGGTGTGGACGGCATCGACGCACGCCGAGCGTGAACGATTCCCACCAATCCTCGAAGGTCGGATGCTCGAGGCTCGCTTCGAGGTGGGCTTCCTCGATCACCTGGAGGCCGGCTGCCTCGAACAGCTCCGCCAGGTGTCCCTCTCGCGCGCCCGCAAGCCTGGATTCGTCCTCGACCTCGGGATCGAGCTCGCGCGCCGCATCCCAGCAGACGCTGAGCGGCCCCGGTCCACCGCCGTGATCCCAGATGCAGGCCCTGACGGCGCCCTGCCTGCGAGTCACCGGCCGAGCTCGCGAAGCGCGGCTATAGGGTCTGCCATAGAGTGGACGACGAGTTGCGCCAGAGCTGCGTCGAACGCCTCGTCCGGAAACGGCAGCTGCTCCGGCCGCGCGCTGCACCTCGACGCCCGGATGGCGCATCGTCGTGAGTTTGCCCGGCCCGCACCCCACATCGTGCACGCGCTGACTAGCGGCCACATCTGCCAGAGCAGCAAGCTACGGCGCCAGCAGAACGGAGTAGCGACCCATGAACCGGTCCTACGCGTCAGCGGCGACCGTGAAGCTCACGTGGACAACCTACGCCGGGGACCGAACCAGAAGCAAGCGGGCGAGTGATAACGGCTCGGTGTGGGCTTGCGGGGCGTTGCCGACAGGGTGAGACTGACACTCGGCATGGCCGACCAGATCGAGATTCGCCGTCTTGATGGGGCCGAGCTGCACGAGCAGCTCGACGGCTTCGCGGCCGTCCTCCACGACTGCGTCGACGGAGGCGCGTCGGTCAGCTACATGGCGCCGTTCTCGCACGAGGACGCGCGCCGCGCGTTCGAGGGGTTCGCCGCCGAGGTCGAGGAGGGCAATCGACTGCTTCTGGCCGCCTTCGCGGACGGCCGCCTCGTCGGTACGGTGCAGGTGATCCTGGTGCTGCCGCCGAACCAGCCGCATCGAGCCGAGATCGCGAAGCTCCTCGTTCAGCGCTCGGCGCGTGGACGCGGGATCGCCAAACTGCTGATGGAGCGTGCCGAGGCGGAGGCGCGAGCGGAGGGCAAGACGCTGCTCGTCCTCGATGCGGTGACCGGTGACACCGCCGCGCGCCTCTACGAGCGAATGGGCTGGAACACGGTCGGCGTGGTCCCCGGCTATGCCCTTTACCCGGACGGGCGACCCTGTGACACGACCTTCTTCTTCAAGACGCTCTAGCGAGGGGTCTGGGACTCCGAGTCGGCATCCTGTGGACGTGCTCCGCGTCTTCGCCACCGTCCTCACGGCGCTCGTGCTCGTCTCGCCTGGCGTGGCCGGAGACGCCGAGTTGCTGCGCGCGCGCGATCGCTATCTGCCGGCCTCGACCCGTGACTACGCCGCCACGCCCGACGGGGCGCAGTCGCGGTACGACGCCGGTCGGAACCTCGTCGAGGCAGTGCTGGCGGCTGGAAGCGTGAGGGCGGGGCTGCGCCCGCTCCGCGCCGAGTTGCTCCGGCGTGGCCGGACCGTCGTCGCCCGGGCGGAGGCGCTCGACCGGCCCGACGGCTCGCGCGGCGCCGGTCGCTACGCACCGCTTCCGCTCGCGCCGAGCGGGGTTGCCCTGCGCGCCTCCGATGCCGCGCTCGACGGCCGGCTCGCGGCCGTGGCGGAACGATTCGACGGCTGGACGGCGATCTGGACACACGAACTGCGTACGGGACGCTTCGCCGGCTGGAACGAGGATCTTCGCTTTCCGGCGGCGTCCACCGTCAAGCTCGGCGTACTCGCGGCCGCTCTCCGAACCTCACCGGTTCCCGAGGCCGGTCGCTGGTGGTACGACGCACGCCAGCTCGGCGCCTGGTCGTCGAACCTCGCCGCGAACCGGATCCTGGCGCATCTCGGCTCCGACGCCGTGAGCGCCGGCCTACGCCGGCTCGGGATGACGTCGAGCACGTATCCCGGCCCGTATCGCGCCACCACCGCTGTCGGCTCGCCCCCGCCTGGAAACCACACGCGAGTGACGACCGCCAGCGATCTCGGCCGCGCGCTCTACCGCCTCCACGCCGGCGCTTACGGCGACCGGCGGGCGCTCCGTCTCCTCGGGCTCACGCGGTCGCAGGCCCAGGCGGGCGTCCGCATCCTGCTTTCCTCCCAGCGCGCGAGCGACAATGTCGGCCTGCTCCGCCCGTGGCTCGGCGTGACGCGGGTGGCCGAGAAGAACGGCTGGCTCACCGACACGCGGCTCACCGCTGCGATCGTCTACGGTCGCCGTGGGCCCGTGATCGTGGTCGTCGCGGCCTACCGGCCCACTCTCGAGATCGTGGAGGCGCGGAGGCTGGGCTGGGACGTCCTGCGGGCGATCGGCCTGTGACGGGCCGGCCAAGTAACAGACAGGCGACGAGTGCGGCGGCGGCAAGGAAGGAGACGAGCACCGAGCCAGAGTACGCTTCGTCCGTGCGGATCGCCGCCCTGCTCGCGCTCGCGCTCGGACTTTGTGTTTCTGAAACACAAGCGGCCTCGCCGCCCGTCGGCTCGATCGAGCCCGTTCGTTGGGGCGATCTACGTCATTCCTACCGTGCCCGCTGTCCTGTCGGACCCGCGCGCTTGCGCACCGTTCGCGTCTCCTACTGGGGCTTCGATCGTCGGCCGCACGTCGGCCGCATCGTCGTCGCGGGCCGTGTCGCGCCCGACGTGCTCGCCGTCTTCCGGATCCTCTGGAGCGCGCGCTTCCCGATCCGGCGGCTGCGACCTGTCTCGGTCTACGGCGGCAGCGACGACGCCTCGATGGAGGCCGACAACACCTCCGGCTTCAACTGCCGCTTCGTGGGCGGCACCTCGCGCTGGTCGCTGCACGCCTACGGGGAGGCGATCGACGTCAACCCGGTCGAGAACCCCTACGTCCAGGGATCGCGCGTCTCGCCGCCGGCCGGCCGGGCGTATCTCGACCGGAGTCGCTACCGGAGCGGGATGGCGCTCGAAGGTGGCGTGCTCGTGCGCGCGTTCGCGTCGGTCGGCTGGAAGTGGGGTGCCTCCTTCGGCGACTACCAGCACTTCTCGACGACCGGCCGGTAGCGATCGACGTTCATCCGCCACGTCGACCGCCCCGGCCGGCGCGCGGTCGCAGCCGAGGCTAAACCGCTCCTCGGGTTTCTCGGCGTGCTGCGATAGTCCGCTTCGAGCGGGTCTAGCGAGAGGCGCGTTGCCAGGAGCCGATCTGGATCACAGTGCCGCTCGCGCAGGTGCCGACGAGCGTCGGGGCGCTTCGCTCGTTGCCGGCTCGAACACGAAGCGGGATCGATGTCGAAGGAACGCTCGGGCTCGAGCAGTCCTCGCGGAGGAGCACCCCGGCGTAGGCTTCTCCGCCTGGCGGCAGTCGCACGCGCCGTCCCGCCGGCCCGAAGCCACCACCTGAGACATGTTCGATCAGGACTGGACCGCGGGCTCCGCGACCGATCTCCAGGATGACGCCGCCACGGATGGCGCAGGCGGATGCCGATCGATTCCGGACGAGAAGCGTCAGCAGCGCCCGCCACAGCCGCAAGCACGCGCTTCATCCCAGCAGCTTCTCGAACCGCTCCGTGTCGTCGAACGGGCCGATCACGGCGAGATGGAAGCCGGAGTCGAGGATCTCCTGCGCGACGCGCTGGATGTCTTCCGCGGTGACGGCGTCGAGCGCATCGAGCACGGCCTGCGGCTCCTCCGCCCGACCCTCGAGCACCTCGCGGCGGAGCCCGAACATCACCTTCCCGTGCGGGCTCTCGAGCTGGAGCACGAAGCGGCCCTTCGAGAAGTTGCGGGCCTTCTCGAGCTCGTCGGCCGGCACCGGCTCCGAGGCGAGCAGCCGGAACTGCTCCACGATCGTGGTCACCGCGTCGTCGATCCGGTTGATGTCGACCCCGGACTGCGCGTAGAGCGAGCCGGTGTCCGTATAGGCGTGGTTGGTGCCGAAGACGTAGTAGGCGAGCCCGCGCCGCTCGCGCACCTCGGTGAAGAGCCGCGAGGACATGCCGCCGCCGAGCACCGTCGAGAGGAGCTGGAGCACATAGCGGTCGGGATCGGCGAGCGGGCGGCTGCGGACGCCGAGCACGAGATGCGCCTGATCGGACTCCTTGGAGTGGACTCGCACGCGTGAGCCGTTCGTCGGGAGCGCGAACGGCGCCGGCGAGCCTGTCTCGCGCGGCTCCAGGCTGCCGAGCAAGTCCTCGAGCTTCGCCTCCAGCCCGTCCCCGATCCGGCCGCCGATCCCGACGACGATCCGGTCGGGCCGGTACCAGGAGTCGACGTAGTCGAGGAACGTCTGGCGCGTCGCTTCGCGCACCGTCTCCTTGCGGCCGATGATGTCCCAGCCAAGCGGCTGGTCGCCATAGAGGAGCGAGTCGTACACGCCGCCGATGAAGTCGCGCGGCGTGTCGAAGTACATGTTCATCTCCTCGACGATCACGCCCTTCTCGCGCTCGATCTCGTCGGGGTCGAAGGTCGAGCGGCGGAGCATGTCGACGAGCACGTCGAGCGCCGTGTCGCGGGTCTCGGCCGCGCAGCGCACGTAGTAGCCCGTGTACTCCTTGCCGGTGAAGGCGTTGAACTCGCCGCCGATCGCGTCGATCTCGCCCGCGATGTCGCGCGCGGTCGGCCGCTGCTCGGTTCCCTTGAAGAACATGTGCTCGGCGAAGTGGGCGATCCCATTCGTCTCGCGGGTCTCGTAGCGCGAGCCCGCGGCGAGCATCACGATGCACGAGACCGACTGCGCCTGCGGCATCGGCGCGGTGAGGACGCGCAGGCCGTTCGACAGCGAATGCCTCTCGAAGACGCCCATCGACGGCCATGCTATAGAGGCATCCGTGGCCGGCGAGAGGATGCGAGAGGCGGTTGCGGCACAGCCGGATTGGCTCGCGCAGGTTCCCGTCGAGCGACGTCTTCCGGCCGGTCGGGTCGTCCACGTGGGTTGCGGTACTTCCTTTCACGCGGCGCAGACCGCTGGCTTGTCGGTGCAGGCGCTCGAGGCCGTCCTGCGACCGCCGGAGGCCGAAGCGATGGTGCTCGTCAGCCACGAGGGCGAGACGAGGCTGACGCTCGAAGCGGCGCAGGCCTTCTCCGGCCCGAAATGGCTCGTGACCGGGAGGGCCGAAGGACCGATCGCCGAGCTCTGCGACGAGGTCGTCGTCTGCACGCCCGCGATCGAGCAGAGCTGGTGCCACACGGCGAGCTACACCTGCGCGGTCGCCACGATCGCGGCTCTTCACGGGGAGGACGTCTCGGCGCTGCCCGCTCGCGTCGCCGAGGTGCTGGCCGGAGAGCGGTTTCCGGTCACCGCGCACGAGCGCTTCGTCATCGCCGGCGCCGGCGCCGGCTGGCCGACCGCTCAGGAGGCTGCCCTGAAGCTGCGCGAAGGAGTCTTCGTCGCAGCGGAGGCGTGGGAGACCGAGCAGCTCCTCCACGGGCCTCTCGCCGCGGTCGACGCGACCGTCCGCTGCTTCGTCCTCGAGGGCGAGGGCCGCGCCGCCGAGCGCGCGCGGCAGGCGGTCGCCGCGCTCGAGGAGATCGGCTGCGACGTCCTGCTCGTGTCGACCGAGCACCCGGTCGTCGACATCGTCCGCTTCCAGCTCCTCACGCTCGATCTCGCCGAGGAGCGCGGGGTCGACCCCGATCTGATCCGCCGCGACGACGAGCGCTGGAAGCGTGCGGCGGCCGCGCATGGCTGAACGGCGGTGGTGGCGCGAGGGCGTCCTCTACCAGATCTATCCGCGCTCCTTCGCCGACTCGAACGGCGACGGGATCGGTGACCTGTGCGGCGTCATCGATCGTCTCGACCATCTCGAATGGCTCGGTATCGACGGGATCTGGCTGAGCCCGATCCATCCCTCGCCGAACGAGGACTGGGGCTACGACGTGAGCGACTACCTCGGCGTCCACCCCGAGCTCGGCACGCTCGACGATGTCGACGAGCTCGTCGCGGAAGCGGGCCGGCGTGGAATCCGCGTCCTGCTCGACCTCGTTCCGAACCACACGTCCGACCGCCATCCGTGGTTCCGCGAGCGGCCTGAGCTCTACGTCTGGGCGGATGCGCCGCCGAACAACTGGCGCAGCGTCTTCGATCGCAGGCCGTCGTGGACGCTCGACGGCGAGCGCGGCCGCTATTACCTGCACACCTTCGCGGGCGGGCAGCCCGACCTCGACTGGCGCAACCCCGAGGTGCCCGCGGAGTTCGAGCGCATCCTCCGTTTCTGGCTCGACCGAGGCGTCGCAGGCTTCCGGCTCGACGTCGTCAACGTGCTCTACAAGGATTCCGAGCTGCGCGACGAGCCGCCCGCGCGACCGGAGGATCCGCCGCTCCTGCGCGAGCTCGGGATGCGGCGAATCCACTCGATGAACCAGCCCGAGATCCACGATCTGTTGCAGGACTGGCGCCGGCTCTGCGAGGAGTACGAGCCGCCGCGGATCCTGGTCGGCGAGGTCTATGCGTTCCAGGTGCCGCACTGGGCGAGCTACTACGGGAACGGCGACGATCAGCTCCACCTCTCGTTCAACTTCCAGCTCATGTACAACCCGCTCGTCGCGGCGAAGCTGAGTGCCGTCGTCGCGGAGGTCGAGCACGAGCTGCCCGCCGGCGCCTGGCCGTGCTGGGCGGGGTCGAACCACGACGGCGGCAGGCTCGCGAGCAGGTGGGCGCGCGGCGACGAGCGCCTTTCCCGCTGCGGCCTCATGATCCTGCTCGGGCTTCGCGGAACGCCGTTTCTGTACTATGGCGACGAGCTCGGGTTGCTCGACGGGGAGGTGCCGCCCGACCGGCGGCTCGACCGCGCCGAGCCGGGACGGGACGCTGGGCGCACGCCGATGCCCTGGAGTCGGGCAGGCGATTGGCGCGATCCGTGGCTGCCGCTCGTGGACACGTCGCGCAATGTCGCCGATCAGCGCGTCGACGCAGACTCGACGCTTCACTTCACGCGCGAGCTGATCGCTCTGCGACGCCGGCTGCCCGACCTACGTGTCGGTTCCTATCGCGAGCTCGAGTCGCCGGAGGACGTCTGGGCCTGGCGGCGCGGCGAAGGTTGCGTCGTCGCGGTCAACCTGGGAGTGGAGGAGGCGCGTCTCGAGGTCGAGGGCCGGATCGAGCTCTCGACGGATCCTGAGCGTGGGGGCGAGTCGTTCGCCGGACACCTCGCGGCCGGGGAGGGAGTGATTCTCGCCGGCGATCCGAGCAAGTAACGATCTCCTCAAGCAACGACCCGTTGCGGCCGATGACCGCTCCGATGAGATCGCTCAAGCTGATGCTGCTCGTCGCGGCGATCGCACTCGTCCCGCTCACCCTCGGCGTCGTCCTGCTCGACCAGCGGGAGCAGGCACAGCGCGAGCAGGATCGCGCCCTCGAGACGGAGGTCGGCTCGGCGATCGCCCGGCTGCGGGACAGCTTCGCCGAGACGCGCGCCACCGTCCTGATCACGGCTCACAATCCCGTCTTCCGCGATTTCTACCGTCGCGGCGGCGACCGCTACGAGACGATCGTCTCCGAGGGGCCGATCATGGATCGGGTCAACGGGGCCTTGCTCTACCTGACCCACCTCTATCCCTCGAGCCTCGTCCAGGCGTCGTTCGTGGACGGCTCCGGCGCCGAGAACGCGCGCGTCGTTCGCGGCACCCGGGAGGCGCCGCACGTCCTTGCCGACGACGTCTCGAGCCAGCCCTTCTTCCGTCCGGCCCTCGCGGTGCGGCCGGGCGTTGTGTACGAGTCCCAACCGCATCTCTCCCGCGATGCCGGTGAATGGGTCGTCTCGTATTCGACGCTGGTGCCGCGACGCGCGGGCGCGGCGCTCGTCCATGTTGAGCATCGGGTCGAGAGCCTGCGTCTCGCCACCGTGCCGCACGATCCGCGCTTCCAGATCGTCGTCGTCGACCGCGGCACGGGTCGCGTCGTCCTCGACAGCCGTAAGCCCCAGTACACCGGCTCCGAGCTCGGGGTGCCGCTCGACCGGCGCTTCGCCGATTCGGCACTCGCGGGCGGCGACGGCGTCCGGGATCTCGGCGACCTGCGGATCGCCTCGCGCAGCCTCGGTCGTCACGCGGGGTCCGCCAACGATTTCATGGTCGTGGCCGTCGAGCCGCGGGTCGGCGCCGCGAGCCTCCTCGGACTGAGCTCGCTCCCGATCGCGCTCGCGCTGCTCGGAGTCGTCGGTGTCGGCGCGGCGATGAGCCGTCGGTGGGCACGAACGAGCACGGCGGCAGAGACGGATTCGCTGACGGGTCTCGGCAACAGGCGCAAGCTCGAGGCGGACGTCCTGCGGCTCGTGGACGCCGCCACCCCGGAGCGGCCTCTTGCGATCTGCGTCTACGACCTCGACGGCTTCAAGTCCTATAACGACACGTTTGGACATCCGGCCGGGGACGTCTTACTCGCGAGGCTCGGTGCCCGCCTGCAGGCCGTGGTCGGGGAGCGCGGCTACACCTACCGGCTCGGAGGTGACGAGTTCTGCGTCGTCGCCGACGCCGACGAGGTCTCGGTGCGCGAGCTCGAGGCGGTCACGTCCGCTGCGCTTGCGGAGCACGGCGACGGCTTCGCGGTCACGACAGCGTGCGGGCGCGTGCTCGCGCCGCTCGAAGGGAACGATCATCGGGAGCTTCTCCGGCTCGCCGATCAGCGGCTCTACGCGGCCAAGCGGAACAGCCGCTTCGGCGTCGGCAGGCAGGCCGCCGACGTGCTGTTGAGGGCGCTGCAGGAGCGACACCCGGACCTGCACACACATCTGCGGGACGTCGCGGAGCTCGCGGGCGAGGTGGCCGTCCGGCTCGGGATGGGGAGCGTCGAGGTCGATTGCGTCCGTCAGGCCGGTGCCTTGCACGACCTCGGCAAGATGGCGATCCCGGACGCGATCCTCTCCAAGCCGGGCACCCTCGATCCCGAGGAATGGACGTTCGTGCAGCAGCATCCATTGATCGGCGAGCGGATCCTCGCCGCGGCGCCCGCGCTCGCCGAGGTCGCCCGGCTCGTCCGCTCGAGTCACGAGCGCTGGGACGGGCTCGGGTATCCCGACACGCTCGCCCGGGACGAGATCCCGCTCGGCGCGCGGATCATCGCCGTCTGCGACGCCTTCGAGGCGATGTCGACGAAGCGGCCCTATCGCTTCCCGGTGAGCGAGCAGCGGGCACTCGCAGAGCTCCGGCGGTGCGCGGGCACGCAGTTCGACCCGGGCGTCGTCGAGGCGTTCTGCGCCGTCCTCGCCGAGCGCGGGATCGCGCTCGTCGCCTAGCCTCCCAGCGAGGGACAGTCCCTCGGACACGTCCGTTCGAGCGACGTCTTCTTGGGACATGTACGAGGGTCTGTCCCTCGGTTTCTTACCGCTCGATCTGCGAGCCGCCGACGATCGCGTCCCGGCCGTCCGGATAGCGCACCCACGCCTTGTGTGTGCCGTCGTAGTCGGGGCCGAAGAGAATCAGCGTCGCCTCTTGCCCTCGGACGCGGCACGGCTCGTCGCCCTCGGGGTCGAGCCCGCGCCAGATCCGGATGAACGGATTCTGCTCCGATTCGGCGCCGACCGTCGAGGGGAGCGTGTGTCCCGGATGGATCCGGGTCTCGGGCGGGAGGGACATCAGCCGCTCCATGATCGAGTGGTACTGGTCTGCGTAGCCGTTCGACCCGCCGCCGACCGTGCCGCCGACCGTGCCCTTGAAGAGGCAGTCAGCCGTGAGGCAGTCGGTGCCGTTCACGAGCAGCGCGTAGTGGTCGAGGCAGTGGCCGGGCGTCGCCAGCGCTCGGATCTCGAGAGACCCCGAGTGGAGGACGTCGCCGTCGGCGAAGGTCTCGTCGAGCCGGACGCCGGCAGCGGCGGTCAGCGAGCTCCCGACGACCGGCACGCCGAAGCGCTTCGCGAGCCCGCCCACGTCCACCACGTGATCGGCGTGATGGTGCGTGACGAGCACGTGCGTGATCGTCAGCCCGCGCGCCTCGACCTGCTCGAGCAGCGGCTCCTCGACCCCGTTCGAGTCGACGAGCACGCCGTGCCCACCGTCCTCGCCGGCGACGAGATAGGCGTTCGACGTCCATTGCGGATGCTCGGCGCGCTCTAGGATCACTGGAGCTCTCAGAAGGAGATCACGCTCCTGATCCCGTCCTGGGCCTCCATCAGCTCGAAGCCGCGGTTGACCTCGTCGAGGGTCAGCCGATGCGAGACGAACGACTCGACGTCGATCTCGCCTGCGAGCCACCGCTCCACCAGCTGCGGCACCTGATCCCGTCCCTTGACGCCGCCGAACGACGAGCCGGCGACGCGCCGACCTGTGATCAGGAAGCGCGGCACGATCTCCAATGTCTCGCCCTTGCCGGCGACGCCCGCGACCGTGCAGAGACCCCAGCCCATCCGCGCCGACTCGACGGCCTGTCGCATCACGGCGACGTTACCGGTCGCCTCGAAGGTGTAGTCGGCGCCGAACCCGCCCGTCAGCTCGACGATCCGCTCGACCGTGTCGAACCCGCCCACGACGGTCTCGGTCGCGCCGTGCCGGGCCGCGAGCCCGAGCCGCTCCTCGGACAGGTCGACGCAGATGATCCGTTCCGCGCCCTGGAGGCGGCAGCCGATCACCGCGCCGAGCCCGACCAGCCCGGCGCCGAAGACGACGCACGTCGAGCCGGGTTCGACCTTGGCGGTGTTGATCGCTGCCCCGAGCCCGGTCGAGAGCCCGCACGCGAACAGGCACGCCCCCTCGAGCGGCGCCTCCGGCGAGACCTTCGCGAGCGCGATCTCGGGCATGACGGTGTACTCGGCGAACGTGGACGTGCCCATGAAGTGCCGGATCGCCTCGCCCCCACGCGAGAGTCGGGCCGTTCCGTCCGGCAGGTAGCCCCGGTTCTGCTGCTCGCGGATCGCGAGGCAGAGGTTCGTCTGGTTGCTCTCGCAGTGGATGCACTCGCGGCATTGAGGCGAGAAGAGCGTGACGACGTGATCGCCCTCTTCGAGCGAGGAGACGCCCTCGCCGATCCGCTCGACGACGCCCGCGCCCTCGTGGCCAAGGACGGTTGGGGCGTAGCCCGACGGATCGGCGCCCGAGGCGGTATAGAGGTCGGTGTGGCAGACGCCGCACGCGACGAGCCGGACGAGCACCTCGCCGGACTTCGGCTCTGCCAGCTCGAGCTCCTGAATCGTGAGCGGCGCTCCGAACTCCTCCAGGACGGCGGCCTTGATCCTCACGTCGTACGTCCGTGCCAGGCGGCGAGCAGCTTGGCCTCGTGCTCGGGCGTCAGGCCGACGCCGTCAGCTTGCGGCTCGGTGCGGGCGGCGGCCCAGGCGAGGGTGTCGCGTACCGTCGCCTCGACCGGCCTGAACACGAGCCCGGCGGCAAGCGCCCGCGAGGCATCTGCCTCCTGCATGTGGGCGAAGTCGTCGCCCTCGGGGATCCAGAGCGGGAGCTCCATCCACGCGCCGACCTCGTGCTCGACGAGGAATGCATCGTCGACCCAGGTGAGCCGACCGTCGACGGCCGCTACTCGCAGACAGATCTCGAGCACCTCGCCGGCCGTCGTCGCGGGCAACGGACCGGTCGCGTTGAAGACGCCGGCCGTTCGTTGCTCTGCCAGGCGTACGAGCCACGCGCCCAGATCGCGCGCATCGACGAACTGCCACTGCCGGTCGGGGTCGCCGGGCGCGAGGATCTCTCCGCCCCTCGCAGCGCGGACAGGCCAGTAGGTGAACCGATCGGTCGGATCGTGCGGGCCGACGATCAGGCCGGCGCGGACGTGCGCAGCGCGGCCCGGGAAGATCCCTTCGACCGTCCGCTCGCAGAACGCCTTCAGGCCGCCATACGCCTCGGCGATGCTCTCCGTCGCTGGATCCTCCAACTCGACGACGCTCGCGGTCTCGTCGAAACCGGGCGCGAGGGGCGGCTCGTAGACCGAGACGCTCGAGACGAAGACGTAGTGCCCGACCGCGTCCGCGAGCAGGCTCGCCGAGGCGCCGACTACCCGGGGGAGATAACCGGAAGGATCGACCACCGCGTCCCATTCCCGCCCTTGGAGTGCGGCGAGATCCCCGTCGCGGTCGCCGCGCAGCTTCTCGGCCTCGGGAAAGAGCTCGGCGTTCGTCTCGCCCCGGTTGAAGAGCGTCAGCTCGTGCCCCCGCGCGAGCGCCCCTTCGGCGACGGCCCGCCCGAGGAACCTCGTCCCGCCGAGGACGAGGAGCCTCAGAGCTCTCCTAGCGCGGCCAGCAGGCGGTCGACCTCGCCGTGCGTGTTGTAGTGGACGAACCCCGCTCGGACGGCGCCGGTGCCCTCGAGCCGGAGCTGTCGCATCACCTCGACGGCGTAATAGTCGCCGTGCCAGACGGCGATCTCCCGCGTCGCGAGCTCGATCGCGACCGCCTCGGCGCTGCGCCCCGGCAGGTTGAAGCAGAACGTCGGCACGCGGCCCTCCATCGAGCGCAGCCCGTAGAGCTCGACGCGCTCGGGCAGGCCGTCGAGGAAGCGCTGCCCGAGCTCCCGCTCGTGCGTGACGATCGCGTCCCAGCCGAGCGACTCGAGGTACTCGACCGCCGCAACGAAGCCGGCGAGCAGCTCGTGCTGCTGCGTCCCGTGCTCGAAGCGGTGGCCGACGGGCTCGTTCGCCGCCGGGCGTACCTTGTACGGCCGCCACGACTCGAGCAGGTCCCGTTTCCCGAATGCAAGGCCCAGGTGCGGCCCGAAGTACTTGTAGGGCGAGCAGAGGAGAACGTCGACGTCCCAGGCGGCGACGTCGATCGGCCCGTGCGGGCCGTAGTGGACGGCGTCCGCCCAGGTGAGGGCGCCCGCGCCGTGTGCGAGCTCGACGATCCGGGCGACGTCCGGTGCGGTCCCGACCGCGTTCGACGCGACCGGGAAGGCAACGACGCGCGTCCGGTCGGAGAGCTGCCGATCGAGGTCGTCCAGGTCGAGCGTCAGGTCGTCGCGCACCTCGACGAAGCGGACGACGATCCCGAGATCGTGCTCGAGCTCGAGCCAGGGCGAGACGTTCGCATCGTGGTCGAGCTTCGTCACGAGCACCTCGTCGCCGCGAGCGAGCGTCCGGCCCAGGCAGCGCGTGAGCAGGAAGTTGAGCGAGGTCATCGTCGGCCCGAAGGCGACCTCGTCCGGATGGCAGTTGAGGAAGCGCCCGGCGGTCGTGCGAGCCCGCTCGACCAGCTCGACCGTGTGCACGCTCGTCTCGTAGGGGGCGCCGATGTTCGCGTTGTCCTCGCGCAGGTAGCGCGCGATTGCGTCGATCACCTCGTCCGGACATTGAGTGCCGCCAGGCCCGTCGAAGAAGACGAGTTGCCGGTCGAGCGCGGTCGTTCGCCTCCGGACGGTCTCGATGTCGAAAGCGACCGTGCTCATACGCCGAGCCTATCGCCTCGATGTCGTCCGGTCGGATTCGTACGGTGAGGGTCGTGCAGCGCCTACGAACGCTGAGCGAGGCCGAGTGCTACGCCCGCTGCTACGGGTGGCGGGGCGGCGACACCGTCGAGGTGACGAAGGTCGAGCCCCACCCGTTCCGTTCCGAGACGTTCGTCTCCGGCGAGCTGCTCAGGTCATTGTTCGAAGATCGAATCGACACCCGAGAGCCCGAAGCAGCCTGACTCCGACGTCCCGGACGTCCTCGCCCCCGATCTGACGGCGGTCTTCTGCGGGATCAACCCGGGCCGTTTCTCGGCCGCCGCCGGCGCTCATTTCGCCAATCCGCGCAACGACTTCTGGCGGCTGGTGCACTCAGCCGGCTTTACCTCACGGCTGCTCGACCCGGCCGAGCAGCTCGAGCTCCTCGGCTGCGGCTTTGGGATCACGAATGCGGCCCGCCGGACGACGGCGGGATCGGGAGATCTCCGGCGCGCCGACTTTGCCGGCTCCGCGAAGCGGCTGGGGCGGCTGGCCGTCGAGCTCCGCCCGCGCGCGATCGGCTTCGTCGGCAAGGAGGCATTCCGGGGCGCCTTCGGCGAGCGGCCCGAGCTCGGCCCTCAGGAACGTCGTTTGGGCGAGACCGCCCTCTTCGTGCTCCCGTCGACCTCGCCCGCGAACGCCGCGGTGCCGTGGGAGGAACGGCTGCGCTGGTTCAGGGAGTTCCATCGGAGTCTCGTGACGCTACGCCATGCGGTTCGGGCGCTTCTGCTGGACGCAAACGAGCGCATCCTCCTCGACCGGCGGCCGTCGGTCGATGACTCGAAAGACACGATCTGGGCGACTCCTGGAGGCGGGATCGAGCCCGGCGAGTCACACGAGGAGGCTCTGCGCCGAGAGCTCGTCGAGGAGGTGGGCCTGCACGACTTCGCCTTCGGGCCCGAAGTCTGGTGGCGGGAACACTTCTTCCCGATGGCCGGCGGCTACGGCGGCCAACGCGAGCACTTTCACGTCGTCCGCGTCGCGCGCTTCGAGGTCGCGGGCAAGCCGGACGTGGACGTGGTCGAGCGGCGCTGGTGGTCACCTGTGGAGCTCGCTGCTGCGTCAGGCGAGCGGTTCGCCCCGAGCAGGCTCCCCGAACTGCTCGCCGCGCTCCTACGCGACGGGCCGCCCGAGGAGCCGCTCGATGTCGGCGTCTAACTAGGGGCCTGTCGTCGCCTGCTCGACGAAGGCCGCGAGCACGACGTCCCACCCGCCTGCATAGCGCTCGCGCGGCTCGGAGCCGCTGAAGCCGCGGTGCTCGAGCTCGATCCGTGAGCCCGGCCCCTCCGGCGAGAAGCGCACCTCGACCTCGGTTCCGGCGGCTTCGCCGATCTGCCAGTCGAGCACGAATCGATTCGGGGGCTCCCATGCGAGCACGCGGCCCCAGTCCTGCTCGCCCGCCTCGCTGATCTCGTACAGCCGCCCGCGGATGCGTGGCTCGAGGACGACGTCGGTCACGGCCTCGCCGCCGTACGAATGCGTTCCCACCGGCCACCAGGCCGCGATGCGGTTGGTGAAGAGCTCGAACGCTTCCGCCGGCGCGAAATCCACCAGCACGGTCTTGCGAATGGCGTCCGTTGCCACTGTGCTCATCCTGTCTCCTTTCGTGCCTCTGCGGCGAACCGATCGAGCGCCTCGTCCCAGAAGCTGTCGAAGTACGCGCGGATGTCGGCGAGCCCCTCTGCGTCGACGCGGTAGACGCGCCTCGTCCCATCCTTCCGGTCGATTACGAGGCCGGCGTCCTTCAGCACTCGCAAGTGCTGCGAGACGGCGGGCCGGCTGACCGGCAAGCCTGCGGCCAGCTCGCCCACGGAACGCGGGCCCTGCTTCAGCGCCTCCAGGATCTGGCGCCGAGTCCAGTCCCCAAGCGCATCGAGTGTCATTCCGTTCGCGCTCACTTACCGTAAGTATAAACTTACGCTAGAGAATGTCAACCACGCCAGCGATTCGTGATCGGCGTCCGCCGATCGCGCCCGAACGCCTTCGGCCTCAGCTTCACCCCGGGAGGCGCCTGCCGGCGCTTGTACTCGGCTCCGTCGGTCAGCGCGATCGCCCGCTCGACGAGCGCCGCATCGAAGCCGTCCGCGACGAGCTCCTCGCGCGAGCGGTCGAGCTCGACGTACGCCTCGAGCACCTGGTCGAGCACGGGATATGGGGGCAGCGAGTCCTCGTCGCGCTGGTCGGAGCGCAGCTCTGCCGACGGCGCCCGCTCGATGATCGAGACCGGGATCAGCTCCCGTCCCGCGCGCTCGTTCAGATGCCGAGCGAGCCGGAAGACGTCGGTCTTGAAGACGTCCTTGATCAGCGCGAAGCCGCCCGCCAGGTCGCCGTAGAGCGTCGAGTAGCCGACGGAGAGCTCGGACTTGTTCCCGGTCGCGAGCACGAGCCAGCCGTTGGTGTTCGAGAGCGCCATCAGCAGCATTCCCCGAACCCGGGCCTGGAGATTCTCGGCAGCGAGGCCTTCGAGTCCGCCGGCGGCCCCGTCGAGAGCGACGACCGCCGACTCGATCGGCAGCTCGCGGAAGTCGCAGCCGAGATTCTCCGCGAGTCGCTCGGCGTCTGTGCGCGTGCCCGCGGACGAGTAGCGGGACGGCATCGAGACGCAGTGCACCCGCTCCGGCCCGAGCGCGTCCGCCGCGAGCGCGGCGACGACGGCGGAGTCGATCCCGCCCGAGAGACCGAGCACGACCTCGCGGAAGCCGTTCTTGCCCACATAGTCGTCGAGCGCGAGCACGAGCGCCCGCCGCATCTGTGCGAGGGGATCCGCGAACGGGACGACCGAGCCGGCTCGAACGAGACTTTGTGTTGGAACAACACTTTCTCCCAGCTCGACCAGCTCGGGCTCCTGCTCGTCCTCCCGCTCGCGGGCGAGCGAGCGCCGGCGCACGTCCCGCAGGCGCCGGCCGATCGCCTCGGTCGGGTCGACGTCGAGGACGAGCAGGGCTTCCTCGAACCCGGGTGCGCGAGCCAGGACCTCACCCTCGTCGTCGAGCACGACCGAGTGCCCGTCGAAGACGAGCTCGTCCTGGCCGCCGACGAGGTTGCAGAACGCGAGGAAGGCCGAATTGTCCCGCGCCCGGGTGACGAGCATCTCCTCGCGGTCCTCCGCCTTGCCGACGTGAAAGGGCGACGCGGAGATGTTCACGAGCAACTCGGCGCCGGCGAGCGCCAGGTCCGTTGCGGGCGGGCCGGGCTGCCAGATGTCCTCGCAGACGGTGGGGCCAACGAGCGTCTGCCCGAGCCGCAACAGCACGAGCCCGCGGCCGGGCGCGAAGTAGCGATCCTCGTCGAAGACCCCGTAGTTCGGCAGGTAGCGCTTTCGGTAGATCGAACGAACCTCGCCGTCGGCGCAGATGGCGCAGGCGTTGAAGAGATCGCGGTCGAACCAGGGCGTCCCGACGAGAGCCGTCACCTCTGTGCAGGCCGCGGCGATCTGACGCAGGGAGCGCGCGGCCGCGCGCACGAAGGCGGGTCGCAGCAGCAGATCCTCGGGCGGATAACCGGTTACCGCGAGCTCGGGGAAGAGCACGAGTTCGGCGCCCTCTCTGCGCGCATCGGCCAGAGACGAGAGAATGCGCTCGCGGTTGCCGTCCAGGTCGCCGACGACGACGTTGATCTGGGCGAGCGCGAGCCGCACGACCTCGATCCTACTGGTTTGCGACTCTCAGGCGAAAACATCCTCATCGAGCGCCGATTCCGCGGCCCGGAGGGTTCAGCGAACGGCGGCTACGCTGCCGGGCTGTTGGCATCCCGTCTGGACGGGCCGGCCGAGGTGACGTTGCGGCTGCCGCCGCCGCTCGAGCGGCGGCTCACGATCGAGGCTCGTGGCGAGAGGGTGGTCCTGCTCGACGGGGAAGCGATCGTCGCCGAAGCGATCCCGGCCGACGTCGAGCTGGAGGTGCCGGCGAGCGTCTCGTGGGAGGAGGCTGTCGAGGCGAGCCGCCACTGCCTCGCGTTCGAGGCGGATGCATTCCGCGGCTGCTTTAGTTGCGGCCAGCTCCGGACCGAGCGCGAAGGGCTGCGGATCTTCCCGGGCCGTGCAACGCCGGCGGATCCGGTCGCGGCCCCGTGGATCGCCCGCGAGGTCTCGATTCCGGTCGTGTGGGCTGCGATCGACTGCTCGGGGGCGTATGCGCTGAGCGCGCAGGGCCGCGGCGAGACGCTCCTCGGGCGGATGGCCGCGCGGGTCGAGCGGCTGCCGGAGGAAGGCGAGCGCTGCGTCGTCGTCGGCTGGCCGATCGGGGAGGAGGGGCGGCGGCTCTACGCCGGGACCGCGCTCCAGTCCGCCGAGGGCGAGCTGCTCGCGCTCGCCCGCCAGACCTGGATCGTCCCGCGAGAAGGAACTTAGTGTTGTTGCAACACTAAGTCTGCTCGCGGCGGAGTCGAATCGCGTTCAGATCCTCGGCGAGGATCGTTGGAATCCGCTGCTCGAGCTCGTCCGGCGGATCGTGCTCGGCGTGGAGATACCGCCCCGAGAGCGCGTCGAAGCGGCCTGACGCAAGCTCCCGCACGAGTCGGGGCGCCAGCTCGGGCGGCGTCCACGGCGCGTCCTCGGGGAAGCGGTGTCCGGTCATCTCCGTGTTGACGAGGCCGGGGCTAATCACGAAGACCTTGATGCCGTGCGGCTCCACCTGCTTCGCGAGCACCTCGCCGAAGCGGCCGACCGCTGCCTTGCTCGCCGCGTAGGCGCCCGAGGTCGAGCCGGGGAGATACGAGGCGCCGCTGCCCGTGATCACGATCCGGCCGCCGCCGCGCTCGATCATTGCCGGCAGCGCGAGCCGACAGGTGAGAAAGGCGCCGAGGACGTTGACCTCGAAAACGTGCCACCAGGCATCGAGATCGGTCTCCCACGACTCCTCCCACAGGGCGATGCCCGCGTTCGCCACGAGCAGGTCGATCGGGCCGGCTGCGGCGAGCAGCCGCTCCACGTCCTCGCGCCTCGAGACGTCGCCGACGACCGCCGCGCCGCCGATCTCCCGCGCGACCTCGTCGACCTGGTCCTTCGTGCGGCCGGTCACGGTGACGTGCCAGTCGTTCGCTGCCAGCTCGCGTGCGATCGCCGCGCCGATTCCGCGGCCGCCGCCTGTGAGAGTGCTCTAGACGACATTCGCGATCTCCTTCAGCGCATCCGGGTTTTCCAGGGTCGAGAGGTCGCCGGGATCCTTCCCGAGAGCGGTCGCCCGCACTGCCCGGCGGACGATCTTGGCGCTCCGGGTCTTTGGGAGCGCGCTGACGAAGAGAACGCGCTCGGGTGCGAACGCCTTCCCGAGCGCGGCCGCCACGACCGCCCTCACCGCGTCCGCCTCGGCCTCCGCACCCGGCTTGAGGGCACAGAAGAGCCACGCCACCTCGCCCTTGACCTCGTGTGGGATCCCGACTGCGGCCGCCTCCGCCACGCCGGGATGATCGAGCGCCGCGGACTCGAGCTCCGCCGGGCCGATTCGCTTGCCGGCGATGTTGAGGGTGTCGTCGGAACGGCCGTGCAGGCTCCAGTAGCCGTCCTCGTCGACCGAGGCCCAGTCGCCGTGCGTCCAGACGCCGGGGAACCTGCTCCAGTACGTCTCGAGATAGCGCGCGTCGTCACCCCAGATCCCACGCGTCATCCCCGGCCAAGCGCGCGTGCAGACGAGCTCGCCCACCTCGCCGCGCAGCGGCTCTCCCGCGGGCGAGTAGACGTCCATTGCCTGGCCGAGCGCCGGGAACCCGAGCGAGCAGGGCTTCGTCGGCGCCATCGGCGTGACCGAGAGGAAGCAGGCGCCCACCTCGGTCCCGCCGGAGATGTTGACGATCGGGATGCGACCGTTGCCGGCTGCGTGCTCGTCCAGCCAGTCGTACGGGCCGGCGTTCCACGGCTCGCCCGTCGTCGTGATCGCACGGAGGGAGCTCAGGTCGGCTGTCGGCTCGCCCTTCGGGATCAGAGCGCGAATCAGGGTTGGCGAGACACCCAGCATCGTCACCCGCTCTTCCTCGACGAGCCGCCAGAGCCGATCGTCGGGCCAGTCGGGCGCGCCCTCCATGTACACCACCGCCGCGCCGAGCGCACCCGTTCCGACCACGGTCCACGGGCCCATGATCCAGCCCATGTCCGTCGCGAACAGGACCCGATCGCCCGCCTGGATGTCCGACTGGTAGGCGGCCTCGCGTGCGATCGAGAGCAGGAAGCCTCCGTGCACGTGCAGCGCTCCCTTCGGTCGCCCGGTCGTCCCGGAGGTGTACGCGAGCAGGAGCGGCTGCTCGGCCGCCACCTCGAGCGCGGGTAGAGATCCATCCCCGAGCGGCACGCTCCACGTCCGATCCTCGCGCCGCCACTCGGCGACGTACTCCACCGACGGCGCCTCGCGAAGCGCGTCCTCGATCGTCTCCCGCATCGGCGTGCGCTTGCCGCGGCGGTACGACCAGTCGGCGGTGATGACGACCTTCGCGCCGGAGTCCTGAAGCCGCTGCGCGACGGCGGTCGCGCCGAAACCGGAGAAGATCGGCACCTGGATCGCACCGAGATGCGCGCACGCGTACGAGGCGATTGCGGCCTCCGGGCACATTGGCAAATAGACGGCGATCCGGTCACCCGCCGCGACTCCTAGATCGGCAAGGCCCTGCGCGAGTTTCGCGACGTGGAGGGAGAGCTCCGCGAACGTCCATTCGTCGCGGGTGCGGTCCTCGCCGCAGAAGATCGCCGCGACAGCATCGGGTGTTCGCTCGGCCCACGCATGCACGCAGGCGGTTGCCACGTTCAGCCGCGCGCCCTCGAACCAGGTCGTCCACTCGATCCCGCGCGAGTCGTCCCGGACGCGCCGCCATGGCGACGCGAGCTGCAGCTCGAGATCGTCGACGACCGAGCGCCAGAAGCGATCCGGCTCCTCGACCGAGAGCCGGTGCAGCGCGGCGTAATCGGAGCAGCCGAGGGTCTGTGCGAGCCGGACGACGTTCGCGCGCTCGAGCTGTCCGGGGGAGGGCGTCCACGTAAACGTCGCGTCCCGGGCGGCCACGCGGCGATCATCGCAGAGAGCTGCCGGACCGTGGCTCCTGGACCGTGGAACGTCCCCGGCTGCGGCTCCGGGGACGATCCTGTCGAGGCGCTGCCACTGGGCGACGCTCCGGCGGACGTGACTCTGCGGCTCAGTCACGGCCTTCGGGTTTGCGGCGGTCGCATCTCGGTGGCGCGCCCTTGCATCGCCTGGCGTCCGGCGAGCAAGTTGATCGCACTCTAGGAGCCATGTCCAAAAAAGTCAAGTGGCTCGGTCAAGTGATTTAGTGGTAGGCTCGCTTCACCCCGGTCCGGGTCCACGAGCGTCGCCGGAAGATCCCTGCAAAGGGGTACGCGCGTCGCTCCACTTCCCACTTGACTGAATCAACCACCGCCATGAACGACGCCATCTCCACCCATCGCCTCACCGCCGCGCCGCCCACGTCCGGACGGCTCGGCGACCGGTTGCGCCTCCTGCGCGTCTCGGCAGGCCTGACCCAGACCGAGCTGGCCGGCGAGCGCTTCTCGAAGGAGTACGTCAGCCAGATCGAGCGCGGCAAGACGCGTCCGACCCAGGAGACCGTCGAGTGGCTCGCGCAGCGCCTCAACGTCGACCCCGCGTTTCTGGCCAGCGGCGTCTCCACCGACGAGCGCGGGCGGGTCGAGACGTTGCTTGCTCAGGGCGAGGCGCTGACGCACGCGCACCACTACAAGGACGCAATTGCCGCCTACGGCGATGTCCGGCGCGCGGTCTCGGCGACGAACTCGGCCGAGCTCGACGTTCGCGCTCGCTCCGGCGAGGCATGGGCCTGCATGCAGGACGGAGATCCGCGCCGAGGAATCGAGCTCCTGACCGAAGCGCGCGAGATCGCGGAGAGCCCCGCCTTCTCCGATCTCGATCGCGCCGAGCTCGTCTTCCGCCTCGGTGCGTGCAGATTCAAGCTTGCCAGCACCGGCACCGCGATCGCCCTCCTCGGGGAGGCGCTCACGCTCGCGGAGCGCTCCGAGCTCCCATGCGACGTGCTCCGGGCCGACATCTTCCAGTGGCGCTCTCGCTGCCACCGCCGCCAGCGTGACTTCGAGGCCTCACGCGAGGATGCCGAGCGGGCGCTCGAGTTGGCGCAGGCCGTCGGCGATCGCAGCATGACTGCGAACAGCTACTTCCAGGCGTCGCTCGTCGCCGAGCGCACGGGGCACTGGATCCTCTCGCGCAGCTACGCCGAGCGTGCCAAGTCGCTCTATCAGGAGCTGAACGACGAGCGCAACGTCGGCCTGGTGCTGAACAACCTGGGCGGGCTGAACCTCCTGCTCGGCAACCCCCAGAAGGCGATCGAGCTGCTCAAGTCTGCTTTCGCCGTCGCCGTCGAGGTCGAATCGCAGAGCGACGCCGCCGTCGCGATGGGCGGGCTCGGCACGGTGCATCTCCAGCTCGGCGAGTGGGCAGAGGCGGAGAAGCACGCACGGCACGCGCTCGAGCTGCTCGAAGGGCGCGAGGACTATCTCGATCAGATCGGCAGCTCGCAGCTCGTCCTCGGCCGCTCGCTCATGGAGCGCGGCCGCCTCGACGACGCGGAGGTGTGCTTCCGGGCCGCCGACGCCGCGTACGAACAGCTTTCCTCCGTCAGCTATCGGGCGGGCGCGTGGGTGGCGCTCGGCGACCTGGCTGCTCGTCGTGGCGACGATCCGGAGGCCGCACGACTCTTCCGGAACGCCGCCGAGGCGCTTCAGGACATCCGCTTCTAGAACACGGAAAGGAGGCTCAAAGATGAAGACGCGGCTACTCTCTCTGCTGCTCTCGGCTCCGGTGCTGCTCGCCGCCTGGAGCGGTTGGCTCGGCCCGATCCCCGGCTGGCACGAAGGCAACTAACGCGTAGGCGCGGCTACACTCGCCGCGTGCCACGCACTGGCGCCCTCGCCTTCGCCCTCGTTCTCTTCCCGCTCTTCGCCGCCGGCTGCGGCGGCTCCTCCACCACCGAGGTAGTGGAGGAGCCCCCAGCCGGCTCGCTCGAGGCACTCTGGCGGAAGCCCGGAGAGGACGTGGCGATCGTTCCGGGAACTGCTGACTTCGCGCCCGGCCGCGTTCGTCTCTCCTTTCTCGTCGTCGACGGGCAGGGACAGGTGGTGACGCGGCCGACGGCACGGGTCTGGCTCGCCCGGGGCCTCGACCGAGAACCGTTCCTCGAGACAACTGCGACGTCCGAGCCGATCGGGGTCGAGAGCTCGGAGGAGGAGGCGGGCGCGTCCCAGATCTTCGTCACCCGCCTCGAGATCCGGAAGCCCGGCAAGTACTGGGTGCTCGCCGAGCCGGTCGGCGGCCGCAGGATCCAGGCGGTCGGGAACGTGGTCGTCGCGAAGGAGACCGTCGCGCCGGACGTGGGCGACCCTGCGATCGCCTCGAGGACGCCGACGATCGCGAGTACGGGCGGCGACCTGGCCGCCCTGTCGACGCAGAAGCCGCCCGACCGCGAGCTGCTCCGCTCCTCGATCGCCGAGGCGCTCGCCGCGAAGGTCCCATTCGTCGTCGCGTTCGCGACCCCGCAGTTCTGCACGACTCGCACCTGCGGACCCATCGTCGACGTCGTCGGTGCCGTGCGCAGGAGGTTCGCAGACGCCGGGATCCGGTTCATCCACGTCGAGATCTACACCGACAACGATCCGGCGAAGGGCACGAACCGCTGGGTGAACGAGTGGAAGCTCCCCTCCGAGCCGTTCACGTTCCTCGTCGGCGCCGACGGGCTCGTCAAGGACCGGTTCGAAGGCACGTTCTCGGTGCGCGAGCTCACCGCCGCGGTCGAGCGCGAGCTCGTTCGCTAGCCGGGACCGCCGTGCGCCCCGACCCGCTCGATCACGACCTGGGGGACCCGCGCGGTCGGACTCAGCCTGAGACACATGCGCACGACCTCCGCGCAGTCCTCCGGTTGGATCATCTGCTCGCCCGGGAGCCCGGAGAACTCCGCCATCGGCGTGTCCACGAAGCCCGGGCAGATCGCGATCGAGCGGACGCCGTCGTCGTCGAGGTCGGCGTTCAGCGACCGCGTGAGTGAGATCACGGCCGCTTTCGAGGCGGCGTAGATCGGCAGGATCGGAACGGCGATCGTGCCGGCGATCGAGGCGAGGTTGACGACCCAGCCGCGCGACGCTCGCAGGTGGGGGATCGCCGCCTGCGTGACGAGGACGAGACCGCGAAGGTTGATGTTGAGCTGGCGGTCGATGTGCTTGAGCTGGGCATCCTCGACGCGGCCGGCGATTCCGATCCCGGCCGAGTTCACGAGCACGTCGAGGCCGCCGTGGTGCGCGACGTGCTCGGCGACCACGCGCTCGCAATCCTCCGGCTTCGACATGTCGGCGGTGACGGCGTGAGCGCGGAGCTCGCCGGCTGCCGCCTCGACCTTCTCAGCCGTCCGCGAGGCGAGCGTCAGGTCGAATCCTTCCTCGCCGAGCATCCGCGCGATCGCGAGTCCGATCCCCGACGAGCCTCCGGTGACGAGTGCCGAGCGCATCCGCGGACTATCTCAAAATGCGTTGCAGGATCACGCAGGGGGAGCGCGAATCCGAAGGCCACACCCTCAGGCTCCTCCTCCCCCTGAGCGCGACGACCGGGTTTGCCCCCGGTCGTCGCATTTTCTGGGCATAAGCTGGTGGCTATGAGCTCCGTGAAGCTGACCGACCTGGCGAAGAGCGGCGGGTGCGCAGCCAAGTTCTCGGCCGCCCGACTCGAGGAGCTCGTGCGAGGCTTCGTGCCTGCCGACGAGACGAATCTGCTCGTCGGGCTCGCTCCCTCCGACGACGCTGCCGTCTACAGGCTCGACGACACGCGCGCGCTCGTTTTTACGCTCGATTTCTTTCCACCGCTCGTGGACGATCCGGCTCTCTACGGTCGGATCGCGGCGACGAACGCGCTGAACGACGTCTTCGCGATGGGAGGCGTTCCGTTGCTCGCGCTCTCGATCGCTGCGTTTCCCGAGAGCTTGCCGAACGAGACGATCGCTGCGATCTTCGGCGCCGCGGCTGAGCAGGTGGCGCTCGCCGGCGGGATTCTCGCGGGCGGGCATACGCTCCGCGACGAGGAGCCGAAGTACGGGCTTGCCGTCGTCGGCACCGTCCACCCGGCTGGAATCTGGACGAAGAGCGGCGCCCGCCCTGGCGATGCGCTGTTCCTGACGAAGCCGCTCGGTACGGGCCTCCTGCTCCACGCGGCGCGTGCGGGGCGGCGGCACGAGGAGGGACTCGCGCGGGCGTCCGAGCAGATGACGGACCTCTCACGAGCCGCGGCCGAGGCGCTCCGGCCGTTCGAGCCGAACGCCGTGACGGACGTGACCGGATTCGGCTTGCTCGGCCACGCCTACGAGACCGCCGAGCGCAGCGGCGTCCGGCTCGTCCTCGACGCCGCGTCGTTGCCCGTCCTCCCCGGTGCGCTCGAGCTCGCGCGCGAGGGCGTCCGTACGGGAGGCGACCGGCGCAACCGCGACTTCTCGGGCAGTGCCGTCGAGGCACGCACGACCGAGGAGCTGCTTGCACTCGCCTACGACCCGCAGACGGCCGGCGGCCTCCTGATCTGCTTGCCGGCCGAGAAAGCGGCCGTGCTGACCGCGTCCTTCCGCGCCCGCGAGCTCTTCGTCGCCCGGATCGGCCGGGTCGAGGCGGGCGCGGGGGTCGTGCTCGCCTGATGGACACTGTCGCCCAGACCCGGTCGCGCGAGGTCACGCCGTCGCGCTATCTCCGGCTCGCCGCCGCGTCGGCGATCTCGCTCTACGCGATCGTGCTCACTGGAGCGCTCGTCCGGCTGACGGGATCGGGGCTCGCCTGCGAGTCCTGGCCCGGCTGCCAGGAGGGAGCCTTCTTCCCCGCGGTCGGCGAGCACTCGACGATCGAGTTCGGCAACCGGGTGGTCGCGCTGGCTCCGATCCTGCTCAGTCTCCTCGCCTGGATCGCGGCCCCGCGGACAGGTGGTCTCGGCCGCGGCGCGACCTGGATCGCCGCCGGAGTCTTCCTCGGCACGATCGCGCAGGCGCCGCTCGGACTGCTCACGATCAGGCTCGACCTGCACCCGCTGATGGTGGGAACCCACTTCCTGCTCGCGCTCGTGGTGCTCGCAGGAGCGGTCGCGCTGGCGGTCGAGGCCTGGGGGAACGCCCGCGGTCGCGTCGACTCTCAGGCGCCGAGCTGGCTTCGCGCCGTCGGACTCGTCCTCGTCGTCGCCTGCGGCGTCCTCGTCGTCACGGGAACGCTCTCGACCGCGGCCGGCCCCCATCCGGGCGACAGCGCCGAGATCGACCGGTTCTGGAATCTCCTCGACGCCGTCTGGTGGCATGTTCGGGCCACCGCCGCATTCGGACTCTCGTTTCTCGTCCTGGTCGCATGGCTCGTGCGCGAGCGTCGACGGGTTCCGGGCCTGCTGTGGGCGGCGGCCGGGTTGCTCGTCCTCCTGCTCCTGCAGATGGGCGTCGGCGAGATCCAGTTCCGCAACCAGCTTCCCTGGTGGCTCGTGCTCGGCCACGTTGGTCTCGCGGCAGCCGTCTGGGCCTGGACGGTCGGGCTCGTGACCGCGCTCTGGCGGACACCTGTGCCGCTCGTGCGTCACTAGACTTTCTCGATGGCGAGCATAGAACTGCGGATCGACGCGCGCCCGACGCTGCAGCGTCCGGTCCTGGTTGCGGCCTTCCGGGGCTGGAACGACGGCGGTCAGGGAGCGACGCTCGCCGGGGGCTATCTCGCGCGGGTGTGGGAGGCCGAGCGCTTCGCCGAGATCGACCCGGAGGGCTTCGTCGACTTCCAGGCGAACCGGCCGCACGTGTCGCTCGACGAGGGGATGACGAGGACGATCGACTGGCCCGAGAACGCCTTCTATCACGCGCGGGTCCCGGGCGCCGAGCGCGACGTGATCCTGCTGCTCGGGGTCGAGCCGAGCCTGCGCTGGCGCACCTTCTCCGGGCTCGTGATCGAGCTCGCCCGGGACTTCGGCGCCGAGCTCGTGGTCACGCTCGGCTCGCTGCTCGCGGACGTTCCCCATACCAGAGCGGCACCGGTCACGGGCACCGCGAGCGATCCCGCTCTCGTCGAGACCCTGGGGTTGCAGCACTCGCGCTACGAGGGTCCCACCGGGATCGTCGGCGTGCTCCAGGACGCCTGCCGCGACGCGGGTTTCCCGGCCGCGAGTCTCTGGGCCGCTGTTCCGCACTACGTCTCGCTCGCGCCGAGCCCCCGCGCGGCCCGCGCCCTCTGCGATCGGCTTGCGTCGCTCCTCGACGTGGCGATCGACACGACGGAGCTCGCGGAGGCGGAGGATGCCTACTCGGAGCAGGTGACCGAGGCCGTCTCCTCGGATGCGGAGACGTCCGCATACGTCGAGGAGCTCGAGCGGCGAACCGACGAGCTCGACCTCGAGGAGCACGAGGAGCTGCCGTCGGGAGATTCGCTTGCGGCCGAGCTGACGCGCTTCCTGCGCGAGCGCGACGAGGAGTCGGACGACGACTCCCCGCGCGAGCGGTAGCGCTACCCGAAAGTGAACGCGTAGGCTGCGACACCGGGCGCAAGGCGCAGCTCGAGCAGGTGATCGCCGATCCCGGGTCGCTCGACGAGCGTGTAGAGCCGGTCGCCGTCGACCTCGACACGGCGCTCGCGCCTGCCATCGACGAGCACCTCGACAGAGCCCTTACCGGTGAGCACGAGATAGACGTCGCGGGCGCGGTAGCGGAGGCGCAGCTTCGCGTCGCGCCCGGCGACCGCGCGCTCGCCCTCGACCTGCCAGCGGCCGTCGAGGGTCAGCTCATTCTCGGCGAGGGTGGTCGAGAAGGCGTAGCGCTGCTCGCGATCCGGTGCGATCGTCGTGCCGACATAGCGGGCGAGGCGCTCGTGTCCGAGATAGCTCTCGGGTGTGACGAGCCCACGCGGGCTCTTGTCGGCGAGCGCCGCGGGAGGGGGAAGAGCGGCATCCCCACGCCGATCATCTCCACCTTGGGCGAGGAGCTCGCGAATCGCGCGCTCCGACTCGTCGTAGTCGCCCTCGCCGAAGTGGTAGTAGCGGACGTGTCCGTTGCGGTCGATCAGGTACTTCGCCGGCCAATATTGGTTGTGCCAGGCGTTCCAGGTACCGAAGTCGTTGTCGAGCGCGATCGGATACTCGATCCCGAGCTCCTTCGCGTTCTCGCGCACGTTCGACCGTACGCGCTCGAACGCGAACTCGGGCGTGTGCACCCCGACGATGGTGAGGCCGCTCGCGCGATACCGCTCGTCCCAGGACGTGATGTAGGGGAGCGTGCGCAGGCAGTTGATGCAGGAGTACGTCCAGAAGTCGATCAGGACGACCTTGCCCCGTAAGCGCGCGAGCGTCAGCGGCTCCGAGTTGAGCCAGCCGTTGAGTCCGGCGAACTCGGGAGCGCGACCGTAGTCCTGCAAGGTGCTCTCCGCCCCGGGCCCGGCGACGGGCTCGGGCGCTCGAGCGCCGGTCAGATCCTGGAGCTCGCGCTGCGCGGCGTCCGACCGCTCGACCCGCTCCTGAACCGCTTCCGTGTAGCCGGGGACCCGGGTCTGCAGATCCTGGTCGACACCGAGCGCGATCGCGAGCGCGGCGACGACGACGAGCGCGCCGGCGGTGCTGCGGACGACGCTCGCGCGAGCGCGGAGCCGCTTCGCCGCATGCTGACCGGTAAAGGCGATCGCCAGCATCGGGAGCGCCGCTCCCACGGCGTAGGCGAGCGTGAGGACGAGGCCGTCCAGGCCGACGTTGCGCTGGGCGGCGATCACCGTCACCGCCGCGAGCACCGGCCCGGCACAGGGAACGAAGACGAGCCCGAGCGAGACGCCGAGCAGGAAACCTCCGCCCGAGTCGCCGCTGCGACGGCGGCTGAGCGCCTGAAGCGGCCGCGCCAGCAGTTCCGCGAAGCGCGGCCAGAGGAGCGAGAGCCCCAGCACGAGGAGCACCGCGATCGCCAGGTTGCGGAGGAAGTCGTCCGGCAGACCGAGCCGGTCGAGGAGCCAGGCGGCGAAGAGCGTGAAGACCGTGAAGCTGAGCACGATCCCCGCGATGATCGCGAACGGCCGTCGCCCGGTCGCACCGCCGGCAAGGACGATCGGCAGTACCGGGAGCACGCACGGCGAGAGCGCAGTCACGATTCCCGCGACGAAGCCGATGGCCAGCAGGACGAGCACGCCTCAAGCGCCTGTCCGGGTAGCGGTCACCGTGGCCGGCCGGCGACACGTGCGGCGAGGCAAGGACGCAAGAAGTGCAAATCCGTGGGCATCCTGGCGCGACTGAGGACGCCGCATCGCGGTGCGTGGTGCGCGCCAGGCGCTCCGATCCAGTTGTCCGGACAGGCCCTTACGGTAGCGACCGTCCCTTACGAGGGGGTTACGGGTTCCGGCGTTGCCGGCGCGTCGTTGTCGTTCGTAGCGCCGGCCGAGCCCGACCCGCCCGACGATCTGCGCCGCCGCCGGCGCCGCGGTCGCGACGGCTGCTCCGCACCGGGTCTTGCGGCGGCCCCGTTCGCCGAGGGCTCGCCGGTCGATTCCCGCCCGTCCTGCTGCCCTGCCTGCTGTAGAGCCTGACCCTCGCCCGGCTTCTTCCGCTTGCGCCGGCGGCGCTGCTTGCGAGCCGGAGCCTTCGGCGCAGGCAGGTTGTCGGCGAGTGCAGTCGCGATCGACACGGTCTCGCCGAGCTCCTCGCGAGCCCGGTCGAGCGACGAGGTCGCCCGTGGGGTGTACCCGTCCGCCGAGGCGAGTAGGGCCGCCCCGACCTCGAGCGGCAGCGCCTTCGCCACCTGTACGAGCCGGGCCACGTTCTCCTCGTGGCGGTGCCCGCGCGAGTTCGCGACCGCTCCGAGCAGTCGCTTCGCCTCGGGGAACTCGGCGCTCGCGCGACGATCCTGCAGCTTGCGCGTCGCCTTCGCGAGCTTCCACGTCCAGCGCTGGAGGATCTGGTCTGGCGCGTTGGCCTTGCCCTCGCCGAGAGCGCGAAGCAGGATCCGGACACCGGCGGCGCGATCCTTTTCCCATGGCGGTGCCTGACTCACCAGCGTGACGAGATCGTCGAACTCCGCCCGCTCGACGATCATCGAGACGCGATCCTGGAGCGCGGTCATCCGCAGCCGCCGGTTCGGGTTCTCGGCGGCGCAGACCGAGAGGAACTGCTCGAGCGCGACCTTCGACGCAGTGCTCTCGACGAACTTCTTCGCGAACTCGGCGCGCTGGTCGAAGCGAAGCTGGCGGCCGGCGATCGTCGCCCAATACCGCTGCTCGTCTTCGTCCATGAACTTGGGATCGATCCGCTGCCACTCGCGCTGGATCACGGCCAGCCGGCGCGCGACGTCAGGGGTGACCGGGACGAGCCAGTTCGCGGGCGAGAGCTGGCGGCGCGCGCGGCGCTGGACGCGACGGCGAGGCGCGGGTGTGACACGCGCGCCCTCGCGATAGAAGTCGGCGTCGAGCAGCGAGTGGAGCGAGACGACGCGGTCGCTGTGCGTCGCCGACTTGACGACGAAGTCGACGACGATTCCCGCCTCCTTGCGCGGGTGCGTCCGCATGATCCGGCCGATCCGCTGCTGATAGACGCGCTTCGACGCCGTCGGCGCGAGGTGCATGCAGATCGTCGCGCGCGGCGAATTCCAGCCCTCGGCGAGCAGCATTGCGTTGATCAGGACGTTGATCTCGCCCCGCTCGTAAGCCGCGAGCGTCTCGGCGAGCCGGACGGGCGGCGTCTTGCCGGAGACCGCTTCGGCCTTGAGACCGGCGGCACGGAACTCCTGCGCGAGGTTGTAGGCGTGGTCGACCCCGGCGGCATAGACGATCCCCGGTGTCGAGCCGAAGCGCTCGCGGTAGAGGCTGGCGGCGGCCTGGTTCAGCGCCTGGTGGTCGAGCGCGGCCGCCAGCGCCCGCTCCTCGAAGTCGCCGCCGACGATTGGGACGGAGTTGATCGCCGCCGCCGGCGCGAGGCGGAGGCAGCGGAGCGGCGCGATCAGGCCGCGGCGGGCCGCGTCGGCGAGCGGCAGGTCGTCGACCGAGGCGGGGAAGACGTCCGAGACCTGCTTCGCGATCAGCTGCTCGGTCGCCGTCATCCCGATGTAGATCGGCTCCGGGAAGCTGCGGATCGCGGCGCTCGTCTTCTCGCCGAGAGCCGTGTGGGCTTCGTCGCAGATCACGAGCTGGTAGGCCTCGCGCGAGAGCGAGCCCACGTGGCGGGCGAACCAGGCGTAGGTCTGGATCGTGATCGGGTCGCGGCGGAGCGGCTCCTTGCCGGCCTCGATTGCGCCCCCCTCGAGAGGCATGACGAAGCGCTCGCCGTAGCCCTCGGTCGTCAGGTCGTTCCGAAACTGCGTGACGAGGAGGCGACGGTGGGTGAGGATCAGGATCCCGAGCGAGCGGGCCGCCTCGACGAAGCCGGCCGCGGCGATCGTCTTGCCCGAGGCCGTGGGATGGCGGAAACGATAGCGGCGCTCGGCGCCCGAGTCCTCGCCGGCGAGCTCCGCCGGCAGATCGTCGTCGGCCCCAGGCTCGGCCTCGCCGAGCTCGTCCTCCTCCTCGAGCTCGGAATCGGCATCGAGGTGACCGTTGCCGTTCTCCTCCTCTTCGGCACTGCGCTGGTTCGCGGCGATCAGCTCGGTCAGCATCCCGGCGAGCGCGTCGATCTGGTGGCGGCGCAGCTCGGTTCCGGCCGCGGTAGTCGGCGGCTTCGAGGAGAGGACGCGCTCGAGCCCGAGCATGAGGCCGAAGCGGACCTTCCAGCGCGCCGACGGGATCCTCCGGCCGTTGTCGAGCTCCGCAAGCGCCTCGTCGAGCGCCAAGCGGCGCGCGGTGCCGGGCGCGAGCGCCGACTCGGGTTCTTCGCCGGGGTGGAGAAACGGCTCGGCGACCCAGTCCTGCGCTCGGAGCGCGCCGGCCCGCAGGCCGTCCGCCGCATCCGACGTGTTGGTCGGGTTCAGTATCGCTTCTGACATGTGTGCAGCGCTGAGTTCCGCTGCGACCTCTGAGGAGATTCGGCCCACTCGCACGGACTAAGCGGCGAACGGCGCTCCTCGCAGCATATCCGAACTTTCGGACGATCGACTGTTGGGCAGCCGGGTTCGGGATCGCCACCTCTCCGGTGAGACGGCTCCTGAACGAGTCCCAATCGTCGCCTTCCCGCCCGGTTGTGGGCGTTGCTCCGATCGCCACCCTTGACCTCGATCGCCGCTCGCGGAGCTCATGCAGCTGGATCACCGCGACCGGCTCGAGTGCGACGTATCGGTAACAAAAGCGTAACGATCGGACCTGACGGCCAACGTACGCGTTCCGGCGCGATACTCATGCCATGGGACCCGACTGGACCGACCTGCAGCGCCGGGCCGAAGAGCGCTACGCCGACGGCGAGCGCCGGCTTCCGGACGACGGCGACGAGCGCCAGCGACAGTTGACGCGGATGGGAAACGCCGCGGGTGCGGCGGGGCTCGCGGCGCTGATGGCCGGAGAGGACGGGCGCGAATGGCTCGGGCGCGCGGCCGAGCGCTACCGAGAGAGCTGGGAAGGCGCGCCCCCCGGAAGCTGGGGCCGCCCGATCGGCGCGATCAAGGCCCGGATCCTCGCGAACGACTGGGACGGCGCCGACGCCGACGCGCGCTGGGCCCTCGAGGCCGGAGCCGGCGAGGCCGAGTCGCCGATCGGCCGCTATGCGGCGGCGCTCGCGTGTCTCGTGCTCGGGGAGTGGGACGATGCGCGCGTGCACGCCGACGTGGCGCGCGTCCACGAGGGGTTCCCTGCCGACGTGGGCGATGCGCTCGCGTTCATCGCCGCCGAGGACGTGGTCGACTACGTCGAGGCGGTCGAGCGCGTGCTCGAGTCGTTCGAGACGCGTGACGACTACCTCGAGGAGATCCCGGTCGCCGACACGGTCCTCGTCCTCCAGGCCCTCGCCGATCGTCGCGGGATGGCCACCGAGCTGCGCTCGGCGCTCCTGCCCGGCTAGCTGTCCTGCTAGGGAAGCAATGACGCGGCCGCTGCGTCGAGAAGCACGATCGTGCGGCGTCCACGGACGAGGCTCGCCGGCGTCCTCGTCGACGCCTCGGCCGCGAACGAGCGCCGGACGGCGTCGGCCTTGGCCTCGCCGGTGACGAGGTAGACGAGCGTTGCGGTCGCGGCGAAGACGGGCCTCGTCAGCGTCACTCTCGCGACGAACGGCTCGAGGCCCGGCTCGGCGGGGACGGCGCGGCGCTCGCTCTCGTCGAGCGTCTCCGCTCCCGGGAAGAGCGACGCCGTGTGGCCGTCCGGCCCGATTCCGTTCAGCGCCAGGTCGAGCGTCACGCCTTCGAGCTCCACGTCGTAGAGAGCGGCAGCCTCCTCGGCCGACAACTCCCCGAGGACGCGGTGCACCTCGGGCAACCCGCCGAGCGCGTCGAGGAGCGCCTCGCGCACGAGCCTGAAGTTCGAATCCTCGTCATCGCCCGGCACCACCCGCTCGTCGCCGAACCAGACGTGGACATCGCGCCACACGCCTTGACGCGCCGCCGCCGCGCCGTACGCCTTGCCGACGGTCGAGCCTCCAGAGAGCGCGAGATTCGCACCGGGCGTCGCCGCCTCCGCGAGCAGCTCACCCGCCGCTCGGGCGGGGTCGTCGAGCACCCGAACCTCCACGTTCAAGGCTGCTCGCCGCGTGCGAGCTCCTTCGAGCGCTCCATCGCCGCCTGGATCGCGTTCAGGAACGCGGCGCGGACGCCGGCCTGCTCGAGCTCCCGGATCGCCGCGATCGTCGTCCCGCCGGGTGAGGTCACCATCTCGCGCAGCTCGACTGGATGCATCTTCAGGTCGCGGAGCTGCTTCGCCGTCCCGAGCATCGTTTGGACGACGAGCTGCGTCGAGATCTCCCGCGACAGCCCGAGCAGGATCCCTGCCTCGATCATCGCCTCGGCGAGCAGCGCGAAGTACGCCGGACCCGAGCCGGAGACCGCGGTCACCGCGTCCATGTACGGCTCCGAGACGCGGACGACGCCGCCGAGATGTCTGAGTGCCTCCTCCGCGAGACTCAGGTGCCCCTCGCCCGCGTGCGCACCCGCGCAGATCCCCGCGATCCCCTCGTGCACGATTGCCGGGGTGTTCGGCATCGCGCGGACGACCGGGACTCCGCTCCCGAGGTGTCGCTCGATCGCGGCGGTCGGGATCGCGGCGGCGATCGAGAGGACGGTCTGCTCCGGCTGGATCAGCGTCCCGATCTCGCCCAGCAGCGCGTCGAGATCCTGCGGCTTGACGGCGATCACGACGAGTGCCGCCCGTGCGAGCGCCTCGGCGTTCGAGCGCGTGACCTCGATCCCGTGACGCTCGCGGAGCTCGGCGACGCGCTCCTCGCGGCGGGTCGAGGCCGAGAGCTCGCTCGGCTCGCGCCAGCCGGAGGAGAGCAGCCCGGCGACGAGCGCCTCCCCGATCTTGCCCGCGCCGAGGATCGCGATCTTCCGCTCCTCGATCATCCGCTCAGTCTAGGCCGCCCGGCGCGCGGCGACCCGCACGGCGCGGGCGACGTCGGCGCTCGCGCCGGGCACGAGCCCGCGGCGCCAACCGGCCAGCAGGTAGACGCCGGCGAGTCCCGCCCACTCCTCGTAGGGGGCGAGCAGCTCCGCGGTCTCCGCGAGCTCGACCCAGCGGCCGCGCAGCGCCGAGCAGAGCTTCACGAGCGAGAGGTCGCCGACGAGGCCGTGGCGATAGCTGCCGAGTCCTTCGAGCGCGACGATCCCGAGCGACCACCGCCCGAAGCCGCGCTCGCGCAGGAGCCGGGCCTCCACGGCCTCGATCGGGAGCTCGCGCAGCCGCTCGAGCTCGAGCGTGCGACACAACCGGACGAGCGTCGATGCGCGATGCGTCGCGAGCCCAAACCCCCGCAGCTCCGCGGGCGAGAGCCGGCCGATCGCCTCTCGTGTGGGGATCGGCTCGCCGCAGGCGCGGATCACCGCCCGCTCGATCGCACGCGCCCGCCTCGCCTCGATCAGCTGGCCGCAGATCGCCCGCAGCACGGCCTGCGCGACCGTCGGCAGCCGCAATGGCCGCAGTCCCGAGAGCGCGCGAATCGAAGGGCCGAGCAGCTGGTCGGAGCGGAAGCGGCGCCCGAACTCGGTCGTATCGTCGTCGAGCGCGAGCATGAAGCGGAGAAGCGCGACGCCGGCCTCGTCCGGTGCGCGCAGCGCGATCGTCGCGTCGCGCCGCTGCCAGGCGGCGCCGACGCCACCTCCGGGGAGCCCGCTCTCGAACACAGTCCGGCGCGCGCTCAGCCGCAACGAGTACGGCCCGACCGGCCTGACGACTGCCTCGATCACCGGGTCAGACCTTACTGTTGTCTCCTGATGAGGCTCGCCGACGCGATCTCGCTCCGCTCTCGCCGCCGCAAGCTCGCGCTCTTCCTCGAGACGATGCGCCCGACGTCCGAGACGAGCGTCCTCGACATCGGCGTCGACGATGCCGGCTTCGGCGAGGTCCGCACCAGCGAGCACGGGAGCTGCGGCACCCTCAACTTCTTCGAGCAGGCATATCCCTGGCCCGAGCGGATCACGGCTCTCGGCCAGCACGAGGGCAGGGCATTCGGCGAGCGCTTTCCCTCGATCCGCTACATCCAGGGGAACGCGGCCGAGCTCCCGTTCGAGGACGCGAGCTTCGACGTCGTCTACTCGAACGCCGTGATCGAGCACGTCGGCGGGATCGACGCACAGCGTCGCTTCGTCGCCGAGGCGCTTCGCGTTGCACCCCGGGCGTTCGTCACCACTCCGAATCGCTGGTTCCCGGTCGAGGTGCACACGCGGCTGCCGCTCGTGCACTGGCTCCCGGAGTCGCTTGCCCACCGCGTCTACGAGCTCGCCCGCAAGCCCTGGGCGAAGGAGAACCGTCTGCTCGGGCCGGGCGAGCTGGAAGAGCTCTTCCCCGGCGAGGTGCGGATCGTCAACCTCGGGATGACGCTCGCGGCGATCGTTGGCTGAGCGATTCCCCCGCTACGCGCTCTACGCGTTCATCGTCGGCCTGCCCTTCCACAACGTGGTCATGGCGGAGCTCTACGAGCTGGGCCTGCGCGGGCTCCCGCTCGACGTCCTCTCGGCCTGGAAGGAGGTGTTGCTCGCCGGTGCGCTCGGCGCCGTCGTCTGGAGCAGCCGCGGCATCCCCTTCCGATTCTCGCCGACCGACTGGCTAGCTCTCGCCTTCGCCACCTTCGTCGTCCTCTACGCGCTGATCCCGCAGGACTGGCTCGGCGGCGAGGCCTCGGGCCGGGGGATCCTCTACGGGCTGCGTCACGGCCTGACCCCGGTCGCCGCCTACGTGCTCGGCCGCAGCCTCCACCTGGGGCGCGACGAGCTCCGGCGGGTCGGGACGCTGATCCTCGGCGCGGCCGTGGTTGTCGCGACCTGGGGGCTGATCGATGTCTACGCGATCCCGCTCGACGCCTGGCGCAACTCGGGCGCGCCCGGCTGGTATGCGGAGCAGCTCGGGCTCGACTACGGCCCGGCGGTCTCGGGCCTGCCCGAGAACTTCGTCTACAACCCGGGTGACGAGCGGCCGCTGCGTCGGCTCGTCTCGACCTTCCTCAGCCCGCTCGCCAGCGGCTACCTGCTACTCGTCGCGCTGCTCGTCGCGGCTGCATGGCAGCGTTCCCGTTGGCTGAGCGTCGTCAGCGGGCTCCTGCTCGTCGGCCTCCTCTTCACGTACTCGCGGACGGCGCTCGCCGCGCTCGCACTCGGACTCGTCGTACTCGCCTACGCGCTCCGCAACTGGTGGCCGCTCGCCGCCGCGACAGTGCTTGTCGCGACCGGCTTCTTCTTCGTCAAGGCCTATCCGGACTTCGGCCCCGAGACGACGTTCACCCCCGCCGAGCTCGAGTTCCAGCGCGGCAACGCCCAGGGCGATGCCGAGACGAGCGGCGATCCCACGAGCTTCGACGAGCCCTCTGTGGACAGCCATCTCGACAGCCTGCGCGAGGGAATCGACACGGTGATCCGCCATCCGCAGGGCTTCGGCCTCGGGAACGCGGGGGTGACCGCGAAGCGAACGGGCGAGGAGATCAAGGCCGGCGAATCGACCTATACGGAGCTCGGCGTCGAGCTCGGCCTGCTCGGGATGCTCGCGTTCGTCGCCTGGAACCTAGCTCTGCTCAGGCGGATCCTGCCGCGAGCTCCCTGGCTCGGAGCAGCGGTCACGGCCGTGCTCGCGCTCGGGATCCAGACCGACGTGATCGGCGTCCACTGGCTCGCGTTCGTGCTCTGGACGCTGGCCGGCGAGCGCGCCTAGTCCTTGAAGCCGTAGACGAGGTCGTAGATCTCGGCCGAGCGGTCGAACATTGCACATACCTTCGCAGCTCGAGCACGGCGTACGATGCGGGCATGGCGATCGATCCGCGTGTCGACATCGGCCATGTCCACCTGAAGGTCGCCGATCTCGAGCGTTCGCTCGCCTTCTACTGCGGGATTCTCGGCTTCGAGCTGCAACAGCGGGCCGGCGATCAGGCAGCGTTCGTCGCCGCAGGCGGTTACCACCATCACATCGGTCTCAACACGTGGCAGTCGAGGGGTGGCTCGCCGCCCCCGCCCGGGACGACGGGCCTCTTCCACACCGCGATCCGCTATCCCGACCGCGTCTCGCTCGCCGATGCGCTGCGGCGCTTGCTCGCGGCCGGGCACCCGATCGACGGGGCCACCGATCACGGCGTCAGCGAGGCGATCTACCTCCGCGATCCCGATGAGAACGGCGTCGAGCTCTACCGCGACCGGCCCGAGGCCGAGTGGCCGCGCACGCCCGACGGCGCCGTCGGGATGGCGAACGCGCCCTTCGACCTCGAAGCGCTACTCGCCGAGGCGTCCTAGGCGCCCGCCGGCGGAAGAGCCGCGAGGCCCTCCCGCTCGGCCGCTGCTGGACCTGCCAGTCGGAGTCCAAGTCCGACGAGCCAGAATCCGATCCGGGTGCGAGTACGTCGCTCACGTCGGCGAGGAGTGGTGGTTGCGTCTGCTTGCAGCCGAACGAATCGCTCCGCCGCCAACAGCCTCATCGTTGTGGGATCCAGGTACACAGCACTCACCTCCACATCAAGTAACTCGACATTCACTTACTTAAGCGAGAGTATAAAGAGCCACTAGCTTGACGTCAAGTAACTTTGCATCAAGAATGCGTCCATGACCGAGAACCCCGATGCGATCGACGGGCGGATCGCCGCGTGGGGAGACGACCTGGCAGGCGTCGATCTCGACGTCGAGGGGATCGTCGAGCGGATCCATCTGATCCACAAGCGGATCCGGACGATGCTCGACGACACACTGGCCGAGTTCGGTCTGAACGTCGGCGAGTGGGCGGTGCTCGGCTCGCTCGTGCGCGCCGGCTCCCCCTACCGGCGCTCGCCGAGCCACCTGGCGAACAGCTGCGGTTTGACCTCCGGCGCGATGACGAATCGCCTCGACCGGCTCGAGGCGGAGGACTTCATCCGCCGCCTGCCCGACCCAGACGACCGTCGTGGGGTGATCGTCGAGCTGACCCCGGAAGGCCGCCAGATCTGGGGGCGTTCGATCGGAGCGCAGGCGGCGAAGGAGGCGTTCGTCGCCTCGGGCCTGAACAAGCACGAGCAGGGGCAGCTCAACGCGCTGCTGCGCCGGATGGTGCATTCGAGCGAGCAGGCTGCGACACTGGACTGATGCCAAGGGGCTACATGGAAGGGCCGGCGGCCGAGGAGGCAGAGCGGCGGCTCGACGAGCTGGATCGCCCGGTCGAGGACGCGCCCGAGGAGCGTCTCGCGGTGATGGGCTCAACAGCAGACGATTCCGAGCGGCACTTCCTCGGCTGGCTCGGCGAGGTCGACCCGGACGAGCTCTTCGAGTCGGGTGCGGCCTGGGGAGTCAGCGTCGTTCGGCGTCGGGTTGACGCCTAGCGACGTGCGCTACAACTAGGACATGGCGAAAGCCATCGAGCAGCTCGAGCAGGTGACGATCCGCTTCGCCGGCGACTCGGGCGACGGGATGCAGCTCACCGGCGACCGCTTCACGAGCGAGACCGCGGTGCTCGGGAACGACCTCTCGACGCTGCCCGATTTCCCCGCCGAGATCCGAGCTCCCGCAGGCTCGCTCCCCGGGGTCTCCGGCTTCCAACTCCACTTCGCCGACCACGACATCCTCACCCCCGGCGACGCGCCGAACGTGCTCGTCGCGATGAACCCGGCGGCGCTGAAGACGAACCTGCGCGACCTGCCGAAGGGTGGCACGCTGATCGTCGATACCGACCAGTTCAAGGAGCGCAACCTCCAGAAGGCCGGCTACGAGGCGAATCCGCTCGAGGACGGCTCGCTCGAGGACTACCACGTGCATCCGGTCGCCCTCACCTCGATGACCGTCGAGGGGCTGAAGGGGATCGCCGGGATAACCCCGCGCGAGGCCGAGCGCTCGAAGAACTTCTTCGCGCTCGGGCTGATGAGCTGGCTCTACAACCGGCCCACCGACGGCACGCTCGGGTTCATCGAGCAGAAGTTCGGCAAGCGGCCCGAGATCGCGCAGGCGAACGCGACCGCGTTCAAGGCCGGCTACGCCTACGGCGAGACCTCCGAGGACTTCGCGGTCAGCTACCAGATCGCGCCGGCGCCGATGGCTCCGGGGACCTACCGTCAGATCTCCGGGAACACGGCGCTCGCCTACGGACTGATCGCCGCCTCGAAGCTCTCCGGTCTCGATCTCTTCCTCGGCGCCTATCCGATCACGCCCGCCTCCTCGATCCTGGAGGAGCTGGCGCGGCACAAGGCCTTCGGCGTGCGGACGTTCCAGGCCGAAGACGAGATCGCGGCGGTCGGCGCGGCGCTCGGCGCGGCATTCGGTGGCTCGCTCGGCGTCTCGACCTCCGCCGGCCCGGGTGTCGTGCTGAAGCAGGAGACGATCGGGCTCGGGATCATGCTCGAGCTGCCGCTCCTGATCCTCGACATCCAGCGCGCCGGCCCCTCGACCGGGATGCCGACGAAGCCCGAGCAGGCCGATCTCCTGATGGTCCTCTTCGGCCGGAACGGCGAGAGCCCGGTGCCGGTGATCGCGGCGTCGACGCCGTCGCAGTGCTTCCACGCGGCGATCGAGGCGGCGCGGATCGCGCTCAAGTACCGGACGCCGGTTTACCTGCTTTCGGACGCGTACCTGGCGAACGGCTCGGAGCCGTGGCTCGTCCCGGACGTGGCGACGCTCCCGGACATCTCGATCTCCTTCGCGACCGACCCTGAAGGCTTCGAGCCGTACGCGCGCGACCCGGAGACACTTGCGCGGCCGTGGGCGATTCCCGGCACCCCCGGGCTCGAGCACCGGATCGGCGGGCTCGAAAAAGCCGACGTGACCGGCTCGATCTCCTACGACCCGGACAACCACGACCTGATGACGCGCCTACGAGCGGCAAAGGTGGCGGCGATCGCGAACGACATCCCGCTGCTCGAGGTCGACGATCCGGGCCTTGTCGATCGAAATGGGGCGACGACGCTCGTGCTCGGCTGGGGCTCGACCTACGGCCCGATCGGCGCCGCGGTCAAGCGCGTCCGCCGCGCGGGCGTGAGCGTCGCGCAGGCGCACCTCCACTACCTGAACCCGTTCCCGCGCAATCTCGGGGACGTGCTGCACGGCTACGAAAAGATCCTGATCCCGGAGATGAACCTCGGCCAGCTGCTGAAGCTCGTGCGCGCTGAGTTCCTCGTCGACGCGGTCGGCTACAACCGCGTCCGTGGGCTCCCGTTCAAGGCGAGCGAGCTCGCCGAGGCGATCACCGCGCTGGTGGAGTCGTGAGGCCGAAGAAGGCGCGGCCGGACGCGCGCGGCCTGCTGCTCAAGGAGCGGCCGTTCTCGTATCGAGCGCGCAAGGACGGGACGGTGGAGATCTCCCACAGGCGGCGCCCGGTGACGACGCTCGCCGGCAAGCTCGCCGAGAACTTCGTCGCAGCGGCGGAGGAGTCGACGTCCGATGAGCTCCAGTTCCTGATGGCGAAGGCGACGGGCAACTTCAAGCACGGCAACGAGAGGAAGCAATGAAGGATCTACCACTGATCGTGGCCGACGGCTGCACGCTCTCGCCGGAGGGGCTCGCCGATCAGGCCGGACGCGCGGCGCGGTTGCTCCCGTCGGTCGCGAAGCTGGAGCGGTCGGAGGACGAGCTCCGCGTGTCGTTCGCCGATGGCGTCGATCGCGCGCTCGTCGACGAGGTCGTGGCGACCGAGCAGCGGTGCTGCTCGTTCCTCGAGATCGAGTACGGCGGCGGCGCGCGGTTGCTGCGGATCGCGGCGCACGACGCGCAGGGACGGGAGATCGTGGGTCAGATGGCGGCGTTCTTCGGGGAGGCACGATGAGCGAGAACGGGAACGGGCTGGTGCAGCTGACGAAGAAGGACTTCACCTCCGACCAGGAGGTGCGCTGGTGCCCGGGCTGCGGCGACTACGCGATCCTGAACGCCGTCCAGAGCTTCATGCCCGAGCTCGGGCTGAAGCGCGAGAACATCGTCTTCGTCTCCGGGATCGGCTGCGCGGCGCGCTTCCCGTACTACATGGAGACCTACGGGATGCACTCGATCCACGGGCGCGCGCCGGCGATCGCGACGGGGCTCTCGGTCTCGCGGCCGGACCTCTCCGTCTGGGTCGTGACCGGCGACGGCGACGCGCTCTCGATCGGCGGCAACCACCTGATCCATGCGCTCCGCCGCAACGTGAACCTGAAGATCCTGCTCTTCAACAACCGGATCTACGGGCTGACGAAGGGCCAGTACTCGCCGACCTCGGAGCTCGGCAAGGTGACGAAGTCGACTCCGATGGGCTCGCTCGACCACCCGTTCAACCCGCTCTCGCTGGCGATCGGCGCCGAGGCTAGCTTCGTCGCGCGCGCGATCGACACCGACAAGAAGGAGCTGACCGAGGTACTCCGAGCCGCCGCGCACCACAAGGGAAGCGCCTTCGTCGAGATCTACCAGAACTGCAACATCTACAACGACAACGCGTTCGACTTCGTCCGAGAGCAGAAGGAGAACCGGCTCTACCTGAGGCACGGCGAGCCGATCGTTTGGGGCGAGAAGGGCGTGCGGCTGCGGCCGGACGGCTCGCCGGAGGTGGTTGGCGCATCGGAGGACGGCTTGCTGGTGCATGACGCCCACGCCGCAGAGCCGGCGCACGCGTTCGCGCTGAGCCGGATGACGCAGCAGGTGATCGGCGCGACCCCGATGGGCGTCTTCCGCTCGGTCGCCCGGCCGGTCTACGACGAACTGATGGCCGAGCAGATCGACGTGGCGAAGGCGAAGGGTGCAGGCGAGCTCGCGGCGCTGCTCGGCTCGGGCGACACCTGGTCGATTTCCTAGGATCCGCCCGTCGGCTTGACCATGCTGCGCTCATCGCCGCTTACGTCGAAGCGGCATTATCCGGTGCTCTACCTAACATCAACTTCATGAGGATGCCGCGCAAACTGCTGAGGTGCGACAACCTCCAGGCTCTAGGCGAGCTGCCAAGCCGTTCTGTAACGCTCGCCTACCTCGATCCCCCCTTCAACTCGGGGCGTCCGTACGAAGCGATTGTTGCGAGTTCTTGGGAACCCGGTTCGGAGGCATTCCGGGATCAATGGTCGTGGAGCGATGAGGCTGAAGCCACCGCGCCGCTTCTACCGCAGCTCGTAGATGCGCCGGTCGCCGCACTCGTCACTAATCTCCTCGAGACGCTAGGTCGCACGGACCTCGTCGCGTACCTCGTGATGATGGCGCCGCGCGTTGCCGAGATCCGTCGTGTACTCACGGACGACGGATCGGTCTACGTGCATTGCGACCCGGCGGCGAGTCATTACCTCAAGATCGTCCTCGACCACACGTTTGGGGTCGAAAATTTTCGCAACGAGATCATTTGGCGGCGAACGCACGCGCATAGCAGCTCGCGTCGGTACGGCCCCGTACACGACGTGATTCTCTTCTACTCGAAGGGTCCGAAGTACGTCTGGAACAAGACGTACGCCAGCTACTCGGCGGCGTACATCGAGAAACACTTCAGAACTGAGGACGATAAGGGCCGGTACCAGCTCATTACTTGCACGGCTCCAGGCGATCGAACCGGCACGCGAGCCCACTACGAATGGCACGGCCAGCTGCCTCCGCCGGGCCGCCACTGGGCATGGAAACGCGAGCGGATGGAAGCGTTCGAGCATGAAGGTCGGCTCGTCCACTCCTCCAACGGTGTTCCGCGATTGAAGCGCTACGTGGACGACGGCCCAGGGGTTGCCCACCAGGACATCTGGACAGACATCAATCGGCTCGATGCTCACTCGCATGAGCGCGTCGGCTACGAGACACAAAAACCCCTTCTTCTTCTTGAGCGGATCATCGCGTCCAGCTCACGGCCCGGAGACACTGTCCTGGATCCTTTTTGTGGCACTGGCACAGCCCTCGTCGCGGCGGAGCGCCTCAACCGAGGTTGGATCGGCATGGACGCGTCGCTGCTCGCCTGTTCCATCGCGCTCGCGCGCGTGCGGCCCGAAACGAACCTCAAGCGCGTGGAACTGCGCGGATTCCCCGACGACGTTGCGACGGCGATACGACTCAAGCGAGACGATCCCGTTGCGTTCGGGATGTGGGGGACGAGCATGCTGGCGACACTCGCCGATCGGCAAGCCTTCACGTCTACGCTCGCCGCTGGCTCGGGGAGCCTCCGGATCGCTCGCCGTCAGTTCGAGGTGATGAGCTGGGTGCCACTGCGAGCGCGCGTTGATCGTGCGCTGCCCCGCAGCCCGAAGCGTTATGGACGTCTGGCCAAAGTGGGCTTCGTTCTTCGCTCTAGCCGCAGCGAAGACGGCCTTCGGGGGTGGGTGGAGGAACAGCTGGGAATTCCACTCCAGGAGGTCGAGGTTGATGAGCTGGTGACGGCCGAGGCGCGGACGTCCGGGGTCGCTCGTAGCGTTCACGCTACGTGAACGCCCCCGACCTAGGCGTAGTCTTCGATCACGCGGCTGGAAAGCTCAGCGCTCTTGACCGGGAGGTTGTGGAAGCGGTACCGCCGGGCGGCAACTGGCGGGATCTACCGCTCACCTTTGATTCCCAACGCATCGCGCAGATCCGCGCAAGCGCTGACCGTGGCGAGGGAAGCCGGAGCACGTACTACGGGCGGCTTCGCTGGGATCGGCCGAGCTACACGATCTCGACCTACTTCAACCGCCCCGGAAACGGATGCTTCATCCATCCGACGGCTCCGCGGCTGATCTCAGTTCGCGAGGCAGCACGCCTTCAGGGCTTCCCCGATTGGTGGCGGTTCGCTGGTCGTGGGCGCGCTCGATTCGTTCAGGTCGGAAATGCCGTCCCTCCGCTCCTTGCTTATCAACTTGCGCGGGTGTACGAACCTGGGCCCGTCGTTGATCTCTTCTCGGGGGCAGGTGGGTTCGCGGCCGGATTTCAGTGGGCTGGCTTTCCGCTTGTTGCTGCGGCGGACCACGATCGCGCGGCCAATGAGGTGCTAGCGCGCAACCTAGACGGCGAGGCAGACAACGTCGTCGCGGCTGACCTAAGCGACTCGGATCAACTGCGAGCCGTCGTTGAACATGTGCGTACCCGCCTTGGTGGTGGGGGTCTTCGAGCGCTCGTCGGCGGCCCGCCATGCCAAGGCTTCTCGACAGCAGGCAACTGCCGCCCCGATGATCCGCGCAATCGGCTCGTCTTTGCCTTCGTCGAGGCGGTTGCCCAGCTGCGACCAGACCTTGTGTTCTTCGAGAACGTCGCTGCGCTCTTGTGGCGCGGTCGGCGCGCGGTGCTGGAGCAGGTGCTAGCAGCCTTCCGTGCGCTTGGATACAAGACGTCCATGAACCTCGTTCACGCTGAGGCGTTTGGCGTTCCTCAGTTGAGGCGCCGCGTCGTAGTGGTTGCGTCGCGGGCCGATCCGATTAGATGGCCGATACCGGCGTATGCTCTAGTTGATCCGGCGCGTCGCGACTCCCAGATCGGCTCAGAACTTACGACTTCACCGCTCCCTGTGGCTACGGTTTCCGATGCAATTGACGACCTTCCAACGTTGACGTCGTCCGATCCGGATGACTCGGTTGCATACCGGAGCACACCAACCTCTTCTTACCAGCAGTGGGCTCGTGGCCGGCTGGGGCTTGACCAGTTGGTACCGGATCCGTGCGTTGTCGAGACGCCTGAGTCGGTCGCAGCATGATCCCTCCCGAGCGCCACGACTTGCTCGACCCTGCGCTTGCGATACTGCGTGACTTCGGTGCCCGCACCAGCATTCGAGGTCGCTTTGTCGCCCTCTACCTTGGATTGCGACGCCTGGGCGAGGATATGCCAGTGCTTGGGAGCGGCAGCGCAATTGCGACGGGCGAGCTCGAACAGCATCTTGATGACCTGTTCACGAAAACTCATCGGCTCGAGCCGTTCGTGGTGCTGACTGCTCCGTTTGGCGGAAGTGCGTCTCCGAATGCTCCTTACAGCACTCGCACGGGCGTCACGGCACCAGGCCACAGTTATGCGACGAATACCTGGCGAAACAACTTCGGTATCCAGAAAGGCATTGGCTGCCCAGCTGAAGCCGACGTGATCACGGAGCTCATTCAGCATCCGACGATGCGGCTCGCGTGTCCTCACATGCAGCAGGACACCGAGGGTCGCCATGTTTGTGGCATCACCGGCACCGCTTACCGCGGCGAAGAGCACGCGATCTGGCTCCGTAACCTTGGCGGCGGCGTTCAGCGCGTGGACTTGAGGCTACGCAACTTGTACGAGGGATACCTTCGGCCAGTTGGTTCCCGAATCCCAATCTTTCCGTTGATCGCGACGCTCTACTGCGCCGCTCGGCAGGATGCATACCCGCACCGCGAAGTCGTGGGCATTCCCGATTTTGCGGAGGACTTCCACTTCGACTTAGGCGAGGTCGGCGACCTATTTGACTGCGACCCGGACTCCACGGCCAATGGGTCGCTCCTCTCCTTGCTCAACGAGGCCGTGCCTCCACGCGGCCCGATGGTCGGACCCGACGCAGAAGAGTCTGTCCCCGTACGACCAGAGCCGAACCCCCTCCCAGAGCTTGCGCCCGCTGGCCAGATCAATAGCGGTGTCGGCGCCGAGATCGCAGTAGCGAATGAGTTGATCGCGAACGGGTGGACCGTGACGTACCGAGGGAACCAGCGGGGCCTCGGCTTCGACCTTGAGGCTACGCGCAGCGGCGATACGATCCACGTCGAAGTGAAATCGTCGTTTGGTTTCGCTCATCCGGAACTGCTCGAAACGGAGTGGGCCGCGGCGCAGCAACACGCGGACGAGTTCGTGCTAGCGGTAGTGGACTTCTACGGGAGCGAACAGCAGAGCATCTGGTATGTCAGAGATCCTGCCGCCGCGGCCGTCCCGGTGGAGCGCGTGACAACGATCTTTCGGCTCATCCGAGCGGACATTATTCCAGTGAGTACCGAAGTCGACTTTCTGTAGGCGTCAGGTGCAGGTCGGCTAGGAGAACTCTCTGGCGAGTCGACTCCGGAATCCTTTTCAATCGACGGGTTGCCGCACCTGTGCGTGGGCTGCGGCGCATCAGCTGTTGGATCGGCCTGCCAACTTCGGCATCTTGAGTTCCTGCTCCTCGATCATCTTCCGCACCCCCGGAAGCTCCAGCGCCCTCAGCCAGTGCGCGCAGGTTCGGCCGCTCCCACGCTGCCGGCTCGAGGAACCGCCCCCAGCGCGTCAGCATGAAGAGGAACAGATCGACGACCGTGCGCTCGTCGCCGACGAGCCGCTCGCGACCCGCGAGATACCCGTCGATCAGGTCGTAGTGCTCGGCCAGCTCCGCGTCGCCTCCTCCACCCCCGCCGTCCCGAAGCGCTCCGGGTACGTGCGGCGCATCTGGGTCATCTGAACCGTGTTCGAGAGCCAGAAGAGCCAGCGGTAGAGCTCCGCGCGCTCGCGTGTGTCCGCCGGCGGCGCGAGGCGCGCGTCGGGGAACTGCTCCGCCAGGTAGAGGCAGATCGCGGCCGACTCGGTCAGGACGACGTCGCCGTCCTCGAGCGTCGGGATCTTTCCCACGGGTTCAGCGCGTGGTACTCCTCCGAAACCCGCCGGTCTGCATCGCGCTCGACCCGGACGAGCTCGTAGGGGGACGCCGATCTCCACGAGGGTCGTGTGCGGCATCATCGCGGCCGTGCCGGGAAGGTAGTGGAGCCGCATCACGGCCAACGACTCTACTGCAGGCTTGCAGCGTACGGCTACTGTACGTACACTTCGATTGTGGCCGACGTCAGGATCCGCGAGCGCTGGGACTTCCGCGTCACCCGAGAGGCCAACGACCTCGTTCGCGAAGCCGCGGCCGCTACCGACCGCAGCCTGACCGAGTTCGTCGTCGAGGCGGCTACCGTCGAGGCCGAGCGAGTACTCGCCGATCGCACGCGGTTCTCGCTCGACGAGAGCCAGTGGAAGCGGTTCAGCGAGCTGCTCGACCGGCCGCCGCAGGAGAATCTGGATCTCGCGAAGCTGTTCGCACGACCGGACGTCTTCGAGTAGCACTTGGGTTACCGGCACCCCGAGCCGCTCGCGAGGCAGCATCGTCTCGAGGACTTCCGGTGCGGCGAGACGGCGCTAGACGACTGGTTGAAGAGGTACGCCCGCTCGGCGCACACGGCTGACTCCGCGAAGGTCTTCGTCACGACGCTGGCCGATGCCGAGACCGTGGTCGGCTATTACGCGCTCGCTGCGGCGCAGATCGTCCCGAGCGACGCAACCGAGCGCGTTCGGAAGGGGCAGCCGACGACCCGTGCGGTCCCGGCCGTGCTGCTGGCGCGACTCGCGGTGCAGGAGGATCACCAAGGTGCCGGGCTCGGGCAGTCGTTGCTGCGCGACGTGCTGAGGCGCTGCGTCGTCGCGGCCGATTCGATCGGAGCACGGGTGATGCTCGTTCATGCGAAGCACGAGCGGGCAAAGGCGTGGTATCTGCGCTTCGGCTTCGAGGCGTCGCCCACCGACCCGCTCCACCTGCTGATGCTGATGAAGGACGTCCGGAAGCTGCTCTAAACGGGAGACCCTGTGGAGCGAGAGTTGGTGAGCTCATCGGCCATCGTCAGCGTGGGATACGACGCCGACGCGATGATCCTGGAACTCGAGTTTGAGAGCGGCCGGTTGTACCAGTACTTCGATCTTCCGTCGTCCGTGTACGAGGAGTTCCGTGCTGCCGGCTCGCTCGGCGGCTATTTCAATCGCAACATTCGCGATCACTACCTATGTACTGAGTTGTGAATCAGGCCAAGTGCTCGCCGTCGGTGGGCATCTCAGGTCCGTTCTCGGTATGCCACCGCCTCTCCTACCTCGCTGCGCAGCGTTTCGCTCGCGAAGTAGCGCGTGCTGCGGCCGCGACCGACCTGGCTCACAAGGCCAGCGTCGAGTAGTCGCCGGAAGTCGTTGCTGGCGGTTGCGGTCGAGATCTCCGCCTCCTGCTCGTACTTCGTTCTGTCCGTGCCGCCGATGAGGCTCTGCTCGAGTGCGATCACGAGGCGGTCCGGCCAGCCGCGGCTCGGGGCGAGTCGCTCGAGATACCGCCACCTCGACGAAGCCTCGGCGATCTGATCGAGGCGTCGGCGCGCCTGGCTGATGTGCGCCTCGACACAGAACGCAACCCATTCGGATGCGTCGCGCTCGGGTGAGTAGCTACCTCCCTGCACGCGCTGGAGGACGGCGTAGTACTCCGGTGTGTTGTTGGCGAGGTACTCCTCGATCGAGGCGAACTCCGGTGAGAGCAAGCCTTCACGCGCCAGCACGAGTGACTGAACGATGCGCGAGATCCGTCCGTTGCCGTCGCGGAACGGGTGCACCGAGACGGTGTGCAGGTGTGCCATCGCGGCGCGCACGACGACATGGGTGTCGAGGTCGCCGTTCTGGAGCCACTCCACGACCTCGGCCATCAACCCCGCGACACGATCAGCCTCAGGCCCCTCGTACGCCTGGCGTCCGTCGCTGCCCGTGACTGAGATCGGACCAGTCCTCCAGCGGCCTGGGCCCTTGTCCTGTTGGAAGTAGCAGGCGTCGAAATGAAGATCGAGGATGACGCGGTCGCTCCACTTGAAGACCGGATCCAACGTCATCACTCCGACGTGATCCATCGCTCGCGCATAATCGGCAACCGCCTTACGATTCTCGTCATCGGCCTCGGTCGCCGAGCCCGAGACGATTGCGAGCGCTTCCCCTTGGGGTACCTCGAAGCCTTCGATCGAGACCGAGCTCTCGACCGACGACGCTTTCGCGAGGCGCCTCAGCGTGCCGAGCCAGGGGCTCGGATTCGTGATCTCGCGCCCGAGTGCGGCGCGGAGCTGATCCAGCTCGCCGAGGCGACCTGCGAGTTCTTCGGTGCTAGTAGGTATTTGGAAAAGCATAGAGACGATTATACGAATAATCGTAAAAACGTCAAGGTGATATGAAAGCTTCGGTGGTCGAGACGACCTCCGTAGGCTCGAGCGGCGCCGGTGTGCCGATCGCGTAGTCGGCCGGGTCGTTCTGGCGCCGTGAGAGGTAGACGAACGGCAGCGCCAGCGCCGAGATCGCGGCGCCCAGGAGATACGAGCCCGGATAGCCCCAGACGTCGGCCGAGCGGCCGAGCACCGGCTGCGCGACGACGCCGCCCGTGGAGCCGAGCATCGAGTCGAAGGAGAGGATCGACGCCCGCTGCTGGGAGGGGATCAGGCCGTTCAGGTAGGCCTGGCGGATCGGCATCGAGGCCGCAAAGAGCAGGCCCCAGACCGCGATCAGGGCGACCACGGCCCAGAAGCTCTCGAAGACGCCGATCAGCGCCAGCGTCACCGCGCTCGCGGCCACCGCCGCCAGCAACGCCGAGGTCCGGCACTTGAACAGCTTCCTGATCCAGGGCGCGGCCACGCCGCCGACGATCTGGGCGCCGGCCACGATCGCCGCCACGAGGCCCGCGATCCCATAGGCCTCAGGGTCGCCGTAGAGCTCCAGCAGGTACGGCTGCAACGCGTAGAAGGCGTAGATCCCGACTCCCGCCGTGAACGGCGACGCGAGCATTACCCACTTCACTGCCGGCACGCGCCAGCCGTACTGGATCGACGCGCCCGAGATCCGCCGCATCCCGCGCATCATCCCGTCACCGCGCTGGGGCGTGAAGCCGATGTCCCGCATCAACGTGAAGGCGAACGCGAACATCAGCGCCAGGACGACCGCCCGCAGCACGAATGGCACGCCGAGATTGGTGGCCTGGGCGATGTACCCGCCGGCCACCGATCCCGTCAACATCGCCGCCCCCATGACGATCTGCCCCCTACCGAAGACCGACTCGAGGCTGCCTTCGAATCCGGTCGCGTCGAGCGCATCGACGAGCCACGCCTCAACCGCGCCGGAGAAGAAGGTGAAGCCGAGCCCCAGCAGCATCGAGACGACCGCCCACGTCCAGAACGGCGCCTCCAGCATCCAGAGGAGGACGTAGAGGAGCGTCGTCGCGGCGAGCGTGACCGTCCCGAGCAGGTAGGAGACGCGGCGGCCGATCGTGTCGGCGACGATCCCGGTCGGCACCTCGAAGACGACCATTCCCGCGGTGAAGAACGCGTTCGCCGCGAAGGCCTCCAGGTTCGAGAGCCCGGCATCGAGCAGGAAGATCGTGTTGATCCCCCAGATGAACGACGCGGCGAGCGTGTTCCCGAGGAGGAGAAGCAGGTACGTGCGCTGGATGGAGGAGGGTGTCGGCATGCCCATGGCGGACGGTCGGTCCACCACGGGCTAACGCCGACCTGCCGCTGGAGATTCCGGCGGCTTCCACCGAGATCCCGCGCGGCGCATCCTCTCGCGCAGGGCGGACGGGGTCAAGCAGTCGGGGGGCTACTTGTGCGGCTTCGGCTTCGCCTTCGTATGCGTTGGCTTGGCTCTCGGGGCCGGATGCGCCCGTGGATGCGCCGTCGTGCTCTTCCCGGCCGCGGCCCTGACTCGCGGCGGGCGCTTCGTCTGC
>JANDLU010000151.1 GCA_024330215.1 Candidatus Gaiellasilicea maunaloa
CGCGACCACTTTTCGGACAGGCTCCTAAGCCACGAGAATGCGCTTCACCGCCGCCGTCGGCAGCGAGCCTCCCTGGTACGTAGCGCGCTGACTCGAAGTCGAAGTGACGAGTCAGGGCGAGACGATCGAATCGGCGCTCGTGAGTCTCAAGGAGGCTTTCGAGCTCTAGGAGCGAGCCGGAGCGGGTGGTCGTCGCACCGCGCGCCGAACGGCCGCACCGACCAGGAGCAATGCCGCGCCACCGAGCACGACGAGGATCACGACCTCCGCGCCGGGCGCCTCGACGAGCTTCAAACCCGCGAGCGTGAGCGTCGTCGCCAGGCCGAGGCGCAGCGCGCGGTCCGGCAGCTTGACGGAGACATTGCTGCCGAGCAGGACGCCCGGGATCGAGCCGACGAGGAGCGAGCCCGTGGCGGCGAGGTCGACGTTGCCGGCGACGAGGTGTCCCGCGCCCGCGACCCAGAGAAGCGCGGCCGCGTGGAAGATGTCCGTGCCGACGACCTTCGACGCGGTGAGCGGGAAGACGAGCAGCATCACGAGTCCGAAGAACGTGCCGCTGCCGACCGAGGTGAGGCCGACGACGAAGCCGCCGCTCGCGCCGAGGAGAAGCGCGATCCGGCGGTCGCTCCGGGCGAGCAGGAAGGGCGCGTTCGTCTTCTCTCGCCCGGTCACGAACGTCTTGATCGCAAAGCCGAGACCGCCCGCGATCAGCGCGGCCCCGAGGATGATCCCGGCCGCGTCCTCGAACCCGTCTCCGTACCGATGCGAGAGCCAGGTCGAGAGCCCGACGCCGGCCAGCGAGAACGGCGCCGACCCGGCGAGCATCCACAGCGTCAGGCGCGCGTGCACCGTGCCGAGCTGTCGGTGGCGGGCGGCGCCGAACGTCTTGAAGATCGCGCCGTGGACGATGTCGGTGCCGATCGCGACGGTCGGCTTGAAGCCGAAGAGGAAGACGAGCATCGGCGTCATCAGCGAGCCGCCGCCCATCCCGGTCATCCCGACGAGCAGGCCGACGAGGAGCCCGGCGAGCGAGAGCTTCGGATCCACGCGTGCCACCTTACCGCGTTCTACTAATGCGATCGATTAGCTTGCGTTATGAACGTCCGCTAACCTCCACCATGATGGCCGGCCAACCGATCCAGCTCGAGCCGATCGAGTCTCTCGCGGCGCGCTCGGAGACGCTGACCGCCGAGGAGCTCCTCGCCGCCATGGTCGAGCGCTTCCACCCCCGCCTCTCGCTCGCCTGCTCCTTCCAGAAGGAGGAGAGCGTGCTGCTCGACATGCTCTTCGGCATCGAGCCGAAGGCGCGCGTCTTCGCGATCGACACCCACTACCTCTTCCCGGAGACGTATGAGATCTGGCGCGAGGTCGAGCGGCGGTACGACACGAAGGTCGAGGTGTTCGAGGGCCCGAGCGCCGATGAGCTGACGGCGACTCACGGCGAGACGCTCTGGGAGCGCAAGCCCGAGCTCTACCTCGCGATCGCCAAGGTCGAGCCGCTCCATCGCGCGCTCGGAGACCTCGACTGCTGGATCACCGGCATCCGCCGCGACCAGTCGCCCACACGCGCGAACGCGTCGAAGCTCGGCTGGGACGCCGCGCACGAGCTGTGGAAGGCGAACCCACTCGCCGACTGGAGCGACGAGCGCTGCCGGACGTACATCCGGGAGCGCGGGCTCCCCTACAACGCGTTGCACGACCGCGGCTACGCATCCCTCGGCGACACCCACTCGACGCTCCCCGGCGACGGCCGCGAGGGCCGCTGGGCCGACAGCAACCGAACCGAGTGCGGGCTGCACGCTCCCCGCTCCGGCGCCGGCAAAGCCGGCACCTCCGCACTCTCGGGCGGCTCCGTCGAGCCTACGCCGCCATCGTGATCCAGGTGCCCGTACACCTCTCCCACCTCGACGAGCTCGAGGCGGAGGCCGTCCACATCGTGCGCGAGGTCGCCGCCGAGCTCGAACGGCCCGTCCTCCTCTTCTCGGGCGGCAAGGACTCGATCGTGCTCCTGCGACTCGCCGAGAAGGCCTTTCGGCCCGGCAAGTTCCCGTTTCCGGTCATGCACGTCGACACGGGCCACAACTTCCCGGAGGTGCTCGAGTACCGCGACCGACGCGTCGCCGAGCTGGGCGAGACGCTGCTCGTCGCCTCGGTGCAGGAATCGATCGACAACGGTCGTGTCGTCGAGGAGACGGGCCCGCGCGCCTCGCGCAACCAGCTCCAGACGACGACGCTCCTGGACGCAATCGAGCAGCACCGCTTCGACGCGGCGATCGGCGGCGCCCGTCGCGACGAGGAGCGCGCCCGCGCGAAGGAGCGGATCTTCAGCTTCCGCGACGACTTCGGCCAGTGGAACCCGCGCGCGCAGCGACCGGAGCTCTGGAATCTCTACAACGGCCGCCTGCGCCGCGGCGAGCAGGTGCGCGTCTTCCCGATCTCGAACTGGACGGAGCTCGACGTCTGGCAGTACATCGCGCGCGAGAACCTCGAGCTGCCGCCGATCTACTTCGCCCACGAGCGCGAGGTCTTCAGACGCGACGGGATGCTCTACGCGGTCAGCGAGTTCGTCGAGCGGCAGGACGACGAGGATCCGTTCACCGTCTCAGTCCGCTTCCGCACAGTCGGCGACATGAGCTGCACCGGGGCCGTCGCCTCCGAGGCGCGCTCGCTCGAGGACGTCGTCGCCGAGATCGCCGCGACGCGGGTGACCGAGCGTGGCGAGACTCGCGCCGACGATCGGGCCTCCGAGGCCGCGATGGAGGACCGCAAGCGTGTCGGTTACTTCTAGCGAGTTGATGGCGACCGAGCTGCTCCGCCTCGTCACGGCGGGCTCGGTCGACGACGGCAAGTCGACGCTGATCGGCCGCCTGCTCTACGACACGAAGCAGATCCTGGCCGACCAGCTCGAGCACATCGAGGAGACCTCGCAGCGACGGGGCGACGGTTATGTCAACCTCGCGCTCCTGACGGACGGCCTCCGCGCCGAGCGCGAGCAGGGGATCACGATCGACGTCGCCTACCGCTCCTTCGTCACCGCGCGCCGCCGCTTCCAGCTCGCCGACGCGCCGGGCCACGTCCAGTACACGCGCAACATGGTCACGGGGGCCTCGACGGCCGACCTCGCGATCATCCTCCTCGACGCGCGCAAGGGCGTCGTCGAGCAGACGCGCCGGCACTCGTACATCGCCGCGATCCTCGGGATCCCGCACGTCGTCGTCGCGGTCAACAAGATGGATCTCGTCGACTTCTCGGAGGAGCGGTACCGCGCGATCGAGCAGGAGCTGCGCGAGACGAGTGAGCGGCTGGAGCTGCGCGACGTGCGCGTGATCCCGATGAGCGCGCTGCGCGGCGACAACGTCGTCGAGCGCGGCGAGGGGATGCCCCAATCAATGGCGTGGTACGACGGGCCGACGCTGCTCGAGCATCTCGAGACCGTCGAGATCGCGGGCGACCGCGACCTCGCGCATCGCCGCTTCCCCGTCCAGTGGGTGATCCGGCCGATCTCGGATTCCCACCACGACTACCGCGGCTACGGCGGCCAGGTCGCAGGCGGAGTGTGGGCTGCGGGCGACGATGTCGTCGTGCTCCCGTCGGGCCGGCGCTCGCGCGTGGCGGCGGTCGAAAGCCTCGACGGTCCGCTCGACCTGGCCGTTGCGGGCATGTCCGTGACGATCCGGCTCGAGGACGCTCTCGACGTCTCGCGTGGCGACATGCTCGCCGACCCCATGGAATCGCCGACGGTAGCGCGCGAGCTCGAGGCGACGGTGTGCTGGATGGCCGAGCGCCCGCTCGAGCCGCGGACACGTCTCGTCGTCAAGCACACGACCCGCACGGTGCGCGCGATCGCGGACGAACTGCTCTCGGTGGTCGACATCCACACGCTCGAGGATCAGCCGTCGCCCGAGCGCCTGGAGCTGAACGACGTCGCCCGTGTGCGCTTCCGCCTCGCCGAGCCGCTCGCGGTCGATTCCTACGCCGAGAACCGCGCCACGGGAGCGTTCATCCTGATCGACGAGTCGACGAACGACACCGTCGGCGCCGGGATGATCCTCTCCGCGATGAGCTAGCCGCACGGCGCAAGTGCGCCGCGTACGTCCTCTTGTCGAAGCTCGGCGTCCCCGGGCCGGCATTGGGCGCCTATTCGGCAAGCCAGCCCTCGCGGTATCGGGTCAGCTCGCTTCTTTGGAATCGGGCATACGCCTCGTTCGCTTCGGTCGTTTCCCGCTCGACGCCGGCGCCGTGACGTTGCGCGGCTGCATCCACGGTATAGGCGCCCCAGTCGGGGCTCCTCGAGCGGTCGCGGGCGCCGACGGCGAGTACCACGCAGGGCTGTTCTCCGGCGCCGACGATCACATGGTTCGTCCCGGGAGGACAATGCACCAAGTCCCACTGGCGTAGCGGACGCTCCTCACCTTCGACGATGGCCAGCGCCTCCCCGGAGAGCACGAGGAAGTCCTCCTGGTCGGTCTCTCGGTGGTACATCGCCATCGGCTCGCCGGGGCTGAGGACGGTGACGTTGATCCCGAGCTGCAGGAAGTCCGCCGCGCCCTCGAAGCCTGCCCCCTCGAACTCGCAGAGGACGCCGCGACCCTTGCGTTCCCACCACTGCGTCTCGCGCGCGTTGAGGACGAACCAGCCCTGCCCCTCGGGGACAAGTCCGTGCTCGGTCGACACGAGCTGCGACTCGGGAACCACCGCCCCTAGACTGCCATACGCAGCCTGCCGCCCCCAACGATCTCAGGTACTCGCAACGCTGCCACGTAACTCCCATGCACCTAGGCCCTTGGCGTGAGAATCGCCCTCGCAACGACGGTTCACGATCCCGGTGGCCATCTTCTCCCCGGGATTGAGCGCACGGCGTCGCTGGTCCGCGCGCTCTTCCCCGGCGTGGCACTCAACGCCACAGACGTAACGACCCGGAGCTCGTGCACGCGGCGAAGCGGCATTGGAGGGCATCTGTCGAGACACACGCCCCCGGGAATGTGTCCGGTCTGGCACGCCGGAACGCAGTTCGTGCCGCTCTCATCACGCAGCCCGAGCGAATCGTCTACTGCGACCTCGATCACATCATCCGCTGGGTCGAGTCATCGCCAGACGAGGTGGAGGCCATAAGAGCTCATTTCAGAAAGAAGCCTTGAGTCGTCGGGCCGCGCTGGGCGGCACGATCGCGGCGTCCTCGGTCGCCTCGATAGCGCTGCTATCGAGGCTCCCTGCGTCCTTGCGCTCGCACCACCCAGCGCACCGAGGATGGTCGGGTAGGCGGGAGGCGCCTGGCGTCGTGCGGCATTGCCGACTGT
>JANDLU010000152.1 GCA_024330215.1 Candidatus Gaiellasilicea maunaloa
CGGCGAACGGGTCGCCTTCGTCGTCGGCGACGCCGAGGCGCTGCCGTTCGAGGCCGGGGAGTTCGATGCCGTGCTCTGCGAGTGCTCGCTGTGCACCTTTCCCGACAAGGAGCGGGCGGTTGGCGAGATCGGCCGGGTGCTGCGGCCGGGGGGCGCCGTCGCGATCAGCGACGTGGTCGCCGATCGCGCCCGGATCCCGGCCGAGCTCGACGGCATCCTGGCGACGGTCGCCTGCGTCGGCGAGGCACTCGACGAGGACGGCTACCTCGAGCTGCTGAAGCGATGCGGGCTCGATCTGATCGAGGTCGAGTCGCGCGAGGCCGACGCTGCGGCGATGGCCGAGCGAGTCCACGACAGGCTGCGCGGCGCCCGCATAGTCGCCGCCGACCAGCTCGCCGGGCTCCCCGGCGGCATCGACGCAGCGATCGAGCTCACCGCGGTCGCCCGCCAGGCGATCGCAGACGGTGCGCTCGGCTACGCGATCTTCGCGGCGCGCCACCCGGGCTGAGCCGACGTGAGCGCCTCGCGCCGCTCCCGCCGCACGCGGGGCTGGTCGTCCGTCGCTGCCGTCTACGACCGTCAGCTCGCGCTCGAACGCCCCGCACTGCGCTCGCTGCTGACGATGCTGAGGATCGGTGTCGACGAGGCACTGCTCGACGTCGGCACCGGCACCGGAGGGCTGCTGCGCGAGCTGGCGACGATCGCTCCCCGGCCGAAGCGTGCGGTGGGAGTCGACGACTCGCCGCAGATGCTCGAACGGGCCGCGCCGGTGCCGGCGGACTGGGAGATGGTCGCCGCCGATGCGCAGCGGCTGCCGTTCGCGGCGGCGAGCTTCGACGTGGCCACCGCGACCTATCTTCTCCACGTCCTCGAACCGACCGTTCGAGCCGCGGTGCTCGCCGAGATCCACCGCGTGCTCCGCCCGGGCGGCCGCGTGGGGCTGGTGACGATCGCGCCACCGTTCGCGCGGCTCACCTGGCCACTGCTCCGGGCGTTCAGCGCCGGCGCCGGGCCGCTCGCCGGCCTGCGACCGCTCGACCCGGCTCCCGACCTGCTCGCCGCCGGTTTCACGATCTCAGCCCGACTGCCGGTTCGCCGCGGCTATCCGTCGCTGTGTGTGGTCGGGCGGCGCTGAGGTCGTCCTCAGTCGATCCCGAGCCGATCGAGCAGGCCCTCGTCGCGACGCCAGCGCTCGCGCACCCGCACCTGCAGGTCGAGGAAGACCTTGGCGGCGAGCTCGCGCTCGAGCTCCTTGCGCGCGGCCGTGCCGATGTCGCGGATCATGCGCCCGCCCTTACCGATCAGGATCGCCTTCTGCGAGTCGGTCTCGGCCCAGACCTGGGCGGTGATCTCGATCAGCCCGTCCTCGCGGCTCGCCAGCTCCTGCAGCGAGACCTCGACCGCGTGCGGCAGCTCCTCGTGGGTGCGACGCAGCACCTGCTCGCGGATCAGCTCCGCCAGATGGACCTCGCTCGGCCGATCGCTGACGTCCTCGGGCGGGTAGAGCAGCGGCCCCTCGGGGACGAGCTCGGCGAGTCGCCGGATCAAGGGCCCCATCCCGGTCCCGCGTCGCGCCGAGATCGGGAAGATCTCGTCGACGACCGCGAGCTTCGCCGTCGCCGCCAGCACCGCCGCCGTCTCCGCCGGCCCCAGCCTGTCGATCTTGTTGACCGCGCAGATCACCGGCGTCGACGAGCCGACCTCGAGCATGTGGCGGGCGATGAACTGGTCCCCCGGGCCGATGCCCTGCTCGGCGTTGAGCACCAGCAGGACGACGTCCGCCCCGCCGAGCTCCTGCTCGACCCGCCGCTGCATGCGCTCGGTGAGCACGTCGCGGGGGCGCTGGACGCCGGGCAGGTCGACCAGCACCAGCTGCCAGCCGGCGACCAGATCGGTGGCGACGCCGCGGCTGGCGCGCCTGGTCGTCTGCGGGCGGTCGGAGACGATCGCGACCTTGGAGCCGACGATCGCGTTGACCAGAGTCGACTTGCCGACGTTGGGGCGCCCGGCGAGGCCGACGAAGCCGGCGCGTGTGGGCGAGTCGCTCAAAGCACGTCCATGATCCTCTGCTGAAGCGCGAGCATCTCGCCGTCGTCTGCCTCGTGGTCGTAGCCACAGAGATGCAGCACCCCGTGGACCGTCGCCTCGACCACGTCGTCGCAGTGCTCGGCGCAGATGACCACGTCGCCGAGCTCGCGCGGCCCGGCCGCCGGTCCCGCCCCGTCGATCGGGAAGGAGAGGACGTCGGTGGGCCGATCGCGGTCGCGATGGTCACGGTTGAGCTCGCGGATTCGATCGGAGCCGACCAGCTCGATCGAGAGATGGCCGTCCTCGATCCCGGCCGCCGTCAGGGTCGCGCCGGCGGTGGCGCGCAGGCTCGCCGGGACGTCGTCGAGGTCGAGGGTCAATCCGACTTCGTTCGCTCCGCGTAGTCGCCGTAGGCGGCGACGATCCGCTGGACCAGCTGGTGGCGAACGACGTCCTCGCCGCCGAAGCGGACGAAGGCGATGTCGTCGACGGCGGAGAGGATCTCGCCGACGACGACCAGCCCCGAGCGCTGGTCGCGAGGCAGGTCGATCTGGGTGACGTCGCCGGTGACCACCATCTTCGAGTTGAAGCCGAGCCGGGTGAGGAACATCTTCATCTGCTCGGGACTCGTGTTCTGCGCCTCGTCGAGGATCACGAAGGAGTCGTTGAGGGTGTTGTGTGTGAGCAGCATGTCATCGGTGACGTAGAGAGAGTCGGGCGCCGCGACCTGGATGCAGACTGTTTCGGCCTCCCCTGCGGGCTCGATCGAATCGATGAACCGCGTCGGCCGGCCACCGCCCCCCTTGCGGTACAGCGCCCGCTTCCGCTCGAGGCGGAACGGCTCGATCGACTCGGGAAGGCGGATATCGAGGACGTACGCATCAGAGCGGTGGAAGACAGGCCGACCGTTAGCTCGGCCGGGCTTGCGTCCCACCGCCGGTCGGCAGTGCCAGTACACGACGCCGCCGAGCGAGCGGACGAGAAAGACGACATCGTCGCGAAGCACCTCGGAGCCTGTCGTGTACTGGATCTGACAGCTGCGCCCCTCCTGGGTGACGGGTCCTCCGTCCGTGTCCAAGAGCCCCTGGAGGACCGCGATTCGCACGTCGCTGCGGTTGAGCAGGTAATCGAGCGGGATGAACTTCGTCACCGAGGTTGCGCCCGACAGCATCAAGTCGCGAAGGATCGCCGTGACCGGGTTGGCGACGGCCACGCCGCCGCGGTGCCCTTCGCGGTTGCGCAGCACGTAGTCACCCGCGCCCTTGCGGCGCAGCTCGATTCCCTCGAGCGCGTCCTCGAGCGCCACCGCAAGCTCAAAATCCCGTGTCGAAAAGCTCGGCGTGGTCGTCGTCGTCAGACAGCCGTCGCCGAGCAGAAGCCCGAGGGCATAGGGATCCAGCGGCACCTCGCGAGGGGGAAACTCTGCCGGTGCGCTGAGAAGCGGGAGCTCGTAGCGGCGCTTGTGGGCTGTGCGCAGGTTCCCCGCCATCTCCCGCGTTTCGACGACGCGCCCAGGCTTGCGGCGGCGGCGGTCGCTCGCCGTATAGACGTGCCAGAGGTGCTCGCCGCAGCAGAGCGTCGACGCGCCGTCTTGAGTCTTGACGCGAAAGACCTCCTTTCGGCCCTGGGGATACACCCCGAGCACCGGGGTCGGCCGCCCATCCGACCCGATGACGAGATCGCCAACACGCAGCTCGCCGATCGACCTGAACCCGTCGGGCGTCAGCACCTGACTGGACAGCGGCTGAGCCCGGCCCCGCATGAACGCAAGCGGCGCCACCTCGATGATCCCGCGGTCGAAGTAGGTGAGTACGCGGTCGGGGTCGAGCATGTCGTAGAGGGCGTCGAAGAGCGGCCGCAGGTAGGGGTCGACCTTGGCCTGGATGTCGCCGGGCAGGAACCCCAGGCGCTCGCCCGCCTCGACCGCGGGCCGGGTGAGGATGATCCTGCTGATCTGCTTGGCCTCGAGTGCGGCGACGGCGGCGGCGACGGCGAGGAAGGTCTTGCCGGTGCCCGCCGGGCCGATCCCGAAGGTGACCGTGTGACGGCGGATCGAGTCGACGTAGCGCTTCTGGTTGACCGTCTTCGGCGCGACCTTGGTGTTGCGGTGGCGCCAGACGAGGTCCTCGAGGATCTCCGCCGGGCGTTCCTCGGCTTCGATCGCTCCGCTGACCGTCTCCAGTGTCTCGGGGGCGAGCTCATGACCGCGCTCGACCAGGCCGACGAGCTCGTCGACCATGGTCGCGGCGCGGCTGACGTCGTCGTCGTCGCCGTCGAGGGTGAGCACGTTGCCGCGCAGGTAGACCTCGCAGCCGAGCCGGCCCTCGAGCTCGCGCAGGACCGTGTCCTCGGAGCCCGCGAGCTCGGCCGCGACCGTGTTGTCGAGGGTGAGTTGGCGGCGTGCCAACTCAGCCGCCGCCGGCCAGCCGCTCGCGCACCGCCGCGCTGACCCGCTTGCCGTCGGCGCGGCCCGCCACCTTCGGCATCACCGCGCTCATCACCTTGCCCATGTCGGCGGGGCTCGATCCGCCGCTCTCGACGATCGCCGACTCGACCATGGTCGAGAGGTCCTCGTCGGACATCTCCGCCGGCAGGTAGCGCTCGATCTCGGTCACCTCGGCCTCCTCGGAGGCGGCGCGCTCGCCGCTGCCGCCCTGGCGATAGGCCTGCGCGGCTTCGACCCGGCGCTTGCGCTCGCGCCGGAGTACCGCGACCTCGTCGGTGCCGCCACCCTTGAGGTCCTTCTGCAGGGCGTCGGTGAGCATGCGCAGCGCCACCACCCGGTCGCGCTCGCCGGCCTTCATCGCGTCGCGGGTGTCCGCCTGGACTCGCTCGAGGATCGATGCGCTCATGCCACCTAGAGTAACCGCGTGGAGTCAGCGGCCGCCCAGCAACGATGCACCGGAAAACCGCGGCCGCCGGACGCCGCCGTGGCTGTTGCGAGCGCAAAGCGCGAGCCGTCCTTTGCCGGCCGCCGCCGCTAAGCCGGACGTGGTCGGGGGGCGGGCCGAGCGCGGTGGGCGAGTTTCGACGACTCCCTCGTCGAGATCGGCCCAGCGTGCGCCAGCAGGCGGCGGCTGACTTGCCAGCCGCCGCTTGCGGCTCGCGGTTTCAGGCACAGCGTTCCCGGACGGCCGATTAGAGCTCGGCGAGCTCGATCTCGCCGAGCGGCAGCTGCAGGAAGCGGGTGCCGAGCTCGCGAAAGG
>JANDLU010000153.1 GCA_024330215.1 Candidatus Gaiellasilicea maunaloa
TGTCCGCCCATTCCGGGTCGGTGAGCGTGGTCGATGCGACGTACTTGGGCCGCGTGTTCAAGGCACCGACGATGGGGTCCTCCAGATCTTTCCTCACGCCCCAGTAGCCGGCGAAGAGCTCGTAGGTCCGCCGGCCGAACAGGAACGCGTCGGCGCGCTGGTAGATCTCGTGGACGAGCGTCATGGCCTCGTTGTCGAACAGCGGCTTGGGCGGCCTTGCCCATCCGCCGCGCTCGAATCCGTTCTTGCGGTCCTCATCCGACGAGCCGCCGTTTCCCTGCATCACGCCATCGACGGAGACCTGCGTGGTGGTCGTCAGTTTCATGGTTCGTCCTTTCTCTCCTGGTGGTCTTTCGCGTTGTGACCGCACCGAGGCGCGGATCTCATCGGGCGAGCGTGGTTCCGTGCTGCAAGTTCACTCTGCCTCCTTCCCGAACACGGCCGCACGTCGGCGATGTCGTACTCCTGAACGGGACACCGTGAGCATCGCCGCGCGCTGTTCCCGATCAGGGCCGCTGCTGCGGAGGGTCTCGCGTGCCGCATCGGCTTCATCTCGTCGCCCGGCCGTATTCCCGCGCAGCGAGGCCGAAGAGGATGCCGCCGACGAGGAAGAGGGGCTCGAAGACGAGAGCGAGCGTCGGCACGTCGTCGTCGGATTGGCCGAGAGCGACGACCAGCGTCTGGAGCAGCCCGCCGCCTCCGCGGAGCGAGAGGATGACGCAAGCGGCCCAGGCGCCGGTCAGCAGGAGCCGCCGCGGCAACAACGCGCCCCACGCGCGCACGAGCGCAAGCGCGAGCGCCCCAGCAGCGATCGAGAAGCCCATCGCGAGGTAGTTGATCGCCGCCAGCACACCGGTGATCGCATCGCCGTCGAGGCCTGCCGTTCCGCCTGCGGCCCAGTAGAGGTGTGGGATGAGGAACACGATCGACCAGGAGAACGCCGCATACGCCGCGGTTCCGGGCTCGCGCACCGGAGACGGGCGCGAGCCGGACGTTGCCTCAGCGCGCATGCACGTTGTCGGTCGCCGAGCGAAGCGCCTTCCCGGACGGCTCGCCGCGCGTAAGGGCGAAGTGGATGGCCGCCCTGCCCCTGCCGGTTGCGCGGAAGACAAGGGCGACGCTCGAGCCGACGTTCGCCTCGGAGACCTGGGCGAGCACGCGGGCATCGACACGCCGGGCGACGCGCCAAACGAGCCCACTCGAGGGCTTCTGGCGTGGGAGCGCCACCGCGACGAGCGATCCGCGGGACGTCTCGATGCTCGTGACGGGCCCCTTCGGAAGCGGGCCGATCGGCGTGGAGTCGGCGGGAGCGGGCAATGCGGCGGTGGCGCCGACGGCTGCGACGGCTACCGCGACGAGGAGCAACGAGCTGCGTGCGTAGGACATGAGCGATCCCTTCTGCTGTTCACTAGAGCGGTTCCGCGGCCGGGGCGGCGTCGATCCTCTCCTCGCCCTCGTGCGCCGCGGCGGGCGCGCCGGGACGGAGAAGGACGGCCCCGACCACGGCGGCGGCGATCGCGAAGACGGCGCCGACGAGGAAGGCCAGGTGGTAGCCGCCGTTGAGCGCGGCGAGCGCGCTGTCGCCGCCGTCGCGGAGCGTCTCGGTGCGCGAGTCGGCGAGGCTCGCCAGGACGGCGAGGCCGAGCGCGCCGCCCATCATGAACGCCGTGTTGACGACGCCGGAGGCGAGTCCCGACTGGCTCGGTTCCACTCCGCCCATGGCGGCCAGGAGGAGCGGGTTGAACGCGATCCCGGCGCCGAGGGCGAGCGGAATCGTCGCGGGCAGGATGTCGAGAGCGAAGCTCCCATCGACCGGCGTGCGCGCGAACAGGGCGAGCGAGAGCACCATCAGCAGCATCCCCGCGACGAGCGGCATCTTGACGCCGAAGCGCATCACGAGACGGTCGGAGAGGAAGAGCGACGAGGCTCCCCAGAGCACCATCGACGGCAGGTAGGCGAGGCCGACCTCGAGCGGGCTGTAGCCGAGGATCTGCTGGAGGTAGAGGGCGGAGAAGAAGAACCACGCGAACATCCCGCCGGCCATCAGCACGCCGACGACGTTCGCCGCCGAGACGTCGCGATTGCGGAAGAGGCCGAGCGGCATCAGCGGCGAGGCGACCCTCGCCTCGACGACGAGGAACGCGGCGAGCAGCCCGGCCGATGCGGCGAGGAGCCCGATCGTGCGGCCGGTCACCCAGCCGACCTCGTTCCCGTTCACGATCGCGTAGACGGCGAGCATGAGCGAGCCGGTCGCGGTGACCGCGCCCGCGAAGTCGAGGCGGCCGGTCGCGGCCGCGCCGCCGCCCTGCGGCAGCAACGCACGACTGAGCGCGAAGACGCCGATCCCCACCGGGATGTTGACGAGGAAGATCCAGTGCCAGTCGAGCACGTCGGTGAGGACGCCGCCGAGCAGCACACCCAGTGCACCGCCGCCGGAGAGGACGAAGCCGAAGACGCCCATCGCCTTCGCTCGCTCGGCCGGCTCGGTGAACATGACCATCAGCAACGAGAGAGCGACGGCCGAGACGACCGCGGCCCCCGTCCCCTGTACCGCCCGCGCAGCGACGAGCATGGCCTGGGAGGTGGCGAGGCCGCAGGCGAGCGACGCGAGCGTGAAGAGCGTGATCCCGCTCAAAAACAGCCGCCGGTAGCCGAAGAGATCGCCAAGGCGACCGCCGAGCAGGAGAAAGCCGCCGAACGTGAGCAGGTACCCGTTCACCACCCAAGCAAGCGACGCCTGCGAGAACCCGAGGTCGTCCCGGATCGACGGCAGCGCAACGTTCACGATCGTTCCGTCGAGCACGATCATGAGATCGCCCAGACAGAGGACGATCAGGGCGAGCCAGCGGTTTCGGCTATCCATGGTCATCGGCTGCCACCAGCGTCGCGGGCGAGGGCGCCGTCCCGCAGCCGGCCAGCACGAAGCGTGGGGGCGGATAACCGCACCTCAGGGGCCGCGCGCAAACGCACGCTCTGGTCGGTGAGGAGCGATCAGATCGAGCGCGCTGCAGCGTCGATCAGGCACACAACAAAGGGAGAATCAGATGAGGAAGCTCGTCGAATCGACGTTCGTGACGCTCGACGGCGTCATCGAGAACCCGCAGAACTGGAGCGGCCCCTACTGGGACGACGAGCACGCGCGTTACGCGCACGACCTTCTGTTCGCAGCAGACGCGCTGCTGCTCGGCCGCCAGACCTACGAGGTTTTGCTCAGGCGTGGCCATCGCGACCAAGCGAGCCCTAGTCGACGAGTTCCACTTCTGGTCTTCCCCGTGATCGCGGGCTGCGGCGCACGCCTGCTCGAGGGAATCGACCACCGTGCATCAGCTCGTGGCGACGACGAGGTTCGGCTCGGGAATCGTCGTCCACACCTGCGCTCCGAAGTGACTCGGGCAACCAGGTGCCGTTGCGCTTGACTGGCAGCACGCGCGTCCTAGCCACCAGCACGGTCACGCTCCTCTTCACGGACGTCGAGGGCTCGACCAAGCTCCTGCACAGGGCGCCCGCCGACCAGTACGACGGGGCGCTTCGTGCTCAGTTCGCGGGCGCTCAACCGCGCCGTCCTTGAACGGCAACTGCTGCTCCTGCCGCGCCGACCCTCCGGTGGTCGCGGCCGTACTTGTCAGTTCACTGCTGCGAAGGCAATCGACGTACTCCCGAGTCCTAGCGTCGGACCTCGTAACGGAGCTCCACCATGCCGTTCCTGAAGGTGCGCGTCCCGGTTAGCTGCATCGGACCGCTCTGGAGTCGGCGGTCGAAGAGCGGTTTGCCGGCGCCCAGCGCGATGGGGACCACGGTCACGTGCACCTCGTCGATCAGACCCCTCGTCCGCGAACTGTGAAGCGACATTTCCGCCGCCGACTACCCAGAGCACGCCGTCGCCGGCCGCGGCCGCCATCTCGCCGTGGAGCTCTCCCACCGACGCGTCCACGATCCGGACGTCGACCCCCTCGCCTTCGGGCAGGCGCAGCTCACGCGAACTCAGCACCCAGCATGGCTTACCCCGGTATGGCCACTCTCCTCCACCCGCAACGTCAAGGTGGTCGAGGATCCACTCGTAGGTGGCAGAGCCCGAGACCAGCGCCCGAACACCCTCGTAGAAGCCCTCGTACGAGCCGCCTTCGCTCATCGGGCCGGGCTCAGCGGCTTCGTGCTCGACGGTGCCCTGGTAGTTGAGCAGCCAATCGAGGCTGTCGTCGGCCTCAGCGATGTAGCCGTCCAGCGAGCTGGCGCAGTAGTAAACCGTCGTGGCCACGGCGCGAGAGTACAGCCCGGGCTGGTTTCGGCCTTTGACGACACGCAACACTGCGCCTGCGAGGAGGAACCGCTCGTGCATGCGCGACGAGTAGGAGTGGCGGCACGCGAAGGGATCAGCGAGCTCGCGCCCTCATCCCGCCAGAAGTTATGTTGCCTGAACAGACAACACTGCCACGAAGGCGCGAACGCATACCGGAGCCACCCTGCCACCACGCGCTCGCCCACGAGCCGGGTCTGGAGCGGGCGCAGAACGACGTCGCCGTCGCTGTCGACGAGATTCTCGGCAGTTGGCTGAGCCAGCACCGGCCGCAGCGGTGACCGGTGCTGCTGAGACGCGGCGGGCTCTCGCCTGGGTCAAGGACGACCCATTCGGCGTCGAGTTCGCCGAGATCTCGATCGGCGACGACCGCCTGGCGGCAGCGGGCATCGCAGTAGGCACAGCGCCGCTTCCCTATCGACTGGACTATGAGCTCGCGACCGAACGGGACTTCGTGACGGCGTGGCTGCGCGTGACAAGCCGCGGTGAGGGCTGGTGTCGCGAGCTCGACCTGCGCCGCGACGAGACCGGCGTCTGGAGCGTCACTGCGGGCGGGGAAGGTGCCGTCGACCTGCCCTCCGCGGGAGGTGACACAGCGCCTTTCACCGAGGCGCTCGATTGCGATCTCGGGCTCTCGCCGGTGACGAACATGATGCCGATTCTCCGCCACGGTCTCGTGCAGAGCGGCGGGCCGATCGAGTTCACGATGGCCTAACCGCGCTGGGCGAACG
>JANDLU010000154.1 GCA_024330215.1 Candidatus Gaiellasilicea maunaloa
ATCGCGACCGAGTCCCCGTCGCAGCCCTGGCCCGAGGTCATCCAGATCACGTGGGCCGTCACCGCCTCGGTCGCGTGCTGGTTGGGGATGAACTCGGTGGTCGACATGCGCGGCTCCTTCCGTCCTGAGCTAGCAGATGCGGGGCAGGGGATCTCCGACGAGCAGGTCCATCACGCGCCGGCCGCCGAAGGCGGTCTCGACGAGCACCATCCCGGGGGGATCTGTCTTCACTTCGCCGATCTCCGCCGCGGCCTCGCAGCCGGGCGCCGAGGCGAGGGCGGCGAGCGCGTCGGCCGCCGCCTCGGGTGCGACGAAGGCGACGAGCACGCCCTCGTTCGCGACGTACATGGGGTCGATGCCGAGGATCTCGCACGCGCCGGCGACGGGCGGACGGACGGGCACCGCGGCCTCGCGCACGACCATCGCCACGGCGGACGCCTGCGCGCGCTCGTTCAGCGCCGACGCGACGCCGCCTCGCGTTGCGTCGCGGAGGCAGCGAAGCGAGGGGCCGGCGGCGTCGAGGAGCGCGTCCACGGCCGGCCAGAGCGAGCGCGTGTCCGACTCGACCGGCGCCTCGAGCTCGAACTCGCCCCGGGCGAGCATGACGGCGGTGCCGTGCTCGCCGATCGGGCCCGAGACGAGGATCTTGTCGCCAGGCTTGAGCGAGCCTGTCGAGAGCGAGGCTCTCGGATCGAGCCTGCCGAGCCCGGTCGTCGTGACGTACATCGAGTCGCAGCGGCCGCGCTCGACCACCTTCGTGTCGCCGGCGACGATCTCGACGCCGGCGGCAGCGGCGGCGGAAGCGATCGCCTCGACCTCGGCGCGGAGGTCCTCGGCGGAGAGGCCTTCCTCGAGCACGAACGAGAGCGTCAGCGCGAGCGGGCGGGCGCCGGCGACCGCGAGGTCGTTGACGGTGCCGTTGACCGCGAGCTCTCCGATCGAGCCGCCGGGGAAGCGGATCGGCTTGACGACGAAGCTGTCGGTCGTCAGCGCCAGACCGTCGACGATCCCGGCGTCACCCAACTCCCGGAGCGCCTCACCGCCGAAGGCCGGCAGGAAGAGCCCGGCGACGAGCGTCTGCGTCGCCTTCCCGCCCGCGCCGTGGGCCATCGTGATCTGGGCGTCCTTGAACTTGGCCGGCCGGGCACGCACGCGCTCGATCAGCGCGAGGGCCTCTGACTCGCGCGTGGTGGTCTCGCTCACACGACCTCCCGCTCGCGCGCGAAGCGGCCGTAGTTGTAGTAGGCGGCGCAGGCGCCTTCGGACGAGACCATGCAGGTGCCGATCGGCCGCTCGGGAGTGCAGGCGGTGCCGAAGACCTTGCACTCCCAGGGCTTGATCACGCCCTTCAGCACCTCCCCGCACTGGCAGGCCTTGGGATCGGCCACCCGGACGCCCGGGATCTCGAAGCGCAGCTCCGCGTCGAGCTCCGCATACGCCGCCGAGAGCTTGAGTCCCGAGTGCGAGATGAAGCCGAGCCCGCGCCACTCGAAATGCGGCCGCAGCTCGAAAACCTCCTCGAGCACGGCGAGCGCGGCCGGGTTCCCATCGGCAGGCACGACGCGCGCGTACTGGTTCTCGACCTCGCAGCGCCCCTCGACGAGCTGGCGAAGCACCATGTAGACCGACTGGAGCAGGTCGAGCGGCTCGAAGCCGGAGATCACGACCGGCTTGCCGTAGTCGGCCGGGATGAACTCGAACGGGCGCGCACCGACCACCGTGGAGACGTGACCCGGGCCGACGAACCCGTCCAGGCGCAGATCCGGCGACTCGAGCAGCGCGCGGAGAGGCGGCACGATCGTGACGTGGTTCGAGAAACAGGAGAAGTTGGGGGTCCCCTCGGCCTTCGCGCGCTTCAGCGTCAGCGCGGTCGAGGGAGCCGTCGTCTCGAAGCCGACGGCGAAGAAGACGACCTCGCGATCGGGGTTCTCCCTCGCGATCCGCAGCGCGTCGAGCGGCGAGTAGACCATCCGCACGTCGGCGCCCCGCGCCTTCGCCTCGAGCAGCGTGCCGGAGCCGCCAGGGACGCGCATCATGTCGCCGAAGCAGGTGAAGATCACGCCGGGGATGTGCGCGACCGAGATCGCGTCGTCGACACGGCCCATCGGGATCACGCAGACCGGGCAGCCGGGGCCGTGGACGAGCTCGACGTTCGCGGGGAGCAGGTCGTCGACGCCGTACTTGTAGATCGTGTGCGTGTGGCCGCCGCAGACCTCCATGATCTTGTACTCGCGACCGGGCTCGACGATCGCGACGATCTCGCCCGCGAGCACCCGGCCGAGCTCGGCGTCCCGGTACTCGTCGACGTACTTCATCGCCGCGGCCGCTCCGCGTCCGCGGTTAGGAGAGCAACCCCCCGCGTGAACGAGGAGGGTGTCGCCCGGCTCGACGGGGCCCACGAGGTCGACCATGACCTCGGCAGGAGCGCCGTCCGCCCCGGCGCAGCACGCGATCCCATCCCCGAGCAGCTCGATCACCCGCATCGACACGCCCTCGTCGGAGCAGGTGATGCAGTGGGTGTCCGACGTGCAACTCACTCGATCACGCTGGCCTTGAGCTCCTCGAGCTCCGCCTCGTAGTCGGCGCCCATCCCCTGGAGCATCCGCAGCGTCGCCATCGCCTCCTCTTCGTCGACCTTGGAGAGGGCGAAGCCGACGTGGATCAGGACCCAGTCACCCGCTCGCGCCGACTCGCCGTCGACATCGAGCAGCCCGACATTCACGTTCCGGACGACGCCCGCCACGTCCACGCGCGCGAGCCGGTTCGCCTCGTCGACGAACTCGAGCAGCTGTCCCGGAATCGCAAGGCACATCGGTGAGGGGATGCTAAGCGGCCTTCTCCACGCGGACGCTCAGCGCTCCCGCAAGAATCCTCACGATTTCTTGAGGTGATTCGGCCCGGCTGGTGTCGCTCGGTGATGTTGGGAGCGAAGCGACCCCTCAAGGGTCTTGGCGCGCAGGGAATCCGCTCAGCGGATCCCCTTCCTGCGCACGAGAGGTGAGCCCGCTCTCGTAGGCGAAGATCACCGCCTGGACGCGGTCGCGCAGGCGCAGCTTGCGGAGGATGTGCCTGACGTGGGTCTTCACGGTCGACTCCTCGACAACGAGCTCGGCCGCGATCTCCCTGTTCGAGAGGCCGCGCGCGATCAGGCCGAGCACCTCGCGCTCTCGCGCGGTGAGCTCGTCCAGGCGCACTTCTGCGGCCGAGTCGGGAGCCGGCTGGCGGGCCATCCGCTGGATCACCGTGCTCGTGACCGAGGGAGAGAGCAGCGAGTCGCCTGCCGCGATCGTGTGGATGGCCGCGATCAGCTCCTCCGGTCTCGTGCGCTTGAGCAGGAAGCCCGAGGCGCCCGCGTTCAGCGCCCCGAAGACGTAGTCGTCCTGCTCGAAGGTCGTCAGGATCACGACCTTCGCGTCGGGTGAGGCGGCGACGATCTCACGCGTCGCCGAGATCCCGTCGAGGTCGGGCATGCGGACGTCCATCAGGACGACATCGGGTGCGAGCGCGCGAGTCTCGTTCACGGCGGCGCGGCCGTCGCTCGCCTCGCCCACGATCTCGATCGAGGCATCGGTGGAGAGCACCGCCCTGAGGCCGGCACGCATCAGGTCGTCGTCGTCGACGAGCAGGAGCCGCACGGAGGTCATCCTCGCCGTTCTCCACCGCCGTAGGGCAGGCTCGCGCGGACGCGGAAGTTCCCGCCGCTCGCACCCGCCTCGAGGGTGCCTCCGAGCAGCGTCGTTCGCTCGCGCATGCCAACGATCCCGTGCCCGTCCTGGGAGAGACCTTCGCCGGTCGCCGGATTCGTGACCGTGAGCTCGAGAGCGTCCCGGCCGTAGTCGATCTCGGCGACCGCCTTGCCGCCTCCGTGACGCGCCGCGTTGGTGAGCGCCTCCTGCAGGATCCGGTAGGCCGCTCGGTCGACACCGTGAGCGAGCTGCCGGCGAGTGCCGTCGACGCGGATCGTCACAGCGAGTCCGGAGAGGCGGTGGCGCTCCGCGAGGGTCTCGAGCGCGGCGAGACCCGGAGGCGGCTCGATCTCACAAGTCGCTGAGCCTGATGTCGGAGTCCGAGCTGGAGATCCACCTCGCCGGGCAGCAGACCACCGAACTGCTCGACCACCAGTTCCTGCATCCGCTCGAACTGCTGGACGAACGGATGATGGCGCTGGGCGCCGCGCTCGGGGGCGCGCAGCGTCTTGCCGTCGACGCGGATGTGCTCCTCGCCGCCCACGTCACGCGCGGGGTCGGTGACCACCGTGCCGTCGACCTCGACGCGCCCGTCGAAGATCAGCTGCTCGGAGGCGCGGCGCGAGGCGATACCAGCGTGAGCGAGGTGCTTGGCGAGCCGCATCGTCTGAAGAGACTGGCACCATGGCTGCGTGGATCCCGTCCTCCTCGCGTCCGCGCTGGCCGAGCGCGGCCAGCCCGCCTTCCGCGCCCGCCAGGTGTGGGAGTGGGCCGCGCGCGGCGCGCAGGGCTACGAGGAGATGTCCAACGTGCCGGCCGCGCTGCGCGCGGAGCTCGCCGCGGCGGTCCCGTTCTCCTCGCTCGCGCTGGAGCAGGAGGCGTTCTCCGCCGACGGGACCGTCAAGGCGCTGTTCACGACTCACGACGGGCGCGCGGTCGAGGCGGTCCTCATGCAGTACCGCGACGGGCGCAAGTCGCTCTGCCTGTCGTCGCAGTCGGGCTGCCCGCTGACCTGCACGTTCTGCGCGACCGGCGCGATGAAGTTCGCCCGCAACCTCACGGCGGGGGAGATCCTCGACCAGGCGCTGCACTTCCGGCGCGAGCACGAGATCAACCACGTCGTGTTCATGGGCATGGGCGAGCCGATGATGAACCTCTCGAGCGTCCTGGAGAC
>JANDLU010000155.1 GCA_024330215.1 Candidatus Gaiellasilicea maunaloa
CCGCCGCCTGCGAGAGGACGGCGAGGATCGTCGAGACGACGAGCGACGCCTTGTACGGCGCCAGGAAGCCGAGGAGGCGGCGGAAGGTGTGCCGATAGGGGACTTCGCTCACCTCTGGAATCTAGCCGGCGCCCCTAACGCCGAACGGCCGCGGCCGGGCGAAGCGCGCCGACGTACACGCCCGCCACGACCAGGGGGCCGCCGAGGATGAGCTCGGCGCCGATCGGCTCGTCGTCGATCCACGCCGAGAGCAGCACGGTGACGAGAGGAATGAGGACGAAGGTGTAGGCCGCACGCGAGGCGCTCCAGAGTCGAACGACGACGAGGTAGAGCACGAAGACGGGGCCGGAGCCGAGCACGACCATGTACGCGATTGCGAGCCAGGTTGCGCCGCGCTCCGGTCTGACGATCGACTCGCTCGAGATCGCCGAGAGCGCGAGCAGGATCGCGGCGCCGAAGCCCATACCGACCGCGTTCGCTGTCACCGGGTGGACGGGCGGGAACCGGCGGACGAGGACCGTTGCCTCGGCGAAGCAAAGCACGGCGCCGAGCAGCGCCAGCACCGAGAGCGCGGGCACCGATCCACCATCAGCGCCCGAGATCACGCCGATGCCGGCGACGGAGATCAGAGTTCCGAGGACGGCCGCGGGTCGCAGACGCTCCTGCCGCTGGAGGACTGCCAGCAGCAGTGTCGCGAGCGGAACGAGCGCGAGTAGCGTTTGCCCGAGACCGGCGTGGATGCGGACGAGTGCGTAGTAGGAAAGGCTGAACGCGCCCCCGAAGAGGAGCATTCCGTAGAGCAGTACGCCCACCAGCGCGGGGCCGCGCGGGAGCGTGAGCCGCATCGCTGCCATGACGGCTCCGAGCAGGCAAGCGGCGAGCAGGAAGCGCAGCCCGGCGCCCCACAGCGGCTCGAGCTCGCGGTTAGTGACCCTGATGCCGACGGCGTTTCCGCCCGCGAGCACGGTCCCGATGACGAACGCTGCGAGTGCCGTGCCGTCCCGGTCGAGTTGCATCAGCGAACCTACGAGGGGCAGCGCGCCGAAGCGGCCTGGGATGCTCGCGCGAGCTCAGCGAGCTCGCGCCGGACGTGCGTGAGCGCCTTCCCGAGCCGCGCGTGGTTGGCGCGGTCGTTCAGCCAGCCGCTCGCGCCGGAGGGATGTGGGAGCGGGATCACGATCGCTTCGCCACGCGTGTAGCTCTTGCCGATCGCGTCGGTGAGCGTCGGGATCCCGAGCAGGCGGCGGAGGGCGAGCCCGCCGACGGTGACGATCAACTCGGGGCGGAGCAGCCGCAGCTCCCAGTCGCGCCAGAGCTCGCAGAGCTCCTGCTCGAGGGAGGTGGGCGTCCGGTCGCCGCGGCCGGAGGCGGGCCGGCCCGGATAGCAGCGCGTGACCGAGCCGCAGTAGAAGGTCTCGTAGAGCTCGTCGCCCTCGAGCTCGAGCCAGCGGCGCAGCGTCGCGCCGGCGCGGCCGCGCCAGGGCAATCGCTCCTCGCCCTCGACGATTCCGGGCGCCTGGCCGTAGAGGTAGGCGCGTTGGTCGGCGTGCGGGGCCCGAACCGGCCAGGACTCGAGCGGGTAGCCGGCCTCGACGCAGGCGCGACAGACGGCGTTGTCGCGTTGGAGCGAAGCGAGCGAGCGGTACGAGCGCTTACGGACGGTCACGCCCGAACTGCGACGAACCAGCGACCTGCGAAGAGCGTCTCGCCGCCTCCGAGCTCGGCGAGCAACCCGTCCGGTGTGAAGAAGCGCTTGTAGACCTGCCAGCGCGACCCATCTTTCAGCTCCCGCTCCTGCCATTCAGCCCGCTCGACGCCTCCGTGAAGCGCCGCATCCACCACGACGAGCTCGACCGAGACCCGCTCCGCCTCAGCGAGAAACCGTGCCCGTTCGTCCTCCTCGAGGTGTCCGTAGAAATGGCTCGTGAACACACGCTCAAACGCATCGTCCTCGAACGGCAACGCAACCCCGTCGCCTCGGACGACGTCGACGTATCGACCGGCAAGCTCGAGCATGCGAGGGCTCTGGTCGAGCCCGACGACGTCGCCCTGGAGGTGCCGTGTCAGAAAACCGGTGCCGCACGCGACATCGAGTGTTCGCTTGGGCGGCAGTGCTCGGAGGAAGCCGATGAGCTCGTCGCGTTCTTCCTTCCAGTCCGCCGGAGCAGGAGCGTGGAGACCCTCGGCCAGCCACCAGTCGTCGTACTCGGGGGCGCGTGTGTCGTAGTACGCCTTCACGGCCTCTAGGGTACGGCGAGTGCTGGTGGCGGTGCCGAACTTCTCCGAGGGTCGCGACGCCGAGGTCGTGGAGGCGTTGGGCGCGGCGCTCTCGTCGCCGGCGCGGCTGCTCGATGTCCACGTCGACGCCGATCATCACCGCTCGGTGTTCACACTGGTCGGCGAGGCAGGAGACCTAGTCGAGTCGCTCCTGGCGGGAATCGACTGCGCCCGCGAGCGAATCGACCTGCGCCGGCACGAGGGGGCGCATCCGCGGATCGGCGCGGCGGACATCGTCCCGATCGTGCCGATCCGGCTCGAGCAGATGCCCGAAGCGCGCGAGACGGCGCTCGTCCTGGCCCGGCGGATCGGGGACGAGCTCGATCTGTCCGTCTTCCTCTACGGCGAGCTGGCGCGGGGCCGCGGCCCCGCGTTCTTCCGGCGCGGAGGGCCGGGCGAGCTTGGCCGGCGGGTCGGCGCCGGCGAGCTCGAGCCGGATTTCGGGCCTCGCGAGCTGCATCCCGGCGCGGGCGGCGTGATCGTGGGTGCGCGACGCCCGTTGATCGCGTTCAACGTCAACCTGCGCGGCGACCTCAGCGTCGCGCGGGAGATCGCCGCGGTCGTGCGGGAGACGGGCGGCGGCTTCCCCGGCGTGCGCGCGCTCGGGCTCGACCTACCGAGCGCCGGGATCGTCCAGGTCTCGATGAACGTCGAGGACTACGAGGCCGCCGCGCTGCACGAGATCGTGGTGCGGATCGAGCGCGAGGCGATCGAGCGCGGGGCGGAGGTCCTCGGCTCTGAGCTCGTCGGGCTGATGCCGGCGGGAGCAGCCGCGGCGGCGGCCGGCACGATGCTGCGGATCGAGGGCTTCGACGAGTCGCGCGTACTCGAGGTACGCGTTCTCGGGTAAGGAGTGGCCGCCGGCGCTCGCACCGGCGGCCACTCCGCCAGGTCTAGCCGCTCATCGCGGCCATGGCCGCCTTGCCGCGCTCGGCGATCTCCTCCGGGTCGAGATCCTCGACGTGCGTCGCGATCGACCACGTGTGTCCGAACGGGTCGGCGATCGTGCCAAAGCGATCGCCCCAGAACTGATCGGCGACCTCCATCACCACGGTCGCGCCCTCGTCCACCGCCTTCTTGACGGCGGCGTCGACGTCCTCGACGTACATGAAGAGACCGGCGGTCGAGCCGCCCAGCTCCTTCGGCGGCGTCGTCGACCCTTGCGGGAACGGGTCCGCGAGCATCAGCAGCGAGTCGCCGATCGCGAGCTCGGCATGGCCGATCTTGTCGCCCGGCGCCTCCATCCGCACGCGCTCCTCGGCTCCGAACGCGCGCTTGTACCAGTCGATCGCCTTCGCCGCATCGTCGACGGCGAGGTACACGGTGAGGGTGTGGTAACCCTCTGGAATCGGCTTCGTCGGCATTTGCTCCCCTTTTCCGGTTGGGAACGAAGCAGTCGACCGATCCTACGTGCCCGCGCGAGGAAGGCGTAGCGCCCGTAGCGGTGGCTCACGGTGTTTCGGTCTCCGGGGAAACGCGGTAGGGGATTCGAGACAACCGAACAGGGGAGTGTGAGATGAAGAAGCTAGTTGCGATAGCCGCGGGCCTCGGTGTCGTGGGCGTCGTCGCTACCCGGCGCGGCAGAGTGGTACTCGGCAAGCTCCGCGGACTCGTATCGGCTGCGATCCCGAAGCGCTACGACGACGGAACCCTGAAGGCGAAGGTCGAGTCGGAGCTCTTCCGCGACGAGCACGAGGTCAAGGGCGCGATCAACGTCAACGCGCAGGAGGGGATCGTGCAGCTACGCGGCGAGTTGCCTTCGCGCGACCTGATCGAGGCGCTCGTCGACCGGACGAGGAGGATCCACGGCGTCAAGGACGTCGAGAACCTGCTTCACACGCCGGGCACCGAAGCGCCCATGCACCACTAGGCCCCTAGGCGCAAGCATCCCGTAGGCTCGACGCCGGCTCCAGGGGTTGGCAAGCCGGCGTCGAGCCCCGTCGTCTCGCCGCTGATATGGCTCTTGGGGGGGATTGTGGCGTCCATCCGTCCGATCTAGTGGCCACCAGGGTCACGAAGTGGTCGGTGCAGGATCCACGCTTCGACCGGATCGAGGTCTACGTGCCGGTGGGCAAGACGCCCCGGGCAGCGTTGACGGTTGCGCTCGCCGAGCGTGGTTACCAAGTGCTTCGATAGCGGGCGGGCTCACGATCGCGGGACAGCGGCCGAGCTAGACTCGACCGATATGAGTAGAGGGTCGATGGAGCTGGGCCGGTGATCGCGAGCCACGCCCTGACCGGCGACGACCTTCGGATCGAGGACGTCTGGGAGGTCGCCGTTCACGGCGCTCTGGTCGGGCTCGCCGACGAGGCTCGAACGAAGATGGAGGCGGCCCGCGAGCTGGTCGAACGAGCCGTCCACGAGGAGCACACCTACGGCGTCAACACGGGGTTCGGGCGCTTCGTCTCGATGTCGATTCCGGACGAGCAGGTGGCGGAGCTGCAACTGC
>JANDLU010000156.1 GCA_024330215.1 Candidatus Gaiellasilicea maunaloa
AGATCGGACTTCGCCGCCCAGACAACAACGCCTTCCAAGCGGGATAGGCTCTAAGGCCGCGGAGGCCGCCGAGGCGATAATCGCAGGGGCCCGGCTCGACGCGCGCAAGCTCCGCACGGACTTCCCGATCTTCCAGCAGCGCTTCCACGGAAAGCCGCTCGCCTACCTCGACTCCGCGGTGACCGCGCAGAAGCCGCGGCAGGTGCTCGACGCGCACCGCGAGTTCTACGAGACGTCGTACACCAACGTCCATCGCGGCGTCTACCTGCTCGCCGAGCGGGCAACCGCGCGCTTCGAGGGCTCGCGCGAGAAGGTGCGGGCCTTCATCAACGCGGACTCCACGCGCGAGATCGTCTTCACCCGCAGCGCGACCGAGGCGCTGAACCTCGTCGCCTACGCCTGGGGCCTCGACAACCTCGGCCCCGGCGACCTCGTCGTTGCGACCGAACTCGAGCACCACTCGAACTTCGTGCCCTGGCAGCAGATCGCGAAGCGTACCGGCGCGACGTTCCGCCCGATTCCCGTCGACGGCGGTGGCGAGCTACAGCTCGACGCGCTCGACGCGATCGCGAAGCAGGGCCGCGTCAAGGTCGTCGCCAACAACCTCGTCTCGAACGCGCTCGGGACGATCAACCCGGTCGAGCAGCTCGCCGCCTGGGCGCACGAGCAGGGCGCGATCATGGTCGTGGACGCGGCGCAGGCCGCGCCGCATCGGCGCATCGACGTCCAGAAGCTCGGCTGCGACTTCCTCGCCTTCTCCTCGCACAAGCTCTGCGGCCCGACCGGCGTCGGCGTGCTCTGGGGCCGCGCCGAGCTGCTCGAGCGGATGTCGCCCTTCAACTTCGGCGGCGAGATGATCCGCAAGGTCACGGTCGAGGAGACGAGCTGGAACGAGCTTCCGTACAAGTTCGAGGCCGGCACGCCACCGATCGGCGAAGCGGTCGCGATGGGCGCCGCGATCGACTACCTGACCGAGATCGGCATCGAGGCGATCGCGGAGCACGAGCACGCCCTCACTGCCTACGCGCTCGAGCGGCTGGCCAAGCTACCGTGGGTGCGCGTCTTCGGGCCGCCGGCGGAGCGGCGCGCGGGGATCGTCTCGTTCGACGTCAAGGGCGTCCACCCGCACGACGTCGCCCAGATCCTCGACTGGGAGGGCGTCGCGATCCGCGCCGGACACCACTGCTGTCAGCCGCTGATGACCCGGCTCGGCGTCGCCGCCACGAACCGCGCAAGCTTCTACCTCTACACGGTCCCCGAGGAGATCGACCGCCTCGTCGAGGGCCTACACAAGGTCAACACGACTTTCGGAATGGGGCGAACCCGAGACGATCCCAGTGACGGAGGAACGCCGGGATGACGTACATCATCGCCGAGCCCTGCATCGACATCAAAGACCGCTCCTGCGTCGACGTCTGCCCGGTCGACTGCATCCACGAGTTCGGCCGGATCCTGATCATCGACCCGGAGGAGTGCATCGACTGCGGCGCCTGCGAGCCCGAGTGCCCGGTCGAGGCGATCTTCCCGGAGGACGCGCTCCCCGACAAGTGGGAGCCCTTCGTGAAGATCAACTACGCCTATGCCGAGGGGGCGGCGGTGATCGACACGCTCGTCGACGAGTACGCGACCGAGCACGACGTCCAGAACCCGCCGCTCGACGCACGTTAGCCGTATGCCATTACGCACCGGGTCGAGAACGCCGACCATTCGGCCTCATCGCGCCATCCGCACATCCGTGAAGTAAAGGCGCACCTGTCGCATGTCTTCGCGAAGCTCGGCATCTCCTCGCGAATCGATGCCTTGGGGTGCCAAAATCCGTGTCCTCGCGGGCAACGTGCCGATTTGCAGGAACCGAATTTTGGCACCCCACAAGCTCGGGGATCTCGTGCAGGTTCAGCGTCGCGACGGCCGCTGGCCGGGCACGTTTGAACCTCTGCTCTGGCCGACCGCGGTATGGACGGCGAACGTTCGGTCGGAGGTGACACACCACCTCTACGAAGAGCTCGTCGCTGAGGGCGCACCCGCGTTTCTCACGTTCGACCGGGCCGCCGCCGCATTTTTTGCCCTGCCGCCGGCGCCGAACCGGAGCTTCGCAGTCAGTGAGATCACCTTCCGCGAGCAGGACCGTCGCGCGAGAATCCAGCACATGCGAATCACAGCCTCCGAGTTCGTTGTCCAAGTCGCGGGCGACGGGCTCACCGGGGCGCTGCTTGCGACCGGAGGAGTGCATCAGCCGGCGAGCCGGCGACTCCGGAAAGGCTCACGAACCGTGACTACCGGTACTTCGAAAAGCCGGCAGGGATCGTTATCGCGAGCGGTACTCTGACCCGACGAGTAGCCGCTTACGAGGAGCCGATTCGAGGGGAGACAGGGATGGAGACACTGACGCAGATGAAGTGCGTCGCGTGCCGCAAGGACGCACCGACGGTGACGGATGTCGAGATCAACGAATTTCATCCCCACGTCTCTGACTGGGAAATCATGGAGCTCGATGGAATCAAACGCCTGAGACGCGTCTTTTCACTCGACGATTTTGCGCAGGCGTTGGCATTCACGAAGAAGGTAGGCGAGCTTGCAGAGGAAGAGGGTCATCACCCTGCGCTGCTGACCGAATGGGGCAGGACGACGGTCACCTGGTGGACGCACAAAATCAAGGGCCTGCATCGCAACGATTTCATCATGGCGGCGAAAACGGACGAGCTGTATCAGCCCTGAACTGATCCGTTGCCATGAACTGGTCCGTTCGCTAGACAGGGACACGGTCTCGATGCCGGGGAGGCGGCGAGCTCCGCAGTGGATGCCCGCAACCGTGCGCGCGTTCCGTGCGCGGGTGCTGCTGCGCTTACCCGAGTGGGGAGAGTGGGCGCGCTGGCGCTCGGCGGGCTAGCGATCCTTGAAGCGTGCTGCTTCGTCGGAGCCGCCGGTGGCGTCGCCGGCGCTGTAGGAATGAGCGCCGGCACCCGCGAGCGTGCCGCGATCGACGATCAGGTATTCCTCGCGTATCGGGCGACCATCAAACCAGCACTCCAGGATCTCGCGCACTCCGGCCGCATAGCGGGCTTGCGCGGACAGAGACGACCCCGACACGTGTGGCGTCATCCCATGGTGGGGCATCGATCGCCAGGGATGATCCCTGGGAGCCGGCTGCGGGAACCAGACGTCTCCGGCATACCCGGCCAGCTGGCCGCTTTCCAGCGCCCGCGCGATCGCATCGCGGTCGCAGATCTTGCCCCGGGCGGTGTTGACGATGTACGCGCCGCGCTTCATCTTGGCGATCAGGGCGTCGTCGAAGAGGTGCTCGGTTTCAGGATGGAGGGGCGCGTTGATCGTGACCACGTCGCAGACAGGCACCATTGACTCGGCGTCCGGGTGGTAGGTCACGCCGAGCTCGCGCTCGACCTCCTCCGGGAGTCGGTGTCGATCGGTGTAGTGCAGTCCCACCTCAAACGGCTTCAGCCGCCTGAGTACAGCGGAACCGATCCGGCCGGCAGCGACTGTCCCGACTTGCATTCCTTCGAGGTCGTAGGACCTGGCGACGCAGTCGGCGATGTTCCAGCCGCCCTTGACCACCCACTGATACGAGGGGATGTAGTTGCGCACCAGCGACAGGATCATCATCAGCACATGCTCGGACACGCTGATGCTGTTGGAATAGGTGATCTCGGCGACGGTGATCCCACGCTCGATCGCCGCTTCCAGATCGACGTGGTCGGAGCCGATCCCCGCCGTCACAGCCAGCTTCAGCGCCGGCGCCTTCGCGATCCTCTCAGCCGTCAGATAGGCAGGCCAGAACGGCTGGGAGATGACGATCGCAGCGTCCAGGAGCTCTCGCTCGAAGACCGAGTCTGGCCCGTCCTTGTCCGAGGTGACAACAAACGCGTGGCCGCGTTCCTCCAGGAACCGGCGCAGCCCGAGCTCCCCGGAAACGCTGCCCAGAAGCTCACCCGGCTCGAAGTCGATCCGCTCCGGGGTCGGCGTCGTCTGACCGTCGTCGTAGCGCTCGATCCTGGGAATCGCGTCTCGAGCGTACGACCTCGGATACCCCTCAACAGGATCCTCGTACAGGACACAGAGAACCTTTGCCACCTCTGCCTCACCTTCCTCGCCTGCGCCCTGGCATCGCCACGCGGATTCTAGACCTCTCCGTGAGCGCAGTTCGCGAGGTTGGACGACGACCGCGGGAACGATCCGCTTCGCGACGGCCACCGCCGGAGGGTAGACGCCGCCGGCGGACGCTATCTCGGACTCGCGCCCGATCTGACGTCGGCGAATGGAGAGCCTCCTGTCGAGCTCGACTGGCGTGCCTTCTGCGCTCGCTACTTTCCCGGGCGCCGTCGCCGGTACGATCTCGAAGCAGTGGTCGCGTACGGCGCGTTCCGCAGCTCCGTTGATGCGCAAGCCCGCCTCGAACCGTGAACATTCAACAACCTCAGCCGCGGTGACTTGATGGCTGCGCGGGCGCTCCGGCAAATCTTCACGCGGAAGATGAAGTGCCCGCACTGCCGGAAGCGGCTCGGCTTCTTTCCGCCGCCCACGGGGTGCCCACATTGCGGACGCCAGATCTACAAAACAAGCGACAGACGGCGCAGATACTGACTAGCCACCGAAACCTGACCATCACCTCCCGGTGAGGTCTTCCGCGGCCTACCCCAGAGGATGTCCGGATCGTCGTGGAACTTGGGCGGCGATCTCCCCTTGACGATCAGA
>JANDLU010000157.1 GCA_024330215.1 Candidatus Gaiellasilicea maunaloa
CCGGCGCGACCGCCGGCAGCGCCGGCGGCACGGGCAGCCAGTCGGGCAGCCAGTCGGGCGGCCAGCAGGGAGCGACCGCGGTCGCCGGCGCCAGCGCGACCGATCCGCAGAACACGATCGTGCTCGTCCGGATCGACGCCCCCGGCGACAACGGTGGCTTCGACCAATCGAACACGGCGACAGCCGCGGCAACGGCGGCGAACGGCGCACAGTCCGGCGGGGCCACGGGTGCCGCTGGCAGCGCGACGCCGGTCGGACAGTCCAGCCAGGCGACAGCGAGCGCGACCCTCGAACGGCCGAGCAACGTCGCGGTCGAGCTCAGGATCGGGAGCGACGGCAACTCGACCGGTGGAAACCAACTCAACGTAGCGAACGCCGGAGCGAGCGCGGCAAACGCGAGTTCCGTCCCCTCGTCGCAGGCCGCCGCTTTGGGCAGCGCCGTCGCCCAGGCCACCACCGCGATCTCCAACCCGCAGAACACGTTCGTGTCGATTCGCCTGAACAGCGCCGGCGAGACAGGGACGGTCGCTCAGGGGACGACCCAGACCGCGACCGAGACAGTCGACGGTGCGGTCACCTCGACAACCTCCGGCGATCCGGTCGACGGCGTCTGGGCCGGGGAGAGCGCGGACGGCATCATCGCGATCGCGTTCGCGTCGGACGGCGAGAACACCGACGTGCGCTTCGCGCTCGACATCGCCGGGCTCGCCGAGCCCACGGCTGCCACCATCTTCATCTGGACGTGGGATCTCGTCTTCGGGCCGGGCCTCGAGCCCGACTGCACGATCGGCTCCGAGACCGCAAGCGCGCAGGTTTCCTGGATGTTCGACTGCGATCCGGAAAATAGGGTCACTTCAAAGAGTTCGGTTTCCCCTGCTGACGCGACGATTGGCTCGATCTCGTGGACGTGGAACTGGGAGCGGGGAGACCTTCCAGGCTGGATCTGGAATCGTCAGGACATCCTGCCGCTCTTGACCTGCCCCATCTGCACCTACGTGTTCAACTTCAACTGGCTCTCGCTCGAGCCCGTCGAGCTCGAGCCGAGCGGATCGACCCCGAGCGAGACGAAGAACGATGCGGGTCCCGAGCAGACCGCCGCCTCGGTCAACCAGACGAACGCCGTCTCGGCAGAGGCTCTCGCCTCGAACTCGAGCAGCATCGTCCAGGCCGTCGAGCAGACGCAGGAAGTGGAAGGCGTGGCGACGCAGCTCCAGAACGTCGTCCAGCTCGCGGTCGTCGAGCAGGACACGCTCTCGCGGGCGATCGCACGGCTCGTCGGCACGCTCAACCAGAGCATCGCCCTCGGCAGTCGGGTCGTCCAGGCGAGCACGGTGACGGCGACCGCGGCTGCGAGTGCCGAGGCGAGCATCGATCAGTGGACGGCCCAGACCCAGCAGGGCTCCGACGACTCGCGTCAGCTCCAGCTCGCGATCCAGTCGGCCACGGTCCGCCAGGACGTCGACGCGATCGGCGCCGCGTCCCTTCGCGACGCGGTCAACTCGGCGCTGGCGCAGGCTGCCCGCGTCACCCAGACCGTCGTTGTGCTCGGCTCGGCCGGCGGGACTGCGACGAGCTCGACGAAGCAGTCCTCGGAGCAGCTCCAGGCCGGAGCGGACTCGGAGCAGCTCCAGGTCTCCGGACAGTGGAACACCGTCGACCAGGGTCTCGCACTCGTCGCCGCCGCCGTTCTCGAGCGGACGACCAACGAGAGCACCGCGACCGGAGACACCTCCGCCCAGACGATCGGAGCCCGCTCGACCGCTCGCGGGACGTCGACGGGCGCCACCTCCCAGGGCATCTTCCAGTCGCAGAGCGGCGACACCGCGATCCAGTCGCAGGAGGCCTACCAGATCGCGACGATCGAGCAGACGGGCTCGGCCTCCGCGGGAACGAGCGCCGGGTCGATCGTGAACCGCTACGCGACCCCGCCTGCCGGCAGCGGGCCGGCAGCACCGGCCGGGCCATCCGCGCAGGCCGGGCCGGGCGTGGACGCCGTCGCTGTCGCCGAGACGGCTGCGGCTGTGGCGATCGTCGAGGCGAGTGCGACGACGACCGCGGTGCCCGTGTTCCCAGCGGCGCGTACGGCACCCTTCGCCCGCACCGCGCAGGCTCCGATCGCCCAGGCTCGCGGCGCTGCTCGCATCGGCGCTGCTCGCATCGACGCCGGATGGGCTGCGCGCAACGCGCCGGCCGTGACGCTCTCGAGGTCCTCGAGACTCTCGAACGTCCTCACCCAGATTTCGTCGTCCCCCGCTGACGCCGGCCGTGCCATGCACGTGGCGGCAGCCAAGGCCTCGATCGAGGCAGGGGACGGCGAGAACGAGGTCGGAGGCGGTTCGCCGCGCCCGACCTCTGCCCCAGCACCATTCGGGGCATCCGCCGGCTCGGCGGGCACCACCTCGGGCGGAGCGCTCGCCGCGCTCGCCGCCCTGTTCGTTCTGGTGGCGCCCGGGCTGGGACGACGGCTGTATTCGCAGATCGGTAAGCGGTCTGCGGTGTTCATGCTTCTCGACACCCGCCCCGGCTAGCTCCTTTCGGCTCGAACTCGGTTCACGCGGGCTGCCCCCGGCATCCCGGCGTGCGTGTTCTTTCCGACAATGAACCGAAGGGAGTGAAAGTGTTTAGGAAGTTCCTGATCGCAGGTACAAGCGCCGCGGCGCTCGCCTTCCCGGCCGCAGCAATGGCCGATAACGGCAGCCTGCCCGATCCGAACGCCATCCAGGCCAACGTGGCCGCACAGGTAAGCGCTCAGATCGCCAACGTGTCGCAGTCCGGCACGGTGGTCAGCGCAGCCAGCGCGGACGCAGAGGGCAAGGGCGGCGACGGTGGATCGGCCGACGGCGGCATCTCCGCCGGCGGCTCGGCCAACTCCGGCGCAGTCGGAGGCACGGCGGCTGCCGCTGGCGGCGACGCGAACCAAGACGCGTCGGCCGACGGCGGCGATTCGTCCGCCAGCTCGAGCGGCGACACCAGCTCGTCGGGCAACTCCGGCGGCGACTCCAACTCGAGCGCCAGCTCGAGCGGTGGGAGCGCCGACGGCGGCAACGGCGGGGACGGCGGGAATGCAGGCTGCATCAGCGGCAATAGCTGCGCCGATGGTGGCAATGCAAGCTCCGAAGGCGAGTCCGGTGGCATCGACGTCGACAACGACGGCGACTCCGGCAACGCCAACGGTGGCGACTCCGACGCGAACTCGGATGCCGATGGTGGCAACGGAAACGGCGGAGACGCCGGTGCCGCGAGCTCGACCGACGGTGGCAACGCCGGGGCGGCGCAGATCGCGTCGACCGGCGATGCAGCAAGCAGCGCCGGCTCGAGCGCTTCGAGCGGCGACGATGACGGCTGCGACTCCCATGGGGACAGCTGCAGCGGTGCTGGCGGCGACAGCGCCTCCGATGCGAACTCGCGCGCTTCGAGCGGGAACAATCGGAACGAGAACAGCGGCAGCGGCGGCTCAGCCGACTCCGCAACGGATGCAACGGGCGGCAGCGGCTCCGGCGGCGCAGGCACGTCCGACAGCGCAAGCAACGGCGGAGCCGGTGGCACGAGCGGTGCGGTAGGAGCCTCGAACAGCGGCTCGACCGGCAGCGCGAGTGGCGGTCCCGCAAACGGTGGTGACGCAGGCGTCATCATCGCGGGCGGCGACACCGGTGCAGGCGGCGCAGGCGGGAACGCCTCGTCGTCAGCAGGCTCCATCGGTGGATCCGGCGGCAGCGCCAACACCGTTGGCGGCGGCAACGAGTCGGGTTCGATCGGCGGCGACGGCGGAGCCAACCTGAACGAGGGTGGAGCCGCAGACGCCAATGCAGGTGCCTCTGCAGACGGCACCGGCAACGCGAACGCAAGTGGCGGCGACGCGGGTGGCGGCAACGCCAGCGGCGGCGACGGCTACGCGTTCGGCGGTATGGCCACGAGCTCGGCCTCGCTGAGCAACTCGGCCACGGTCAACCAGACGAGCACGCAGGAGCAGACGGCGGATCAGCTCAATCGGATCCGGACCCGGATTCGCTTCCGGCTCGAGCCGTAGGAGAGATGGAGAGATCGTTGACCCGACGGCCCGATCCGCAGACCACCACCGCCCGGCCGCTTACCGGCCGGGACGGCGGCGGCTGCGCGGGCCGTCTGGGAGACGACGAAGGACACGAGATGACAACTGAGACGGGATCGCGTCGCTTGCCGGCCCGGGGCAGGCGAGGCGGCGCGATCCCAAGCTGTGCAGACAGAGGAAGACGAAAGGACCAGAACAGCGGCAAGAGCAGGAAGCCGGTGTAGGCCGCTGCTGGGTCGCGCGACACGGCGCGACTCGGCAGCGGCCTCGCTGACGCGGGAAGGTGCGTCTGGCCACAGGTCGGACGCACCTTCCCGTAATCCGGCCCGTAATCCGGCCGGAGCTAGACTCGGAGAGTGAGTCTCCGCATCTGCCTCGTGACGCCGTTTGCGTGGTCGCAACCGCACGACGTCAACGAGCACGTGACTGGGATCGCGCGAGAGCTGCGTGCGCTCGGGCATTCCGTCACCGTGCTCGCCCCCTCGAGTCGCGCTACCGACCTGCTCGCCGGCCGCCGCGCCCTGAATCGAGG
>JANDLU010000158.1 GCA_024330215.1 Candidatus Gaiellasilicea maunaloa
GGTCGACGTCGTGAGCGAGTCTGTGAGCACGAGTCGCGAGACGCTTCACCGCATCAGGATCCGGCTGTTCGATCGAGACGATCTGGGCGGAGATCTGCCGCCGGCTGACTACTCCTCGCGCCTTCCAGACGTCGCCAGGATGGCTGACACGATCGAGGAGTTCCTCCGCCAACAGGTGATCTTCCCAGCAGCTGTTGTCGCCCGCCAGGACTGGCTGCTCGGCGTCGTCGGCGTCCTCAACGCACAGCTCTTGCTCTATTCATTGCTCGCGGAGAGCAACGAACCCCTCCCGCCGATGGGCGTGAAGCAGTGGTCGAGCAGGCTCACGGCGGATCAGTGCAGTTTGCTGGCCGGCCTTCCGCAACCTGCAGCGACGCGCGAGTCAGTGGTGGCCGCGATGCAAGCCGTACGTCGCGCATTCCGCACGGCCGGGCGGGCTCGAGCGGAGCAGGTCGGCGCGAGTTGGCCGGTCGAGGTCGATGACGCCGTAACGGTCTACTGGCAACGCGAGGAGCTCATCTCAGAGACAGACTGACCTTCAGGCGGCTAGAAGACACGAGCTGGAGGACACGAGCATCGGGGAAGGGCCGTCTCTCACGACCAACCGGACCTCGAGCGCCTGCGCCGGCGGCTCTAGCGTCGCGACGCTCGTACGGGTTGACTCGCTCGATTTCTCGAGATGGCGGCGCTCTCGCGCCATCTTCTCGGCCGCGGACGAGACGGCAGATGCATCGTCAACCCGCGACGATGCGGCCGTCGTCGAGCTCTACGGTGCGATCCGCTGCCGCTACGACGATCGGGTCGTGCGTGGTCACGACGGCGGTGAGCCCGCGGGTGTCGACTAGCTCGCGGAGGATCGCTGCGACGGCGTGACTCGACGCCGAGTCGAGCTGTGAGGTCGGCTCGTCGGCGAGCAGGAGCGGCGCTTCCGAGACGAGAGCGCGCGCGATCGCGACGCGCTGCTGCTCGCCGCCCGAGAGCTGATCCGGGAAGTGTCGGCCGCGGAGGCCGAGGCCGACGAGCTCGAGGGCCTCGTGGACGCGTACGTCGCGCTCTACGGCGGGTGTCCGCTGCAGCCGCAAGGGCACCTCGACGTTCTCGACCGCTGTCAGCTCGGAGAGCAGCCCGAAGGTCTGGAAGACGAAGCCGATCCGGTCGCGTCGGAGTGCGGCGAGCCTGTCGCGGCCGAGCGAGGCGAGCTCGACTCCGATGAGCGAAACGGAGCCGCTACTCGGTCGATCGAGGCCGCCGAGGAGGTTGAGCAGCGTCGTCTTACCGGCTCCGGAGCGCCCGAAGACGACGACGTACTCGCCTGCGGCGACGTCCAGGTCGACGCCGGCGAGCGCGAGCCGCTCGCGGTGGCCGTCGCGGAAGCGGCGTGTCAGCCCGCGGGCCGAGATCACGGCTCGGCCCGTCGCCGGCCGTGCTCCGGCCGCACCTCGATGCTGTTCTCGTCGAGGACGACACGGACGCGGCCCGTCAACCCGAGCGCCTGCACGTACTCGGGCGGGAGCTGAAGCCTCCCGGCCGCGTCGAGGACGGCGAACTCCTCGCCTGCGGCTCCGGCGGCGCGGCGGATCGTCTCCGCGCTCGTCCGGCCGTCGCGGATCGTGATCGTGCGCTCGACGGAGGTGGAGACGAGCGGGTCGTGCGTTGTGACGACAACAGTCACACCCGCGGCGCTGACGGTCCGGAACACGTCGAAGAGCCGGCCCGAGCTCTCGCTGTCGAGCTCCGCGGTCGGCTCGTCGGCCAGTAGGACCGAGGGCGAGTTGGCGAGCGCGACCGCCACCGCGAGCAGCTGCTGCTCGCCGCTCGAAAGCGACTCCGCGTCCGCGTCCGCGAGCTCCCTCAGGCCGATCAGCTCGAGCGTCTCGGCGATCCGGAGCCGCCGCCGGCGCAACGGTGCACCCGTCAGCAGGAGCGGCACCGCGACGTTCTCCGCGACGGTCAGGTAGGGCACGAGGTTCGCGGCCGTCTGCTGCCAGACGAAGCCCACGGTTCTGAGCCGGAACTCGCGCCGCCTTCGCTCGGGCAGGGAGGTGAGATCCCAGCCAGCCACCTCGGCCGCGCCCGCTGTCGGAGGCTCGAGCCCCGCGAGGATGCTCTGCAGCGTCGACTTGCCGCTCCCGGAAGCGCCGACGACAGCGACGAGCTCGCCCGGCTCGACGAGTAAGTCGAGCCCCTGGAGCGCGACGACCTCGACGTCCTCGGTCTTGTAGACCTTGACCAGGTTGCGGCACACGATCCGTCCGCTCATCTCGTGCGCCGGTAGCCGAGAGCAATCGTGACGGCGATCGCCCCAACCAGGGGGAGCGTCGTGAGCGCGAGCACGACGACGAGCGGCGCGCCGAGCGAGACGGCCTCGGCTGCGGCGAAGGCGGGGCGGACGGCCACGAAGGCGAGGCCGGCGGCGAGCGCTCCCAGCACGGCCCCGGCCGCGATCGTGGGGACGAGCTGGCCGAGCCCGAGCGCGAGTCCCTGGCCGCGTCGCAACCCCAGCTCGGTGAGCCGCGCGCCCTCCTCGGCTCGTTCGCGCACGATCACCACGACGACGACCACGATCGCAGTCGCGGCATAGCTGACGCTGAGGTAGGAGATCGCCGTCAGCGCGGAGCTGACGGTCTCGAGCAGCGGCGCCGAGACGTCTTCGGCACCGCCGTTCGTCAGCGAGGAGAAGGTCGCGACGGCTGCGGCGACCAGCGGAACGACGAGCGGCGGCGCGCCTAGTGCCCCCTGCCGCTCGATCCGTCGCAGCGCAAGTATCGGTGCGAGGTCGACGCGGCCGCTCAGGCGAACGGCGGCGAGACGCGCAAGCGGCCGAGCGAGACGAAGCGCGAGCGCCGCGACCGCGAGCACGACGAGCACAGGTGTCGCCGCCGCGAGCAGGTCGAAACCCTCAGGCGACTCCGTCCGTGTTCGGAGCGCAACGGCGCCGGCGATGGCCACCGTGACGAGCGTCGACTCGATCGCGGCCCGGCGACGTCCGCGCTGCTCCCGCAGCTGCCGCGCGGCCAGGGCATCCTGCGGCGCCCGGACACGAGGCGCGACGACGACGGTGATCGCAGCCGCGGCCACGAGTGCCAGCGCCAGCGCCAGCGTGACGCCCAGTCCGTCCGGCCGTCCGACGATCGCCGCGACGACGAGCCCCGCGAGCGCGGCCGGGAGAACGAGCGCCAGCGCGGTCGTGACGGCCGCCCCGACGGCCGAGCCGCCACGATCGCGGGCCAGTGCGAGCGCCCGCCGGAGCGCAGCGCCGCCGGCGAACGCGACGGCGATCACGACGATCAGCGCAAGGCCGACGAAGCCCGCTCCGGCGAAGGAGAGGCTCGCCGAGGCCACCCGCTGCTGCTCCCGGAACCGCTCGAAGATGCGGCCGATCCCCGTGCGGGCCTCGGGAACCGCGGAGCCGCTCTCGGCGACGGCGCCGTAGCGAAGCTCGAGCGAGCGCGCCGCGGCCTCGAGCTCGCCGAGCCCCGCCGTGTCGAGTCGCTCGGCGGCGACGTGGTAGCGCCAGCGGTAGCTGAGCGGCATGCGGCCCGTTCTTGCGAGCAGTGCGGGGTAGGTTGCGAGCGGCAGGAGGCCGGAGGCGCGGACGATGCGCGCCGACTCCGTCTCCTCGATCTGGGGCCGCAGTGAGCGGAGGTCGCCGAACCAGTACGGGTCGTCGCCACGCGCGATGAAGATGCCTGCGATCTTGACCATGGTCGACTGCTGGTCGACGAACGGGACCGAGACGAGCTGGGGCTGGTCGACGTTCGGCTGGACGAGCAGGCGGTCGCCCACGCGCACCGAGAGCGCTGCCGCGGTCGTGTCCGAGAGCGCGATCTGAAGCGGCCCTCGTGCGCCGGATTCCGGCGGCGCGCCTCGCAAGAAACGGATGTGCTCGGCGAGGCGGTCGTGGACGCGCAGCGTCAGGAGGCGGATCGTGCCGGTCGGATCGGGCGAGCCGCCGGCCGAGGAGGCGCCGTAGACAGGCGTGTCGACGACAAGCGTGCGCCTGTCGACGAGCCGGGCGAGCTCCGGTGGGATCGTGCGGAGACGCTGCGCGCCGCTTCCGCCGAGGCTCCCAGCGGGCAACCGGGCCGCCTGCACGACCTCGAGGTCGCGCTCGCGCGGAGTCGCACGCGCGGCCTCCTCCCGCAGCGCGTCGTCTTGAGCGTCGGCGTAGAGCGACGGGAACAGGGCGACCGCGGCCGTCGATACCGCGACGACGAGCGCGAGTCCGGCGGCCCAGCGAGCGTTGGCGCGAAGTCCGCGCACGGATAGCAGGCGCGCGCTGCGTCGGAGCGGTTCGAGCCTCATCGCGCCCTCAGCTCGGCGGCGATCGAAGCGCGCGCCGCTCCACGCGCGCGTTCCGCCGCGACGAGCACGATCGCGCCGACTGTCGCGGCGGCGAGCACCGTCATCGTCACCCACGGGATCGCCACGCTTGGCCGTGGCACCGCCGCTTCGCCGGTCTCCGTGAAGGCGATGGCAGGCAGCACGAGCACGGCGAGCGCCACCCCGATCCCGATCCCGATCGCGGCGGCGAGCACCGCGAGCACGGCGTCCTCGAGCACGATCA
>JANDLU010000159.1 GCA_024330215.1 Candidatus Gaiellasilicea maunaloa
GCTCGGCCTGGCCGGCGCGAACGTCGTCGCCGCGTTCTCCGCGTAGAGCCTGCCGTCTGCCCGATCTCCCGTCGCGCCGATCTCAGAGCGGCACGAGTCGCGTCGCCGTCGCCTTGAAGGAGGCGACGACGAGCTCACCCTCCCGTAGGGCGAGCCGCTCGGCCGAGGCCGTCGTCACCTCGGCGGTGACCGGCCCGACCCGAACGCGAACGCGGTTCCCGAGCGAGACGAGCGACGTCACCGAGCCGTGGAGGTGGTTGACGGCCGAGTCGGAGGGCACCTCGCGGGAGAGCGCCACCTCCCAGGGGTAGACGGCGAGGCCCACGCGCCCCGTGCCCGCCGTGACCGAGTACGCCGTGCCCCCCGCGTCGAGCGCGACCTCCGTCAGGCCGTCCAAGCCCGCGCGGGCGCGCCCCGGCAGGAGATTCGCACCCGTGAAGCTCGCGACGAAACCGCTCGCGGGCGCGGCGAGCAGCTCCGCCGAGCGCCCGAGCTGGAGGATCCGACCGTCCACGATCACCCCGACCCGGTCGGCGAGGGCTGCGGCGTCCTCGAAATCGTGCGTCACGAGCACCGTCGGCAGCTCGAGCTCGCGCAAGAGCTCTCCGAGCTCTGCGCGGACGTTCGCCTTCGTATGCGCGTCGAGTGCGGAGAGCGGCTCATCCAGGAGGAGCACCGCCGGATCGCGGGCGAGCGCCCGCGCGAGCGCGACCCGCTGCCGCTCGCCCCCCGAGAGCTCGGCCGGTCGAGCTCGGGCGAGCTCCGAGATGGCGAAGCGCTCGAGCAGCTCTGCCACCCGCGCCCGGCCTCCGAAGCCGACGTTCGCCTCGACACTCAGGTGCGGGAAGAGCGCGTACTCCTGGAAGACGAGCCCGACCGAGCGCCGCTCCGGCGGCAGCGAGATCGGGTGCCCAGTCTCGGGCCTGGTGTCGAGCCAGACCTCCGATCCCAGGGCGACCCGGCCCTCGGCCGGCCGCAGCAGCCCGGCGATCGTCCGCAGGACGCTCGACTTCCCCGCTCCGGAAGGCCCGACGAGCGCGAGCGTCTCGCGCCCGACCTCGAGCTCTACGCGGAGCGAGAAGGCGCGAAGAGGGTGGTCGAGTCCGAGGAAGAGCGTGTCCACGACGGCACCAGCTTGACGACGAGGAGAATCGCGGCGCTGACGACGACGAGCTCGGCCCCGATCGCGAGGGCGAGGTCGAACTCGACGTCGAATTGCTCGTAGATCGCGAGCGAGAGCGTCTGGGTGACGCCCTGCAGCGAGCCGGCGAACATGATCGTCGCCCCGAACTCGCCGATTCCCCGCGCGAACGAGAGCGCCCAGCCGGCCCCAAGACCGCCGCCGGCGAGGGGCAGGGCGATCCGAAAGAAGGTGCGCGCGGGAGATGCGCCGAGCGTGCGGGCGGCCGCGGGCAGGTTCGGATCGACGGCCTCGAACGCGGCGATCGCCGCGCGGAGGTAGAACGGGCTGGCGACGAACGTGACGGCGAGGACGACGGCGATCTGGGTGAACGGAATCGAGAGGCCGACGGTCGTGAGTTGGTCGCCGAGGAGGCCGAAGCGACCGAACGCCGCCAAAAGTCCGATTCCGGCAACGGCGGGCGGCAGCACGAGCGGCAGCTCGATCAGGGTGATCACGAGCGTACGCCCCGCGAAGCGGCGTGTCGCGAGCAGGTACGCGGCGGGCGTCCCGACGAGCAGGATCAGCAGATTCGCGATCGCGCTCGTCTTCGCGGTCACGATCACTGCATCGATCGCCGCCTCGCTCCGCATCCCGTCGAGCAGGTCGCCGGGCGGGATCCGCAGGAAGATCGCGAGCACGGGCAGGAGCAGGAAGCCGAGCACGATCGCCGCGGCCAGGACGAGCAGAAGCGGAAAGATGCGGCTCAGGGGAGACCGAAGCCCGCGCGCGCGAGCTCGCGGCGGCCGTCGGCACCAAGGAGGTCGGCGATCAGCTCGAACGCCCCGGCGCGGTTCTTCGTGCTCCTGACGACCGCGACCTCGTAGCGGATCGTCGGCTGCGAGCGACGCGGCAGCGGGATCGCGACGAGCCTCCCAGCCGCCGCCCGCACATCGGTCGCGTAGACGAAGCCGGCGTCGGCCTCGCCGAGCGCGAGCTTGCCGACGATCCCCTTCACGTCGGGTTCCTGGCTGACGGCCTTGCGGAGCACGCGCAGCAGCTCGAGCCGCTTCAGCACCTCCCGCGTGTAGAGGCCGACGGGCACCTTCGCGCCGGCGACCACGAGCTTCAGCTCAGGTCGCTTCGCCAGGTCGTAAACGGAGCGGATCCCGGCCGGGTTGCGCTTCGGGACCGCGAGTACGAGCGAGTTCGTCGCGAACATCCGCGGCCGCTCGACGAGTCCCTCCCGGTAGAGCTGCTGGGTATAGAGCGGGCTCGCGGAGGCGAAGACGTCGGCCGGCGCGGCCTGGCGGATCTGGAGCGCGAGCTGGTTCGAGCCGCCGAACTGGAAGCGAGCGCCGGCGGCGATCCGGGGAAACGACTCGGTCAGCGAGGCGGCGGCGTAGACGGTGAAGGGATCGTCGTCTCGCGCGGTCGTCCAGCCCGCGCCGATGAGGACGACGAGCGACAGCGTGACAACGAGGCGCCTCATCGCTCCACCATCACCGAGGTCGCCTTGACGACGCCGGCGGCACTCGTTCCCGGCTTCAGGCCGAGCTGCTCGACCGACTCGCGCGTGATGATCGCGACGACCCGGGCGGGCTCCGTGACGTCGATCTCGATGCGGGCGAGGAAGCCCTCGACCTCGACGGTCCGGACGACGCCGCGAAAGTGGTTGCGGGCGGAGAGCTCCTGCTCGCCGGCCGGCGCACGAAGCCGCTCGACCTCGGACGCCGCGACCACGCGCCGGTTGGCGGAATCCCGGTCGACCTCGATCCTGCCGGCGCGATCCCAGCGACGGAGCGTGTCGACGCTGATCCCGAGCGCGCGGGCCGCCTCCTGAGCGGAGAGACTCTGCCTAGGCATTGCCTAGATACTACAAGACGAACTCCTCGTCTCGGGTGAGCTGGACGCTAGCTTTACTCGGCACGCGCGGAGGACTACGACCGGCTCGCCGCGGAGCTAGCCTCGTAGAATCCGCCGATGCGAGTCGAGACCGTCGCCGACCCCGCCGAGTTCATCGACCGCGCCGGCGGGCTCCTGCTCCGCGACGAGGCGCGACACAACCTCATGCTCGGGCTGCTCGGGACGCTGCGCGACCATCCGTGGCGCTATCCCGAGCGGCACTTCTGGCTCGTAGCCGAGGAGGGCGGATCGATCGTCGCCGCGGCGCTCCGAACGCCCCCACACGGGCTCGCTCTGGCCCAGCCGCTCGTCGAAGGTGTGCTCGAGACGCTCGCCGAGGCAGTCGAGGATGAGCTGCCCGGCGCGGTCGGGGCGACACCGGAGATCGAGGCGTTCGCCGAAGCTTGGAGTCGCAAGAGCGGCGTTTCCTGGAGCGCCCGTTTCAGCCAGCGGATCTTCGCGCTCGTGGAGGTGATCCCGCCGCATCCGTGCCCGGGCGCAGCCCGCGTTGCTACGGGGGCGGACACCGCTCTACTGGTCGATTGGCTGCGCGCCTTCTCGGTCGAGGCTCTCGAGGAGCACGAACCCGACGAGGGCGCGCTCGAGACGAGCGTCGAGCACAAGCTCGTCGCGGACGACGCCGCCTACGTTCTCTGGGAGGTGGAGGGCGAGCCCGTCTCCTGCGCCGCCTACGGGAGCTCGACACCAAGCGGGACGCGGATCGGCCCGGTCTACACGCCGCCCGAGCACAGAGGCCGCGGCTACGCGAGCGCGGTCACGGCCCACGTCTCCGCCGACCGGCTCGCCGCCGGCCGCCGCTTCTGCTTCCTCTACACGAATCTCGCGAACCCGACGGCGAACAAGATCTACGCCGACATCGGCTATCGCCCGGTCTGCGACTCGCTGCAGGTGGAGTTTGCGTAGTCCAGGGTTATTGCCCTTCTAACCGAAAATCGCGAAGCGATTTTCGGCGCTACAGCGGGATGTTGCCGTGCTTGCGCTTGGGCGTCGGCTCGCGCTTCGTCAAGGCGGTCTCGAGTGCCGAGACGAGGATGGGGCGCGTCCGCCGCGGCTCGATCACCTCGTCGACGTAGCCGCGCTCGGCGGCGTGATACGGGTTGGCGAAGCGCTCCTTGTACTCCGCGATCAGCTCCGCGCGGCGGGCGTCCGGATTCGTCGCCTCCGCGAGCTCCTGGCGGAAGATGATGTTGACGGCGCCCTCCGGCCCCATCACCGCCACCTCGGCGGTCGGCCAGGCGAGGTTGAAGTCGGCGCGGATGTGCTTCGAGCTCATCACGTCGTAGGCGCCGCCGTAGGCCTTGCGGAGGATCACCGTCAGCTTCGGCACGGTTGCCTCGGCATAGGCATAGAGGAGCTTCGCACCATGCCGGATGATCCCGCCCCACTCCTGCTCGGTGCCCGGAAGGAAGCCAGGGACGTCGACGAAGGTGACGAGCGGGACGTTGAAGGCGTCGCACGTGCGGACGAAGCGGGCCGCCTTGGTCGACGCGTCGATGTCGAGCACGC
>JANDLU010000160.1 GCA_024330215.1 Candidatus Gaiellasilicea maunaloa
CTCCGATCACGAGTACGTCGTGCTTCGCCTCCACCTCGGTTGACGTTATCGGAAGGTCCTCGTCCCCGCGCCACCCAGTTGCGACTGCTCATCTGAGATGTTGACATATCGATGCGCCCTTGCGATGCTTGGATGCATGCGCACGACGGTTCGCATCGACGAGCACGTTCTCGCGGATGCGAAGGCGGTCGCCGTTCGGACGGGACGGACGCTCACCGCCGTGATCGAAGACGCTCTCCGCGAGTCACTCGCCCGAAGCCGAAAGAGCGAGCCGGCGCAGCACGATGAGCTGCCGGCCCACAGCGCCCGCCTGCAGCCCGGCGTCGATCTCGACGATAGCTCAGCGCTGCTCGATCTCATGGAAGAGGGTCGCTACTGATCCTCCCGGACGTCAACGTACTCGTCTACGCCCTCTGGATCGAAGCGCCCAACCACAACGAGTATCGGACCTGGGTCGACGGGCTCCGCGACTCCGACAGCGCCTACGGCGTCTCCGAACTCGTGCTGAGCGGATTCGTTCGCGTCGTGACCAACCCGCGAGTGTTCTCACCACCCGTGGCGATCGACCAGGCGCTTCGCTTCGCCGAGACGATCCGATCGCAGCCAAACGCGGTCGTCGTCGCACCGGGTCGTCGCCACTGGCAGATCTTCTCGCGCTTGTGCCGTGAGGTCGAGGCCAAGGGCAATCTCGTCGCGGATGCCTACCTCGCCGCTCTCGCGATCGAGTCGGGCAGCGAGTGGATCACGACCGACCGCGACTTCACGCGCTTCCGCGGCCTTCGCTGGCGGCACCCACTCGACGCCTGAGACCTCGCGGAAGCATTCGCCGCCTGGCCGCGCGCGCGAAGATAGTGCCTCTACTCCATAGTAGAATCAGGCCATGAAGGAACAGAGCTGGGAAGACGTGCTTGCCGCCGCCGGTCGCTTGCAGACGTTGCTGCCGGACGCGGTGCTGGTAGGAGGCTCCGCTGCCTCGGCCCATGCCGGCCACCGCGTCTCCTTCGACGACGACCACGTTCTCGCCGACCTCCGCGAGCGGTTCGACGCCGTCCTCTCCCAACTCGAGGCGGAAGAGAGCTGGATCACCGCGCGAATCAACCGTCCCGTTCTGATCCTCGGCAGCCTCGACGGCGTCGAGACAGGAATCCGGCAGCTGATCCGGCTCCGGCCGCTCGAGGTGGAGGAGATCGCCGGACCGGCCGGGGCGATCCGGGTGCCGACGCTGCCGGAGATGCTGCGGATCAAGGCGTGGCTCGTCCTGCGCCGCAACGCCACCCGCGACTACCTCGACGTCGTCGCCCTCGCCGACCGGCTCGGCCGAGACCAGGCGGCGCGCGTCGCGCTCGAGCTCGACGCGTACTACGAGGATCAGGTTGGCTCGGGTGGCGCGCGGGTGGCCGCGCAACTTGCCCGTCAGCTCGCGGAGCCGGCTCCGTACGATCTCTCGGACGTCGACCTCCGCTCCTACCGACGACTCGAGCCGCGGTGGCAGGACTGGAACGCGGTCGCCGCCGCCTGCGGTGGGCTCGCTGCGGCCATGCTGACCCTTCGCTCCGAGGGAACGGGTTGATGCGGCACCGGCATCTCGACGTCGATCCGGCGGCGTCACCAGCAGATCTGGGTCGAGCCGCACTGGACGATCTGCTCGAGCGCGGCGACCTCGACGACTGGGCGCCGCTCCTACGGGAGATCCGCCGAGCCCCGCGCGGCGAGCTCGCGGACCGCGTGCTGAGCCTCGTCGAGCAGCACCCCATGGTCGGCACGTCCGCGCTCTGGCGGTCGTGGATCATAGAGCAACGCGCGGGTGAAGCGGCAGGCTCAGCCTCGTTTCATGCGGGCGCTGCTCTCCGAGAGCTACGACTCGACCGAGGCCTGACGCAAGCACAGCTCGCCGCCAGGCTCGAGACGACCCAGCCGGAGATCTCGAAGCTCGAGCGCCGTCGCGACGTGCGGATCTCGACGTTCCGCGCCTATGTCGCTGCTCTCGGCGGCAGCCTCGAGCTCCGTGCCCGCTTCGCCGACGACGAGCTCGATCTGAGATCCGAGCCCGCCGAGGGGTAGGCGCTAAGGGCCTAAACGCGGGGGCCGGCCTGGACGAGATTGTCGTCCGCGCCGAACTTCGCGAAGTTGTCGGTGAACATGCTCGCGAGCTCCCGCGCATTGCGGTCGTAGGCCTCCGGGTCGGCCCAGGTCGAGCGTGGAGTGAGCAGGCCGCCGGAGACGCCGGGAACCGCGGCGGGTACGTCGAAGCCGAAGATCGGGTCGGTGCGGTACTCGACTCCGACCAACTCGCCCGAGAGCGCCGCGGAGAGGAGCGCACGCGTCGCCTTGATCGGCATCCGCTCGCCCTCGCCGTACGGCCCGCCCGTCCAGCCGGTGTTGACGAGCCAGACGGCGGCACCGTGCTCGTCGAGCTTCTTCCCGAGCATGCGCGCGTAGACCGCGGGCGGCTGGGGCAGGAAAGGCGCGCCGAAGCAGGCGGAGAACGTCGGCTGCGGCTCCTGGACCCCGATCTCCGTCCCGGCGAGCTTGGCCGTGAAGCCGGAGACGAAGTAGAACATCGCCTGGTCGCGCGTCAGGCGCGCGATCGGGGGGAGGATCCCGAACGCGTCCGCGGTCAGCATCACGACCGACCTCGGATGCCCGGCCCGCTTCTCCGGAAGCGCGTTCGGGATCTGCTCGAGCTTGTAGGCGGCCCGTGTGTTCTCGGTCTTCGCGGCGTCGTCGAGGTCGAGCACGCCGTCCTCGTCCAGGACGACGTTCTCGAGGATCGTGCCGTAGGTGTGGGTCGTCCGGAAGATGTCCGGCTCGGCCTCGGCCGAGAGGCGAATCACCTTCGCGTAGCACCCGCCCTCGATGTTGAAGACGCCCGAGTCGCCCCAGCCGTGCTCGTCGTCACCGATCAGGGAGCGCTCGGGATCTGCCGAGAGCGTCGTCTTACCGGTGCCGGAGAGGCCGAAGAAGATCGCCACGTCGCCATCCGGGCCGACGTTCGCCGAGCAATGCATCGGGAAGACGCCCTCGAGCGGAAGGCGGTCGTTCATCAGCGTGAAGATCGACTTCTTGATCTCGCCCGCGTAGAAGGAGCCGCCGATCAGCACCTCTTGGCGCGTCGGGTGGAGGACGACGAACGTACCGCTCCGCGTGCCGTCCTCGTCCGGATCGGCCTCGACCGCGGGCGCGTGCAGGACGAGCGCGCGTGGGTCGAACGTGCCCAGCTCCTCCTCGCTCGGCTCGATGAACATCGTCTTCGCAAAGAGGGCGTGGTAGGGCCGGTCGGTCACGACCCGCACCGCGATCCGGTGCACCGGATCGGCCCCGGCGAACGCGTCGATGACGTAGAGATCGCGGCCGGAGAGATAGTCCGTCACCTTCGCGCGCAGCCCCTCGAACCGATCCTCCGCGATCTCCGCATTGACGTCGCTCCACCAGATCCGCTCCTCGGAGCCGGGCTCACGGACGATGAACTTGTCCTTCGGCGAGCGGCCCGTGTGGACGCCGGTGTCGATCGCGAGCGCGCCGCCCTCTGCGAGCCGCGCCTCGCCGCGCTCGAGCGCATGCGCATAGAGGAGCGAGGTGGTGGGGTTGCGATGAACCTCGCCCGAGGCGTCGATCCCGTGCGTGTCGAGGCCTGTCGGTGACTCCGTCGTCGCCATCGCGACCGCAGAGTCTACGAAACTTCGGCTCGACGTCCTGAAGTACGCTCGCGGCGTGCGGGCTCGCGACCTCGGGATCCGGATCGGTCGGCTCGAGCCGGGCGCAGCGAACGCGATCACGGACGTCGAGGGCGTCCACGTCGGCCACACGACGCTGACCGAGGGCGAGTCGGTGCGTACAGGCGTCACCGTCGTCGTTCCACCAGAGGAGTCGCTCTTTGCCGGCGCCCACCGGCTCAACGGGAACGGCGAGCTGACCGGACTCGAGTGGATCCGCGACTCCGGCCTCCTGACGACACCGGTCGCGATCACGAACACCCACTCGGTCGGCGTCGTCCGCGATGCGCTGGTCGCAGCCGCCGAGCACGGTCTCGACGACGACCGCTGGAGCCTGCCCGTCGTCGGCGAGACCTGGGACGGCTTCCTCAACGACATCAACGGCTTTCACGTCAAGCCCGAGCATGTCGCCTCGGCACTCGCGAGCGCCGGCCGCGGCCCGATCGAGGAGGGAGCGGTCGGAGGCGGAACGGGGATGATCTGCCACGGCTTCAAGGGTGGAATCGGGACGGCGTCGCGTGTTGTCGACGGCTGGACGCTGGGGGCGCTCGTGCAGGCAAACCACGGCCGGCGCGGGCGATTCCGCGTCGACGGGGCTCCCGTCGGCGAGCGGATCGGCGCCGACCGGGTGCCGCTGCCGGAACTCGACTGGGACGGCGGCACCGGCTCGATCATCGTCGTCCTCGCGACCGATGCACCGCTCCTGCCGGGGCAGTGCGAGCGGCTCGGCCGCCGCGCGGCCTACGAGGCCGTGATCGACGCCGTCGAGGAGTCGATCCTGAATGCGCTGCTCGCGGCGGAGACGATGAC
>JANDLU010000017.1 GCA_024330215.1 Candidatus Gaiellasilicea maunaloa
CACCGTGTCTGGCACCGTCTCTGGCACCGTGTCTGACACCGTCTCTGGCACCGTGTCTGACACGGTGTCTGAGAAAGGATCTTGGTCAACCGTCTCCTAGAGCGGCGGCAGGGTCACCGGCGGGTAGAGCGCTCTGATCTCGTCGACGAAGGCGGCGAGCAGATCGGCCGACTCTGCGTCGTGGAGCTCGAGCACGTTCTCCGCGTTCCGCTCGCCGGAATGCGAGAGGTTGAAGCTGCCGATGAACGCGTGGTCGTCTGCGACCGTGACCTTCGCGTGCATGAAGTCGTGAACCGTGTCGGGTGCCCAGCCCGTCGAGGGCTTGCCGGAGAACCGCGCCGCCTCGAGGAACCGCCGCAGCGCCGGCACCTTCCAGCTCGCGTTCCCGTTCAGCCGCCACTGGTGGAGGACGCCGTCCACCTGCGTGTCGTCCACGACGCCGCCGACGTCGACCTTGCCGTCCGAGCAGACCTCGGCGAGCGTGCCGAGAATCGGCCCGGACGAGAGCACAGGCGAGGCGATCCGGATCCGCCGCCGCGCCTGCCCGAGCCGCTTCGCGATCCGATGCGCCAGCTCCTCGCCGTGGCCGGGCGTGAACCACGGCCGGATCTCGATCCCGCCGACCTCGACCGGGCGCGGCTCGACGCGACCGGAGCTCTCCACGTCCTGCCCGCTCCAGAGCTCCTCGAAGTTGAGCGCGAAGGCGCGCGCGAGCGGCTCCGACTCGACGATCGCGATCGCGTTCTCCTGCCGGCTCCACGAGTCGTCCGTCCAGTTCAGCGAGCCCGTCCAGATCGCCTCCCGGTCGCGAACGACATACTTGTGGTGCATCAGGTCGGGCTCGCCGGGGACCGGCTTCGTCGCGATCGGCAGCGCCTCGAGCAGCCCGGGGGCCGTTCGGGGCGGCGGCGGCACCGGGATCGGGGCCGAGTAGTCCGCGTTGTAGACGAGCCGGACCTCGACGCCGCGCTCGTGCGCGCCGATCAGCGCGTCCTTGACCACCTCGGCGGCCTCGTCGTGGAGGCGGATGTCGTAGAGCGCGAGCTCGAGCGTCCGCTGCGCAGCGCCGAGGAACTCGGCGATCTGGACGGCGACCTCGACCGCGGTCTGCCCGCCGTCGCGGTAGGTCCGGAGCTCGAGCTCAGGCACGTGTGCGCGCCGCTGCGTCGCGCGCTGTCGAGAAGGCGGTCAACCAGCGCTCGTCGACAGCCGCGAGCGGGGCGAGGAGCGCCTTCGCGCGCTCAGGATCGTCGTCGAGAAGTCCGGAGGCGGCGACCCAGCGCGCGACGTCCTCGTCGACTCCGACCAAGAGCGCCTCTGCGAAAAGCTCCTCGACATTCTCGGGCGCCGCCCTGCGGAGCCGGCGGAGCAGCTGAGAATGGGTTAGCAAGCGGCGCAGCTCCGACAGAGGATCGGCGTGATTGTCGACGCGGACGTCGGCGGCGCGATCCCAGGCGTTGGTCGCGGTCGCCTCTGCCGCCACGACCACGATCGCGCCGGCCTCGCGACCCCGGAAGTCGCCGCCCGCCGCCTCGGCGCCCTCCAACCCGGCGAGGAGCCGCTCCGCCAGCGAGCCGCCGGCAGCCGAGAACGCCTCCGCAAGGGCAGGAACCACCGCCGCCGAGCGGAGCATGTTTCCCTGAGCCGAGAATCCGTCTCCCGCGACGGATCCGACCTCCGAGATGCAGGCCGCTCCCGTGTGGACGGCGGTCGCGCCGGTCGAGTCGAGGACTGCGACCTGGCGGAAGTCCTGCAGCTCGTCCTGCGAGGTCAGGCTTGCGAGCGCGTTCGCCGGCGAGTCTCCTCCTCGGAGCCGCTCCAGCGCCAGCGGCCCGTAGCTGCGCAGCGAGAAGGACTGCGTCGCGACCGCGCCGACCCCGGCGGTCGCCCAGGGAACGACCGCGCCTGTGCCGAACGAGCGACTCTGGACCGCGACCCCGAGCTCGCCCGTCTCCGGATCGCGAGCGACGAGCGAGTAGGTCACGAGTCGGCGCGGAGCGAGGCCTTATAGGCGCGCTTCGCCGCCTGGTACTCCGCGAGCGCCTCGGGAGAGTCCACGTCGCCGAGCATGGGATGGCTCGGGACGAGCGGCTCCGCGGCGGCGACGCCGAGCCTTCGCGCGAGCACCGACGCGAGCGCCTTCACCTTCATCTCGCCGAAGCCGGGAAGCGCCTCCAGCCGACGTCTCAGGTCGTCGGCGCCGCTCGCGTCCCGCCACACGCGGCTCGCATCGCCTCCGTACTCCTCGGTGACGACGGCCGCGAGCTCCTGGACGCGCTTGGCCATGTTGCCCGGGAACCGGTGGATCGCAGGCTTCTCGCGGAAGATCGCGTCGAGGCGCTCGGGATCGAGCCCCGCAAGCTCCGCCGCGTCGAGGCGGCCGAGCCGCCGCTTCAGCTTCAGCGGGCCGCTGAACGCGGTCGGAACCGGCACCTGCTGGTCGAGGACGAAGCCGATCAGGAGCGCCAGCGGCTCGGTTGCGATCAGCTCGTTCGCCTCGCTGTCGCCCGTGAAATGGAGCACGTCCGCCACGGCTCGATCGTACCCTCGCACGCCGGAGGCGGCTGCCGCCGCCTCCGATCGATTCCGATCCGCCTTACGCGTATGCGAACGGGTGGTTGAAGACCGCGAGCGCCTGGTCGCGCTCGGGCTCGAGCGAGAACGCCGTACCCATCCGCTCGTCCACGACGATGACGACGAGGCCGTCGTCCGCCTCCCGCCAGAAGAGCGTCACGTGCACGCCGTCGCTCTCGCGGTACGCGAGCTCGCGCGTCCGTTCACGAGTTGTCGTTGCGCCTTTCGCCATGGGATTCGCTCCTTCCACTACCTGCGCCTGCCGCCGTCGTGGTGAGCGGGCTGCGCCCCCGAACAGCCCGCTCACCGCGCGCCATGGCTAGGCGCTCCTGTACCCGTGGCGGTTGCCGCGGGTGAACGTGACGGCCAGTGCCACGAGCATCGCCGCGATGATCGAGGCTGCGAAGCCGGTGGTCGTCCAGTCGAAGCCGTCGGAGGCGACGGTCAGCTCCGAGACGCCGAGCTGAGGCTGATGGCCGTCGGGCCGGTCGCGCAGCGAGCCGACGGCGGCTGCGTCACGCGGGGAATCGCCGAACGCTCCGAGCTCCGGCCTGCCGGGCACGACCGCGTCGCCGGGCTCGGGAATGCCGGCCGACAGGGGGATGCCCGAGCGGGAGACGCCGCTCTGGGCGGCGAGGGCGGCTGCGTCGCTCTCGGTGAGGATGCCGTGGCTGAGATACGGGATCACCTGGAGGTGCTGGTCGGCCGCCAGCTCGAGCTGCCGCTGGTTCACGATCGCGTTGGCCCCCGACTCCGGCAGCACGAACGGCCGGTACTCGTCCGTCAGGTACCAGCTGACCGACTGCTCCTCCAGCGCCGGCCGGCTCGAGAGTCCGGGGTCCTCGACGTTCGTCGCGGGCGCCTGACTCACGAAGATCATCGCAGCGAGGCACGCTCCGAGCGCCGCCAGCTGGTGCATCTGCGTTCCCTTGAGGTTCATCATCCTGCTCCTTCGCTCCCCGACCGCCTCATGCGGCCGTGCCGACCAAGAGACAGGACGGCGGCAAAGGTCCGGTACCGGCCCGGTAAGTGCGCGGCAAAGACACCTCGGGATCGTGCTAGCTTCAACAAAAGGAGACGCTCGTGGAGTTCCGCATTCTCGGGCCGCTCGAGGCCCGTTCTCGGGGTAGCTCGCTCCCGCTCGGCGGGACCAAGCAACGCGCCGTGCTGGCGCAGCTTCTCCTGCGGGCCGGCGAGGTCGTCTCCTGCGATCGCCTCGTCGAGGGGCTCTGGCAGACGCCACCCGAGACGGCGACGAAGGCCGTCCAGGTCCACATCTCGCAGCTCCGGAAGGCGCTTGCGCCGCACGTCGCGATCCACACCCGTGCACGCGGCTATGTGCTCGAGGTCGCGGCCGAAGACCTCGATCTCAGCTGGTCGGAGCGCCTGCGTGCGGAGGGACTGGAGGCGCAAGCTGCCGGCGACCTCGGCGCTGCGGCCTCGCACCTCCACGCCGCTCTCGCGCTCTGGCGCGGCCCACCGCTCGCCGAGTTCGTCCTCGAGCCGTTCGTCGCCGTCGAGTCGCCCCGGCTGGAGGAGCTCGAGCTCGCGACGCTCGAGGAGCGAATCGACGTCGACCTCGCCCTCGGCCGTCACGGCGGGCTCGTGCCCGAGCTCGAGGCGCTCGTCGCCGCGAATCCGCTCCGCGAGCGGATTCGCGGTCAGCTGATGCTCGCTCTCTACCGCTGCGGCCGCCAGGCGGCCGCGCTCGAGTGCTTCAGGGAGGCGCGGCGGCTGCTCGTCGACGAGCTCGGGATCGAGCCCGGACCCGCGCTCCAGCGGCTCGAGCGCTCGATCCTGGTCCAGGAGCCGGAGCTCGAGCTGCCGCTCCCGCCCTCGGGCCGGTCAGCGCCGCCGGAGCCGCCGGTACAGCCGCCTTCGCCGGCGCTCGTCTCGGCGCGTCCGCACCTACCGCCGCTCGAGGTGCGAAAGACGGTGACGACGATCTTCTGCGACGTCACCGGCTCGACGACTCTCGGCGAAGCGCGGGATCCGGAGCTGATGCGGCGCGTCATGTCGCGCTACTTCGATGAGATGCGTACGGCGCTCCAGGGTCACGGCGGCACCGTCGAGAAGTTCATCGGCGACGCGGTGATGGCCGTCTTCGGCACGCCGGTGCTACACGAGGACGACGCTCTGCGGGCGCTGCGGGCCGCGCTCGAGATGCGCGACCGGCTCGCGACCCTGAACGACGAGCTCGAGGAGTCGTTCGGGGTCCGGCTCGAGATCCGGATCGGCGTTTGTACCGGGGAGGTCGTCGCCGGCGACCCCACTCGCGCCGAGACGTTCGTCACCGGCGACTCGGTGATCGTGGCGCAGCGCCTCGAGGCCGCTGCCGAGCCGGGCGAGATCCTCATCGCCGAATCGACGTACCGGCTTGCGCGCGGCGCCGTCCTCGCTGAGCCGCTCGAGCCGATGGCGCTGAAGGGAAAGGCGAAGCTCGTCCAGGCGTACAGACTGCTCGGGCTCGGCTCGACCAGCCCGGGCGTGCCCCGCCTCCGCTCGCCGATGGTCGGTCGCGGCCGAGAGCACCGGCTGCTCCAGGATGCCTTCGCCCGAGCGGTCCAGAGTCGCGCCTGCCATCTCTTCACCGTCCTCGGCCCCGCTGGGGTGGGCAAGTCGCGCCTCCTCGCAGAGGGTCTGGCCGAGATTGGCGACCGGGCCCGCGTGCTGAGCGGCAGCTGCCTCCCCTACGGCGAAGGGATCACCTTCAGGCCGGTCGCGGAGATCGTGGCGCAGGCCTTCGGAGCCGATCCGCGCGCCGGGATCGAGGCCATGGTCGGTGGTCCGGAAGCCGGCGTCGTCGCCGAGCATGTGACCTCGATCGTCGGCCGCGACGGATCCGGCAGCACGCCCGAGGAGGCCTTCTGGGCGATTCGGAGGCTCTTCGAGGCGCTGTCGCGCGAGCGACCTCTGGTACTCGTGTTCGACGACGTCAACTGGGCCGAGCCGACCCTGCTCGACCTGATCGAGCATGTCGCCGACTGGGTGCGCGACGTGCCGCTCCTCGTCGTCTGCATGGCACGGCCCGAGCTCCTCGACGGGCGTGGCTCCTGGGGCGGAGGCAAGCACAACGCGACCTCGATCTTCCTCGAGCCGCTCACGGCGCCCGAGACGGGTCGGCTCGCTCGCAACCTGCTCGGCCGCGGTGAGCTCGACGCGGATCTGGCGGCGCGGATCGAGCGCGCGGCCGGCGGCAACCCGCTCTTCGTCGAGGAGATGGTCGCGTTGCTGCTCGAGGAGGGACTGATCCAGAACGAAGGCGGCCGCTGGTCTGCCTCCGGCGAGCTGCGGGAGCTGCCGGTGCCGCCCTCGATCCAGGTGCTGCTCGCCGCCCGGCTCGACCTGCTCCCTCGCGAGGAACGCCAGGTGCTCGAACGGGCGGCCGTCGAGGGCCAACGCTTCCGCCGCAGCGCCGTGGAACGCCTGTCCGAGGAGTCGCCTGCACGCATCGCGGCTGCGCTCGGCGCGCTCGTCCGCAAGGAGCTCGTCCGCCCGGCGGGCGACGACGCGTTCCGCTTCCGGCACCTGCTGATCCGCGACGCCGCTTACGAGGCGCTGCCGAAGCAGCTCCGTGCCGACCTGCACGAGCGGCTGGCGCGGTGGCTCGACGAGCGTGAAGAGGAGGACGAGCTCGTCGGCTACCACCTCGAGCAGGCCGTCCGATATCGCGCCGATCTCGGCCGTACCGGCGGAGATCTGGCCGGCGAGGCGGCAGCGCGGCTGGCAGGAGCCGGCCGGCGCGCGCTCGGCCGCGGCGACGTCCACGCAGCCGGAAATCTGCTCGACCGGGCCTCGGCTCTGCTTGCGGCAGACGATCCGCGTCGACTCGAGCTGGCACCGGAGCTCGGGCTCGCGCTCACCGAGGCCGGCGAGCTCGTCCATGCCGAGGAGATCCTCAGCGACGTGGTGATGCGGGCGGACGGAGGAGGAAGCGAGCTCGTCAGACTCGGCACCCGGATCGAGCGGGCGGCGCTGCGCCTCAAGAGCGACCCCAAAGGCGGCTGGGAGCGGGATCTGGAGCTGGTGGAATCGTCGTTGCCGACGCTCGACACGATGGCGGTGCCGGATCGGGGCGTGGATCGGGTGCTCGGCCGTGGCTGGTTCCTCGTCGGCCTCGTGAGGGGGCTCTGGACGGGCCAGGTCGCTCTCGGCGAGTCGGCGCTCGAGCGGGCGAGGATCCACGCGCGCGCGGCGGGCGACCGGCGGCAGGAGGCGGAGATCGTCGGTCGCCTCGGACTCGCCGCCTGGTCGGGTCCGCTACCGGTTCCAGAGGGGATCGAACGCTGCCTCGCGCTGCTCGAATCTGCCGAGGAGAACCGGTTCGTGATCGCGAGCTGTCAGCGCTGGCTGGGCGCGCTGGTCGCGAGACAGGGCAAGCTCGACGAGGCGCGCGGTCTGGTCGACGAGGCGGCGCTAGGGTACGAGGAGCTCGGCACGCGATTGAACGCTGCGGCGACGTTGGCGTTCGGGCATGCGGACATCGAGTCCCTCGCCGGCGACCCCGTGTCGGCCGAGAGCGCCCTCCGGCGTGGTTACGTCGTGCTCGAGCAGCTGGGTGAGCTGGGCTATCGCGCGAGCATCGGCGCCCTGCTCGCACGGTCTCTGCAAGCCCAGGGTCGTTCGAAAGAGGCCGCGCACTTCTCGCGGATCGTCGAAGAGACGGCTTCGAAGCACGACCTCTGGTCGCAGGTGATCCTCCGGCTCACCCGCGCGAGATCGCTCGCCGACGCGGGGCTCGTGACCGAGGCAGTGACGCTCGCGAGGGAGACCGTCTTCATCGTGGAGCAGACGGACTTGTTCGAGCTCCACGGCGACGTACTCCTCGAGCTCGGCGAGATTCTGCGTCTCGGCGGTCGCGACGCCGAGATGCGCGATTGCGTCGAGCGGGCGCTCGGTCTCTACGAGCGAAAGGCCAACGTCGTCTCGGCCGCGCGCGCCCGCGCCCTCCTGGAAGCCTCGGCTACCCGAGCGTGAGCCCGAGCCGGTCTGCGACCTGCGGATCGATCGGCCGCAACGCGAGCGGCGGTACATAGAGCGTCGGCCCGGGTGCTGCTTGGAGGCTCGCGAAGCCGTCGAGCCGGGCAGGCTCGATCGTCGGCCCGGCGATGGGGTAGAGGGACGCGCGGTAGAAGACGGCCTCGTGCTCGGGCGGATAGAACTCGAGCAGGTGCTGTGCGAGCGCGTGCAGGCCGCGCGGCTCCGGCTCGACGTTCCAGTCGAGCTTTCCGATCGCGTCGACCTGCCAGAGGACGACGGCCGCGGTCGGATCGAGCCGGTGTCGCCGAAGTAGCAGCTCGGTCGCTTCGTAGCTCTGCCACCCGCGCCTTCCGGGATCGACACCCAGGTCGGCGATGAGACAGTCCTCAGCCGAGATCGCGGGCAGCATCCGCGCCGGGAAGCCCTCCGCGCGGGCGAGGGCGATCGCCTCGTGGGAGGGCGTCACGAAGACCCCCGGATGGCCGTAGAAGGCCGCGCAGACGCGCGAGCCGCCCCGGACGGCGGCGAGGATCTCCTCGACCATCTCGGTATAGATCCGGCGACGCGGAACACCGGTGCGATAGAGCGCGTTCAGACTGCGAGCGCTTCCGTTCAGCTGTGCCAGCCATGTCGCCATGACCGGATCGGCGGCCACGAACAGAAGCTCATCGGCTCGCTCGAGCTCGTCGCGCGCTTCAGCGGTCAGCTGTCGGACGAGTTGGATCCCCGTTCCGACGACGACGAGCGAACCGGCTCCAGGTCGCTCGTGGGGCCTGGAAATCCGCGCTCGCTAGCTCGCCGGATGGTGCGGGTGCTCGTCGGCCGGAGGTTCGTCGGCCGGAGGCTCGTCGGCCGGAGGCTCGTCGGCCGGAGGCTCGTCGGCCGGAGGCTCGTCGGCCGGAGGCTCGTCGGCGGGAGGCTCGTCGTCGCATGACGTGAAGATCCACGGTCCCGGGATCGGACCGAGCCCGATCCAGATCGCTGCGAAGACGGCTTCGGTCTCCGGGTGCTCTGCCCGGACGGCGTCCTGGATCTGCCCGAGATTCCCGCCGCGCACGACCTTCTGCAAATCGTCGCTCAGACCCGAGCCGACGAACGTAGAGTCGGGATCCTTGTCGAACTGCTCGAGCAACTCGGGAGAGTGACAGAGCGAGATCAGGAAGTTCGTTAGTGGAGCGCGTCTCTCCGGAGCCATGTGCGCGAAGCTACAAGAGTCCCTCGCCGTCGTCAAGGGGGACGACGGCGCGCAGGTGTGCGCTCGGGAAATCGGGGTAGATCGGCCTCATGGACGAACCGACCGAGAAGCCGAGAGAGCTCGCCGAGGAGGTCGAGCAGGGGCGTTCGGCACGAACGCCGGCTCTTGCGATCTCGGGCGTGGCGATGGCGATCGGCGGGCTCTTCCTCGTGATCGGTGGGATCGCGTTGGCGGTCTATCTGCTGGCCTGACCAGCTGCTCGCCTGACGGGGCTACGCGCCTCGCCGGGCTAGTCTGAGAGGATGGATCCGCTCGCTCCGTTCTCACCGAAGACGCGGGCCTGGTTCGAGCAGGCGTTCGCGGCACCGACGCCCGCGCAGGCGGCCGGCTGGCCGGCGATCGCGAGCGGCGAGCACGTCCTGATTCAGGCGCCGACCGGCTCCGGCAAGACGCTCGCCGCGTTCCTCTATGGGATCGACCGGCTCGACCAGACCCCCGGCGAGGGCCTGCGCCTGCTCTACATCTCGCCGCTGAAGGCGCTCAACTACGACGTCGAGCGAAACCTGCGCGGCCCGCTCGCCGGCCTCCGCTCGGAGCTCCGCGTCGGCGTCCGCACCGGCGACACGCCGCAGAGGGAGCGGCAGGCGATGCTCCGGAGCGCGCCGGACATCCTGATCACGACCCCGGAATCGCTCTTCCTTCTCCTCACGTCTCAGGCCCGCGAGCTGCTGCGCGCGGTCGAGACCGTGATCGTCGACGAGGTTCACGCTGTGGCGGGAACCAAACGTGGAGCCCACCTGACGCTCTCGTTGGAACGCCTGGATGCCCTACTAGACAAACCAATGCAACGCATTGGCTTGTCAGCGACGCAGCGCCCGATCGAGGAGATCGGCCGCTTCGTCAGCGGCGACCGCCCGATCCAGATCGTCGACGCGGGCACGCGCAAGGAGCTCGATCTCCAGATCGTCGTTCCCGTCGAGGACATGCGCGAGCCCGGTGGGCGTGCCTACGAGAACCCGCCCGAGGCGGACGGCAGCCACCTCGCTGTCAGCACGGAGGGCGGGCCGAGCCTGGGTGGAACAGGCTCGATCTGGCCCTCGATCTACCCGGCCCTGCTCGAGCTCGTTCGCGAGCATCGCTCGACGATCGTCTTCGTCAACAACCGCCGCCTCGCCGAGCGGCTTGCGCTGCGGCTGAACGAGCTGGCCGAGGAAGAGATCGCGCGCGCACACCACGGCTCGCTCGCGCGCGAGCAGCGGGTCGAGATCGAGGAGCTTCTGAAGGCGGGGCAGATCCCATGCCTCGTCGCGACCTCCAGCCTCGAGCTCGGGATCGACATGGGCGCCGTCGACCTCGTGATCCAGGTCGAGAGCCCGAAGTCGGTCGCGCGCGGGCTTCAGCGCGTCGGCCGCGCCGGACACGAGCTCGGCTCGATCTCGAAGGGTCGGATCTTCCCGAAGTTCCGCGCCGACCTCCTCGAGTGCGCGGTGGTCGCCCGGGCGATGCGCGAGGGCGCGATCGAGGAGACGGCCATTCCGAGAAACCCGCTCGATGTGCTGGCCCAGCACATCGTCGCAATCTCGGCGTCAGCCGAGATTGCGATAGACGAGCTCCATACACTCGTGCGTGGGGCGTATCCGTTCTCCGATCTTTCTCGCTCGCAGCTCGAGAACGTCCTCGACATGCTCGCGGGCCGTTACCCGTCGGATGAGTTCGCCGAGCTACGGCCGCGAATCGTCTGGGACCGCACCGCGGGCGTGATCCGCGGCCGCACCGGGGCGCAGCGGCTCGCGATCACGAACGCGGGCACGATCCCGGATCGCGGCTTATTCGGCGTCCATCTCGTCGGTTCCGCTGCCGAGAAGGGGGGCGGCCGGGTCGGCGAGCTCGACGAGGAGATGGTCTACGAGGCTCGGCAGGGTCAGACCTTCATGCTCGGCGCCTCGACGTGGCGGATCGAGGAGATCACTCGCGATCGCGTGCTCGTCTCGCCCGCTCCGGGTGCGCCGGGTGCGATCCCGTTCTGGAAGGGTGAGGGCGTCGGCCGGCCCTACGAGTTGGGTGAGCGGATAGGCGCAGCCTCGCGTTCGCTCGTCGCTTTGTCTGACGACAAAGCGATAGACGTGATGCGTTCCGAGTATTTCCTTGACGATCGGGCTGCGCGGAACCTTCTATCGTTCCTGCGCGAGCAGGAACGACACACCACGGTCGTTCCCTCAGATCGAACCGTGGTCGTCGAGCGCTTCCGCGACGAGATCGGCGACTGGCGCGTCTGCATCCTCACGCCCTTCGGCGGCCGCGTGCACGCGCCCTGGGGCATGGCGCTGACCGCGCGGCTGCGCGACGCGCTCGGAATCGAGGCGCAGTCGATCTGGTCGGACGACGGGATCGCGCTGCATCTTGCGGACTCCGATGCGCCGCCGCCGCTCGCCGCCCTCGAGCTCGCACCGGACGAGCTCGAGGAGCTCGTCGTCCAGGAGGTGGGGCAGACCGCGCTCTTCGGCGCGCGCTTCCGCGAGAACGCCTCGCGCGCGCTCCTGATCCCGCGTCGGCGGCCGGGGCAGCGGACGCCGCTCTGGCAGCAGCGCCTGAAGGCGCAGAACCTACTTCAGGTCGCGCGCAAGTACGGCTCGTTCCCGATCGTGCTCGAGACCTACCGGGAGTGCCTCCAGGACGTCTTCGACCTGCCCGCGCTGAAGCAGATCCTCCAGGGCATGCTGACGCGCGAGCTCGACGTCGTCGAGGTGGAGACGAGCTCCGCGTCGCCGTTCGCGTCGTCGCTCCTCTTCGACTACGTCGCGACCTACATGTATGAGGACGACACCCCGCCCGCCGAGCGGCGGGCGCAGGCGCTCTCGCTCGACAGGGACCTGCTCCGCGAGCTGCTCGGCCAGGAGGAGCTGCGCGAGCTGATCGACGCCGACGCGCTCGCCGAGGTCGAGGCGCAGCTTCGCGGCACGCCACGAAACGCCGACGAGCTGGACGACGTCCTGCGGCGCCGAGGTCATCTCTTCGAGGGCGAGTACGACGCCGGCTTCATGGAGACGCTCTTGCGAGAACGTAGAGCGATCCGTGTCCGCCTAGCCGGAAATGACGCAGTCATCTCCGGCCTCGATGCGGGCCGTTATCGCGATGCGCTCGGAGTGATGCCGCCGGGCGGGCTCCCGGAGGCGTTCCTCGAGGGCGGCCTCGACTCGCTGCGTCAGCTCGTGCTCCGCTTCGCGACCGGCCGCGGCCCCTTTACGACCGGCGAGGCCGAGGAGCGCTTCGGGCTCGAGTTGGGCGGGCTCCTGCACGAGCTCGAGCGCACCGATCGGCTCGTCCGTGGCGAGCTGCGGCCCGGTGGGAGCGAGCGCGAATGGTGCGATCCGGAGGTGCTCCGACGGCTCAGGCGCGCATCGCTCGCAGCGCTGCGGAAGGAGGTCGAGCCGGCCGAGCAGGCGGTTCTCGGGCGGTTCCTCCCGGCGTGGCACGGGATCGGCAGGCGCGCGAGCCTGCGCGAGGCGATCGTGCCGTTGCAGGGGCTCCCGCTCCCGGTCTCGCTCTGGGAGTCCGAGGTGCTGCCGCGGCGCGTTCCGAACTACCAGGCCGCGTGGCTCGACGCCCTCTGCGCCTCGGGCGAGGTCGTCTGGGTCGGCGCGGGGCTGGACCGGGTAGCCGTCTACTTCCGCGACGATGCGCCGCTGCTCGGCCGGTCGGGAGCTGCGACGCCGCCCGAGGGCGAGGCCGCAGCGGCGATCCGGCGCGCGCTCTCGCAGAGCGCCGAGTTCTGGGATCCGCTCCTCGAGGCGACCGCTCTCGAGCCCGACGCGGCGCTGCCCGCTCTCTGGGATCTCGTCTGGGCAGGCGAGGTGACGAACGATGCCTGGACGCCGCTGCGCGCCGGCCGCCGCTACGCGAGCCCTAGCAACAGGCTGTTACAAGGCCGTTCGCGCCGGTTCTCGCGCACCCGCGCCGCCGGGATCACCGCCACACAGGGGCGTTGGACGCTCACTGACGAGCTCTTTCCTGGAACACCCGACCGACGCGCGCTCGCCGAGCTCCTGCTCGAACGGCAGGGGATCGTCACCCGCGACGGCGTCCGCGGCGAGGGGATCCCAGGCGGCTACGGCGCCGTCTACGGCGAGCTCAAGGATCTGGAGACGATCGGCGCCTGCCGCCGCGGCTACTTCGTCGAGGGCCTCGGCGGGGCCCAGTTCGCGCTCGCCGGCGCGGTCGAGCGGCTGCGCGAGCTCCGCTCCGACACCGGGGCGGGGGACGACGATCCGGAGCCGCTCGTGCTCGCCGCTGCCGACCCCGCTCAGCCGTACGGTGCCGCGCTTCCGTGGCCGAGGCGCGCGGGAGCTCGCGCGGCCCGCGTGGCCGGGGCGCAGGTCGTTCTCCTCGGCGGTGAGGCGGTGCTCTTCGTCGAGCGCGGCGGGCGGACGCTCGTGCCGCTTCGCGACCCCGACGAGGCCTGGCTCCGCCCCGCGATCGTGGCGCTGGTCGCAAACGTCCGGACGGGCTCGGGCTCGGGCACGGCCGGCAGACCGAAGCGACTTGCGGTGGAGCGCTTCGACGGGAAGCCCGTCGTCGAGAGCGAGGTGCTGCCGCTCCTCGTCGAGGCGGGCTTCCTCGCCGGGCCGCGCCGCGCCGTCTTGCGCTCTTGAGTTTCGGACGCCACAAACCGATTACGAGGCCATGACGCCGACGCTCACCCAGCGGCTCTGGCTGGCGCCGGTGTCGCTGCCACCGGACGAGCGGTGGAGGCTCGTCGCAGCGCGCGCCGCGTTCATCCTGTTCGTCGTTCAGCCGACGCTCGGGCTCGCCGCAACGGCGACGACGAACACGATCGACGGGATCGTCGTGGGAGCGACCGTGGTCTCGTATCTGCTCGCCATCCTCATCCTCGGCTTCTACGAGCGGCTACCGACGCTCGTCAAGGCGCTCGCCGCGACCGCAGGCGCGCTCGTGATCTCGAGCTTCGTCTACTCGCAGCCCGGCGGCGAGGTGTTCGTCCTCCTCTACGTCGGACTCGTGTTCTACGTCAGCTTCTTCTTCAGCCGCCGGCGTGCGATCGTCCAGGTCGCCCTCGTCGTCCTTCTCGCCACGGCCAGCACGCGCACGGCCGCCAGTGTCGGGGAGATCGTCCGGCTCTCGATTCTGAACGCCGGCACCCTCGCGGGCGCGGCCGGAATCACGCTCGTGCTCCGCCGTCAGCTCCGTGGCGCGCTCGTGAACGCGATCGCGAGCCGGGCCACGCTCGACGCCTTCTTCGAGCACGCGGCCGGCGGCTTCGCCTTCCTCGACAGCGACCTGCGCTTCGTTCGGGTCAACGACCCGCTCGCCTCGATGATCGAGCTCCCGGTCGAGCGGATCGTCGGCCGCAGCGTCCGGGAGATCTTCCCGCATCAGGCGGACGCGGTCGAATCGCTCCTGCGCGCAATCCTTGCGACCGGGGAGCCGGTCGTGGGGATCGAGCTGGCGAGCGCGGACGGCAGGCGCGACTACCTCGTCGACTACTACCCCGTCGCGGAGACGCTCAAAATCGGCATGTCCGTCGCCGACGTGACGCGGCTCAAGCATTCGGAGCGCAGCCTGACGGAGTCGAATCGCCAGCTCACCGTGCTCGCGACGACCGACGAGCTGACCGAGCTGCCGAACCGACGCAGCTTCTCGGAGCAGCTCTCGCTCGCGCTCGCGCGCGCCCGGAAGAGCGGTTCGGCCGTCGCGCTGCTCTCGATCGATCTCGACCGCTTCAAGGACGTTAACGACTCGCTCGGCCATGCCTACGGCGACAGGCTCCTCGCCGAGGTCGCTCGTCTGCTGCGTGAGGCAGCGCGCGAGAACGATGTCGTCGCCCGGATCGGTGGCGACGAGTTCGTCGTCCTCCTCGCGGAGCTCGACCTACGAGAAGCGCCGAGGCTCACGCAGACCGTGGCCGAGCGGATCCAGGCGCTCCTCTCGGCGCCAATCTCGATCGGACCCGTGGAGCTGCGAGCCGACGCGAGCATCGGCTCCGCGATCTACCCGCGCGACGCGCACGACGAGGATGGGTTGCTGGGCGCCGCGGACGCTGCGATGTACCGTCGGAAGACCGCGACCGTGCGTGTTGCGTAGCTCGCGGCGAGTCAGGTGGAGCGCAAGCGAGCCGCCACGTCGGCGAGCCCGCCCGTGATCAGGCGGGCAGGGAGCTTCGTCCCAGCAAGCGCCACGCCCGGGCCGCCCGCGACCACGAGCGGACGGTCGCCGGGAGCCTCCTCCAGCTCCGCCGCCAGCCGTGCGAGCGACTCGGGCAGGGTGACGCTGAGGCAGACGACGTCGGCGTCGATCCGGCGAGCGACGGAGATCGCTGCGTCGGCGGGCAGATCCGCGCCGAGATAGACAACGAGCCAGCCGTCCGCCTGCAGCATCACCGCGACTGCCAGCAACCCCAGCTCGTGCTGCTCCCCGGGGGCGCAGGCCAAGACCGCCGTGCCATGAACACCGCTCCGCCGGTCGGAGAGCATCCGCTCGAGCCGCGAGCGCACCGCTCCGCTCAGCAGATGCTCCTCGGCGATCGTCTCCGAGCCGGACTCCCAGGCGTCGCCGAGCGTCCGGAGCGCGGGGGCGAGGATCTCGTCGATCGCGACGACGAACGGATGCAGGGTGAACGTCTGCTCGACGAGTCCGAGCAGGCGCGACGGGTCGCCCTCGCTCGCAGCGGCGACCAGGGCCTCGCGCAACTCGTCCACGTTCTCCGCGGAATCGCCGTGCGCCGACTCGAGGAGAGCGGCGGCGGCGCCGATTCGGATCCCCTCGCTCAGGCGGTCGCGAAGCCACTTGACGCGCGAGACGTCTATGTCGTCGTAGCGGCGCTGACCGCCGGCGGTGCGGTGCGGATGGAGGATTCCGTAGCGCCGCTCCCACTTCCGCAGCGTGTCTGGAGCGACGCCGGTCCGGTGCGAGACGGCTGCAATGTTCAATCCTCCGGGCGACGTTTCCGCCGGCGTGGCCGGCCGGCTCTCGACGTACGCGATCGCGGTTGCGGCGAGATCGCTCAGAACGCGGACGTCGTTCTCGCTCCACTCTCGCGCGGCCGTATCGACGGCGCAGAACGTACCGACCGCGTGGCCGGACGCGGTGACGAGCGGAATCCCGAGGTATGCGACGACCTCGTGCTCGAACACCGAGCGTGCTTCGCGCGCGCGCGAGTCCGTCCGCGCGTCGTCGATCGCGAGCGGCGCGCCGAACCGCACGGTGCGGTGGCAGAACGTGTCGGTGACCGGGACCGCGCCGCGGCGCTGCCAGTCCTGCTCGACCCCGGCGACGCTGATGAAGGACTGGCTCTCCGGTGCGACGAGCGTGAGCAGCGCGATCGGAACGTCGAGGAGGGAGGTGACGAGGGCGGTCAGTCGATCGAAGACCGCCGAGTCGGACGCGCTGCCGACGCGGATGCGTGTGAGAGCATGGAGTCGGGCCGGGTCGTCGAGAGCGGCACCGACGGTGAGCGTGCCAGCGTTCTCCATCGGTCTGGAGACACTACCGGCCGCGGCTAGGGTCGGGAGATGCCCGAGGGGGATTCGCTCCACCGCGCCGCACGGCGTTTGCAGCCCCTCGTTGGGCAGCGGCTCGAGGCGAGCTCGCCGAATCCGCGCGCGCAGGTGACCGGAGTCGCCGAGGCGGTCGACGGTCGCCTCCTCGAGTCGGTCGAGGCCGTCGGCAAGAATCTCCTGCTCCGCTTCGAGGGCGGGCTCGTCGTTCGCAGTCATCTGCGCATGAGCGGGCGCTGGCGCCTCGATCCTCGCGGGAAGACGCGATCGGGCCTCCCGTGGCTCGTCCTCCGCGGCGAGGAGGTCGAGGGCGTGCTCTGGAATGGGCCGGTACTCGCTTTCGAGTCCCGCTCGCTCGGAAGGCTGGGCCAGGACGTGCTCGGCACGGACCTCGACGTCGCCTCGGTCGTCGCTCGGCTCAGGAGCGCGGGAGACCGTCCTCTCGGCGAGGCGCTCCAGAGCCAGCGGCTCGTGGCGGGGATCGGGAACATGTGGATGGCGGAGGCGCTCTGGGAGATCCGCGTCTCGCCGTGGGCTCGGGTTCGCGACCTCCCGGACGAGATCCTGGCGGAGGCTGTGGCGGCGGCGCGGCGGCTGATGCAGGCATCGCTCGCGGACGGTCGGCCGGGTCGGAACGTCTATCGCCGCGCCGGCCGCCCATGCCGGCGCTGCGGCACGATCGTCAGCTCTCGAGGTCAGGGGGACGCGAACCGCACGGCGTACTGGTGCTCCGGCTGTCAAGAGGAAGGAGGCGGGGGGCCGGTCGCGTAGACGAAGAGGTGGCGATCCGCTCACCTCGGCTCCATCTGACCCTGCGCTCGTTCTGTCTCGGTGCGTTTGTCGTGCTCGGGCGCACGCTCGAGGAGGGGGACGAGCTGCCATTCTCGTTCGAGGAGCACGTACAGCGCGGCGGCCCCGCGCTCTACGAGTATCGGCCGCTCGTGCGCTCGTTCGTCGAGGCTCGCGCCGGTGGCCTGGCGAAACGCGAGGATGCGCGAATCGCGCTCGACGAGCTTCTGCGCGAGCCGGCGGCGGCAATCTACGCGCGCGCCCACGCCGGCCCGAGGCCGTCCGAGGAGCAGGCGCTCTACCGGACGGTGCTCGTCTCGTTGCTGATCTCGACCGCGGAAGCCTGCGGCGGCTTCGACTGGGACGACGTCGCCTTCGAGCGCGCCTATGCCGAGCTCGAGGCGTCGCTCTTCGGGGAGTCCCGCGGGTACGCAGCCGTTGCGCCGATTGTCGGGATCTCGGTGATCACGCAGGTCGAGCTCGCCGACGGCCTGCGAATCCGGGCAGCGGCGACCGGCGAGCTCGCGCGCCACTGGCCCGAGGCGCAGGGGCTCCTGCCGCCCGGCTTCGGCGAGGAGGTCGACCGGTACTGCGTCCTCGAGCTGGAGCGAGGGCTTGGTCGCGAGGAGGAGCCGCCCGACGCCCCCGCCGAGCTCTCCGACGCCGTCACCGCGCTCCGGCTGGCGACCGCCGCGCCCGTCTCGGCCGGACCTGTCCTCTTCGAGCGGCTCGACTGGCGGCCGTTCGGGATCCGGCCGGTGCTACCGATCGCGGCCACCCAGCCGTGGGGCGAGCCGACGCGGCTCGACGCCTTCCGCGCCGAGGTCGCTCGAATCGTGCTCGAGCGGCTCGTGCTCGCTGACGGCGACCCGGCGCTCGCAGAGGCGCTCGACCGCTGGGAGCTCTCGCTCTTCCAGAACGAGCCCTTCCGCTCCGAGCAGCTCCGCGGTGCTCTCGCCGCGCTGCTCGGCGAGACCTGGGAGCTCCGAGCGGCCGTGCTGCTCGGGAAGTCGTCCGAGGAGCGGCGTTCCTTGCACGCGTCGCTGCGGGCGCTCGGCTCCGGTGAGCTTGCTCTGCCCTCGGCGGCCGACGCGGTTCGACGGACGCTCGTCGAGACGCTGCGGAGCGGCGATCGACTCGAGCTGCTCCGCTCGCTCGACGACGAGCTGCTCGGCCTGCGCGCGTCCGCCCGGCTTGCACGCGCCGGGTAGGCCCCCGCGTCTTGTTGCCGATTCGACACTGATTCGTGACGATCCTGTGACTGGTGTCGCGGTAGCGTCGACCTCGATGGACGCCAACGATCTCGCTGCCGGCAGCGTCGTGCTGCTGGCCCGGCTCAACCGGATCGACGCTCTCGACCGCCGCGGAGCGTCGCCTGCCGAGTTGCTGCCTGAGCTGCGCGGCCTGATTCGCGAGGCCGAGCGATCGAGTCGCGCCGGTGACGTCGGCGAGGGCAGGGGTAGAGAGGAGGTGGCAGGGCGCCTGCACACGGCGCCGCACCGGACATAATCGAAGCGTGATCTCGCACTGGGACGAGCTGCCGTGGACGCGGATGGAGCGTGGCCATATCGCGGGCGACTGGCAGAGCCTGACCGGCGAGCGGTCGGTCGTCAGCGGTGTCAAGCGCATCCGAGTCGACGCGGGCAAGTGGTCGACGCCGGCGCACGTCGAGAGCTCGGAGGAGGAGATCTTCTACGTGCTCTCCGGCTCGGGAGTGTCGTGGCAGGACGGCGCCTGTTACGACGTCGGCGCCGGCGACTGCCTGGTGCACACCGCACGGACCGAGGCGCACACCCTCCGCGCAGGCGTGGACGGGCTCGAGGTGCTCGCGTTCGGGGAGCGGCATCTCGCGAGCGGCGCGCGGCTTCCGCGGGCGGGCGTCTCCTGGGGCCTCGGCGCCTGGGTTCGAACCGGGGCCGAGGACGACCATCCTTGGAAGCTCGAGGTCGAGGCCGGCGAGCCAGACGTTGCCGCGTCCAGCGAGCTGCCTGCCTGGATCGTCCACCTCGACGACGTGCCTGTCAGCGAGCGACGGTCCGAGGACGTCGCCCGCGACTGGCGCGACCTCGGGCGAGCCGCGGGCAGCGAGCGGACCGGGATCAAGCACGTCCGCGTGGATCCGGGCCTGCTCGGTGCCGTGCCGCACTGTCACTCCGTCGAGGAGGAGCTCTTCGTCGTGCTCGAGGGAGGCGGCGAGCTCGAGCTCTGGCCGGCGCCGCAGAGCGTCTCGGTCACCGAGCGACAGACACACTCGGTCCGTGAGGGCAGCGTTGTCGCCCGCCCGGCCGGAACGCGTCTCGCCCACGCCTTCCGCGCCGGGAGCGACGGGCTCGCATATCTCGCCTACGGCACCCGCGATCCCAATGACCTCGCGTACTACCCGCGCTCGAACAAGATCTTCTTTCGCGGGCTCGGCCTGATCGGGCGGCTCGAGTCGCTCGAGTACGGCGACGGTGAAGGAACCGAGGTGTGAAGGAAAAACCGGGGTAGGCTTGAAATGCGAGTCCACATGGGACTCATGCGCCTGCTTCCGCGACCGAACGTCCGGTCGCATACCCCCACCGAGGAGACGTCGTTGCAGAGGGTGATCGTGTTCGCCAACCAAAAGGGAGGCGTCGCGAAGACGACGACGACACTCAACCTCGGGGTCGCGTTCAAGGAGCTGGGTCACCGGGTCCTCGTCATCGATCTCGACCCCCAGGGCAACCTGACGATGAGCCAGGGGATGAATCCGGACGCGATCGAGCGCTCGATGTTCGACGTGCTCGTCCACCGTCTGCCGATCACCGAGATCATCCACCGGGCCGAGGTCGACGTCGCCGTCTCGTCGATCGACCTCGCCGGTGCCGAGCTCGCGCTCTCCGCGATGATCGGCCGGGAGCGCGCGCTCGAGAAGGCCCTGTTCGAGGTGCGCGACGCCTACGACTTCATCATGGTCGACACGCCGCCGTCGCTCGGCCTCCTGACGATCAACGCCTTCGTCGCGGCGACCGGGGTGATCGTCCCGGTTCAGTGCGAGTATCTTTCGCTTCGCGGCCTCGTCCAGCTCGAGAACACCTTGGCCATGGTGCGCGAGAACCTGAACCCGGACGTCAAGATCGAAGGGATTCTGCCGACGATGTTCGACGCCCGGACGCTGCACGCCCGCGAGGCGATCGAGATCCTCGAGGAGAACTTCGGCGAGCTCGTCTTCAAGACGCGGATCCGCAAGACGGTGCGCTACGCCGAGGCGCCGGTGAAGGGCTCGTCCATAATGAAGTACGACCCAACCGGCACGGCCGCGGAGGCCTACCGCGACCTGGCGAAGGAGGTGCTCCATGGCGCGAAATCGCGCGAGCATGCGTGAGGGGCCGCTCGCCGAGCTCTTCCGCGCGACCGAGGCCGCCCAGCGGCAGGCCGAGGACCCGCCGGCGGCCGGGGCCGTGCCGGAGAACGCGGCCGCCGAGCGTGCAGCGCCCGAGAGCCCGGCCGAGCAGCCAAAGCGGCGGAGAGCCGCTTCGCGAGCCGCGGCAGCGGAGGAGCCGCAGGAGCAGACGGTCGAGCACGTCCCCGATTTCGCGCGGCCGGAGCCGGGTCTGCCCGAGCCTGACGCCGTTGAGCCCGCCGCCGCTCCCACCGTCGCCGTGCCGGCCCCCGGCGCGGGAGTCCCCGCAGCGTCCCCGGCGAGCCCGGAGTCGACCCGGCGCGAGCGCCCGTACGAACCGCCGACGAGCCGCTTCCTCGAGGCGATGCCCGAGCCTGCGCCACGGCTCGAGTACGCGACGCGACCCGACTCGACCTCGTACCTCGCCGTGATCCGCGTCGTCGGCGTCGGCGGCGCAGGTTTGAACGCGGTCAACCGCATGATCGACGCCGGGATCTCGGCCGTCGAGTTCCTGGCCGTCAACACCGATATGCAGCAGCTCCAGCTCTCCGACGCGCCGGTCAAGCTCCACATCGGCCGCGATCTGACCCAGGGGCTCGGCTCGGGCGCCGAGCCGGAGATCGGCCGTCGCTCCGCCGAGGATGGCTACGACCAGATCAAGAATGCGCTCCGCGGCTCCGACATGGTCTTCGTCACCGCCGGCGAGGGCGGCGGCACCGGCAGCGGCGCAGCCCCCGTCGTCGCGCGGATCGCGCGCGAGCTCGGCGCGCTCACGGTCGGCATCGTCACGACCCCGTTCCGGTTCGAGGGCTCGCGCCGCAAGAGCTCGGCCGAGGTCGGTGTCGAGGAGCTCCGCGCCGCCTGCGACACCGTGATCGTGATCCCGAACGACCGGCTACTCGAGGTGCTCGACCGCTCGACCTCGATGCTCGACGCGTTCAAGATCGCCGACGACGTTCTCCGTCAGGGCGTCCAGGGAATCACCGACCTGATCACGATGCCCGGCCTGATCAACCTGGACTTCGCCGACGTGCGGACGATCATGTCCGACGCCGGCTCGGCGCTGATGGGGATCGGCTTCGCGACAGGCGAGGATCGCGCCAAGCAAGCTGCCGAACGGGCGCTTCGCTCGCCGCTCATCGACACGGAGATCGTCGGTGCCCGCGGCATTCTGCTTTCGATCGCGGGCGGCGAGGATCTGACCCTGCTCGAGGTGAACGACGCCGCGGAGCTCGTCCGGCAAGCCGCGACCGATGACACGAACATCATCTTCGGTGCCACCGTCGACGAGCGTCTCGCCGGCCAGGTTTGGGTCACGGTCGTCGCCACCGGCCTCGGCGGCAAGCTTCGGCGTCAACCGACTTCGAGCTTCTCCGGATCGAGCCCGCGGACAACGCGGTCGGACGACCCACTCGAGCCTCCGAGCTTTCTGCGCAGCTAGACGAGCGGCATGACCACGGTCGCGCCGAACGCGGCGCCGAGAGCCAGGCAGCCCGTGGCTGACACGCCCACAAGCGCATAACGGCGGAAGCCCGGGGCCTGCCCGTCGAGGAGATAGAGCGTGCTGCCGACGCCGAAGGCGATGCTCGTCACCGTCTCCACCGCGCTGAACGCGATTCCTGCCGCGATCGCCGTGTCGATCGCAGTTCCGTGCGCTTTGAGCGCGAAGACGATCGCGGCGCTGGCGACGCCGATGTTCCCGGGCGTCAGCGGCAAGGTTCCGGCGAGCTCGAGCGCAGGCACGATCAGGAGAGCGGCGGCAAGCGGGCGGGAGATCCCGAACGCCGTGCACACCGCTGTCGCCGCGGCGACGCGGCCGACCGTCGCGAGCCCGATCCAGCCGAGGAGCTGGCCCGCCGCACGTGGACAGCGGCCGAGCGCATGGAATGCGTCGAGCACGTGGGCGACGCGGCCGCGGGGACGCGAGCTACGCGTGAAGTAGGCGAGCGCGACGGCAACGGCGACGACGGCCGCGATGATCGCGAGCGGCCACGCCGGCAGGGCGCCGGTGACGGCGCCGAACGCGAGTAACGCTGCGAGCCAGGCGATGTGGGCGACCCCGACGGAGGTGCCGACCCCGCCGGCAGTCCAGATCCGCGCCTCGCCGTCGAGCGTGCGTGCGAAGAGAGCGAACCGCAGCGCCGTGCCGAGCCGAGCCGGTGCGAAGGAGTTGAGCAGCGAGCCGCAGCCGTACCGCGCCGCCGAGTCGAGCCTCGACGTTCGACCGCCGCAGCGCAGGAGCGCAGACCGCCACGCGCATCCGGAGGCGGCGAGCGAGAGCACGAAGCCGACCGCCGCCGTCCACAACCACGCCGGGCTCGCGGCGTCGAGACTGCCGAAACCCTCACGCACCTCGTCGCCGAGGAGCTGCGGCGTCGAGGCGATCAAGGCGACGAGGCCCAGTGAAGCGAGCCCGAAAGCGAGTTGGCGCTTGTGTGCTGCGAGTGCGTGCATGCGTCTCCAACATTCGTGGTTCATGACTCGGTCCTGCCTTCTTATCGGCAGAAACTCCAGAGCTTTACGCTCTGTTCATGAGAGGCGCGATTGCGGCCGGCCACCCCCTGACCGCCGAGGCGGGCGCCAGGGTACTCGAAAACGGCGGGAACGCCGTCGATGCGTGCATCGCAGCGGCCTTCGCGGCGTTCGTGACGGAGGGGCCGCTCACCGGGCCGGCGGGCGGCGGCTTCCTTCTCGCCCACGTCGAAGGGGAGGCGACGCTCCTCGACTGCTTCTTCTCGGTTCCGGCCGAGGCACTCGGCGAGATCGAGCACCTCACCGTCGATTTCGGCTCGACGACGCAGAGCTACCACGTGGGCGAGGGATCGATCGCCGTCCCCGGCCTGCTGCCGGGACTGAGGGATGCGCATCGGCGATTCGGGCAGCTTCGCTGGGAGGAGCTCGTTGCGCCGGCGATCGAGATCGCTCGGGCAGGCGTCGACGTGAGCGAGGCGCAGGCATTCCTGCACGAGATCCTCGTCGCCGTCCTGCAACGCGACGACGGTGGACGGCGGATCTACGCCGACGCCGACCACCTCGACACGAGCGAGCTTGCCGCGACGCTCGAACGGATCGGCGCTGATCCCGTCGCGGCCGTGCGCGGGCTCCTGCCCGAGCTCGAGTCGGATCTCGATGCCTACCGCCCCGTCGAGCGCGAGCCTCTGCGCAGCACGATCGACGGCCGGGAGGTACTCACGACCCCGGCTCCCTCGCGCGGCGGAGCGATCGTGGCCGCGGCGCTCGCGGGCTTCGGGGCGAGCACCTCTCTCGACGGTCGCGCCCAGGCGCTTCGGGAGGCCTATGGAGCCGAGTCCGTTGGCGGGATCGCCGGCACGACACACATCTCGGTGATCGACGCGGCCGGGAACGCAGCCGGGCTCTCGTCGACGCTCGGCGCGGGCTCGGGTGTCCACCGGGGCGGGACGCAGCTCAACAACATGCTCGGCGAGTTCGACGTGATCGGTAGCGGCGAGCTCATCCCGGGCGAGCGTCTCGCGAGCATGATGACGCCGACGCTCGTGCTCGAGGAGGGGCGGCCGCGACTCGTACTCGGGAGCGCCGGCTCGGTGCGTCTCGCCGGTGCGATCGCGCAGGTCGCAGACGCGGTGATCAGCGGAGCCGCCGTCGGCGAGGCGATCACCGCACCCCGGTTCCATGTGGTCGGCGAGCGAGAGCTCCATCTCGAAGGAGGATGGCCCGCGGCCGCCGCCGAGGAGCTGCCCGAGGGTGTCTGGGAGGTGAGTCCCTGGCAAAGCCTGAACCTCTACTTCGGTGGCGTCTCCGCGGTCGAGCTGCGCGCTGACGGCTCGCTCGACGCCGCAGGCGATCCGCGCCGCGGCGGCCACGGCATCGTCGTATGAGCGGCGGAGGCTCGCCGGGGCCGGCACGAGCGGAGCCGACCGTCACGATCCGGCCGGCAAGACCCGAGGACGCGGCGACGCTCGTCCAGCTCGGCTCAGCGGTTGGCCGCGAGGAGGGCGGCTGGCTCCTGAACACGGACGGCTGGCGCACCGTCACGGAGGAGCGTCGCTATCTGCGAGCGCTGAAGCGCTATCCGCATGCGGCTGTCTTCGTCGCCGAGGCCGGCGGGGAACTCATCGGGCGACTCTCGCTCGCGCGGGATACGCACCCGTCGAGCCACCACGTCGCGGATCTCGGACTGATGATCGCCGCCGGCCATCGGCGGCGCGGGATCGGCCGCGCACTGCTCGAGCAGGCGGTCGCGTGGGCGCGAGACGCGGGCGTGCGCAAACTCGAGCTCCACGTCTTTCCCTGGAACGAGCCTGCCCTCCGGCTCTACGAGGCGTTCGGCTTCGAGCGCGAAGGGCTGCGCCGCGAGCACTATCGGCGTGAGAGCGACTATGTCGATGCGATCGTGATGGCCTACAGGCTCCCTCCTTTGGCCAGGTGAAGCGACGTCTGCCGCCGCGCGTGCGACCACCGACGGACGAACGTCCGCTGCTCCGGTAGCGACGGGGAGCTCCGCCACGGCTCCTCGATCGAGCGTCGGAGCTCGTCGAGAAAGCCGAGCGGGTCGCGCGACAAGTAGGGCATGCTTCCGACCCAGCAGCCGATCGCCGTTCCGACCCGTCCGATCCCGTTGGCGTCGTGAACGTAGAGGAACCAGCCCTCCGCGGCCGAGAAGCGGTCGATCGCCGCCACGATCTCGTCGATCTGCGCTTGCGAGGGAACCGCACCGGCCCGCAACGGCATCCGGACGTGCCGCGCGCTCGGCGGAAGCAGATGGGCGTACGGCTCGCATTCGCCGAGCTGGGTCAGGTCGATGAAGAGGTCGCATCCTTCCTCGAGCACGCACCCGAGCCGGCGCCGGGCCTCGTGCTCGTTTCCCGCACCCGGATACGGCCCCGCGAGCACCGGCAGGAAGACGAGGTAGGAGAGCGGCAGCGGTGGCTTCACGAGGTTGAGGGTCATCGCCTTCCAGCCTGCCTGACGAGCTGTCGCCGGTTCGTCTCGACAATGCAACGAATCCGCAACAAACCGTCCACGGACTGACCAGCGTCCACCACGCGAAGGAGCTGCCATGCGAGAGTTCACCGAGTTCTTCCCCCGCACGCCGTGCTGGGTCGACGTGATGAGCCCGGAGCTCGACCGCACCGTCTCGTTCTACTCCGACCTCTTCGGCTGGGTGGCCGAGCAGGATCCGAGGCCCGAGGCAGGCGGCTACACGATGCTCTCGAAGGACGGGAAGCCTGTCGCCGCCGCGATGCCGCCGCAGCAGGAGGGGATGCCGTCCTTCTGGTCGACGTACATCGCAAGCGACGACGACGACGCAACCGCCGTCAAGATCCGCGAGGCAGGAGGCACGCTGATCGTGGAGCCCTCGATGTCTTCGCTCGGCCGGATGCTCGTCGCGAAGGATCCAACCGGGGTCGTGTGTCGGACCAACGATGCCGAGGCAGCCGAGACGTTCTGTCGCGCCGTCCTCGGCTACGAGATCGACACGATGCCGATGGGCGAGGGAGAGCCTTACCGCGTGCTCGAGCTCGGCGACAAGCGCGTCGGCGGTCTCTTCCAGATCAATGCGGAGATGGGCGACGTGCAGCCGAACTGGGCGACCGCCTTCGCCGTCGCGGACACCGACGCGACCTGCGCCAGGCCGCGGAGCTCGGTGGCAAAGTGCTCGTGCCGCCCATGGATATCCCGGAGCTCGCCCACTGCGCCGTGCTCCACCCGCCGCGCGCGCGGCTGGCTGCCACCCGACCGATCCGCCAGCGAACGTGGACGGGCGCCGCGCCCTCATACGCGATGTGGGCCGATACGCTCGACTCGATGAGCGATCTCGCGCTCACGGACTTTCTCGCCTCGCTCGGGCTCGTCGGCGCGTCTGCGGAGCGCGGGCGCGCGGTGCTCGAGGCCGAGGGGATCACGAACCCGCGCAAGAGCCGGCTCTCCGAGGCCAAGCTCGACCGCGCCCGTGCGGCGATCGACCTTCGGTTCGCCCGCTTCTGCGCCTCGTGCGCGGCGCGCACCGACGCGGGCGGGCGAGAGGTCGTCACCGTCGCCGCGTCCGCCTGCACTCGCTGCGGCGGCTCGCGCAACGATCGCGCGCTCGCGGAGCTCGTCGAGGCGTGCGAGGCGGGCGGGCTGCGGCGGCTCGTCGTCGTCGGCGGCTCGCCCGAGGTCCGGCGCGAGCTCGGAGCTCTTCGCGGCTGGATCGAGCTCCGGCTCGTCGACGGGACCGAGCGGCGGACTCGACCCGAGGCGCAGCGCGACCTCGTCTGGGCCGACCTCGTCGTGATCGGCGGCTCGTCCGAGCTCGCACACAAGGTGTCGAGGCTCTACACCCGCGACTCGGGCTCGACGCCGGTCGTAATCGCGTCGCGGCGCGGGGTCGAGGCGATTGCAGCGGCCGTCATCGAGCACGTGCGGCGCCGCTAACCGTGAAGGGTTCAAGTCCCCTGTCGACAGCCTGCACGACTTCGAGCGCCGGCGCATCGGCGAGACATGGGCGCTCCGGCACCCGGATCGATGGGCGGTTCAGCTTCGTTTCCGGCGTTCCCGCGCGCTTCGGCGGTTCTGCGAGAGGGCTGCGATCTCGTCGCCGCGACACCGGGATTCGATGCCGAGCTGGGATGCGCGATGCTCGAGGGATACGTCTGGCTGCTCGAGCAAGGATTCCCGCGCCCCTTACATCACTCTGCTGAACTGACGTACTCACGTCGAACCTGATCCATGGCGACACGTGGACATTCGTACGCCGCCGGTCGACGAGCGTGAGTACTCGTTCGTGGACCCAACGAGCTTCGCGCTGATGCGCAAGCTGCGGATCCGGGAGGCCCTCGCCTTCGACGGCGACTTCGCCGCCGCCGGCTTCGTGGAGCTGCGCACGTAAGCGCCGACCGCCTCGTCGGCGACTCTTCGTAGATGCACCTCGACGACGACCGCCTCCACCTCTCCCCGTCCGACGTCACGGCATTCCTCGCCTGCGAGCACCTGACGACGCTCTCGCTCGCATACGCGCACGGGGCGATCGAGCGGCCCGAGGTCGAGAACGAGCAGGCCGAGCTGATCTTCCGCAAGGGGCTCGAGCACGAGCGCGCCTACCTCGACTCGCTACGGGCCGAGGGGCTCACCGTGCTCGAGATCGCGGATCCGGATGGCGACTTCGCGCGCGGGGCGCGCGAGACGGCGGCTGCGATCCTCGCCGGCGAGGCCGACGTGATCTACCAGGCCGTCTTCATCCGCGAGCGCTGGCGCGGCGTCGCCGACTTCCTCGTCAAGCAGCCGGACGGCCGCTACGAGGCGCTCGACACCAAGCTCGCGCGCTCCGCCAAGCCCGCGTACATCCTCCAGCTCCTCTTCTATGACGACGAGGTCGGGCGGATCCAGGGGCGCGCGCCGGAGCGAATCCACGTTCTCCTCGGCTCGGGCGAGCGGGCGTCCTTCCGCCCGCGGGAGTTCGGTGCCTACTACCGGCGGCTGCGCTCCCGGCTCGAGGCGTTCGTCGCAGACCCGCCCGCGACCGAGCCCTATCCCGTCTCTCACTGCCGGATCTGCGACTTCAAGCCCCGCTGCGAGGGGTACTGGGACGCGGTCGACCATCTCTCGCGGGTCGCAGGGATCCGGCGCAGCCAGATCGAGAAGCTCGGCGCCGCCGGGATCGGGTCGCTCGCGCAATTCGGGCTCGCACCCGACGAGCCGATGCCGCAGGGGCTCGACGCCGACGTCTGGGAGCGGCTCCACGATCAGGCCGAGCTCCAGCACCGCCGACGCGAGACGGGCGACATCGGCCTGATCCTGCTGAAGCCGCAACCCGAGGCCGGCTTCGCGCTCCTGCCCGATCCCTCCCCGGGCGATCTCTTCTTCGACTTCGAGGGCAACCCGTTCTGGGACTCGAGCGGCGGGCTCGAGTACCTCTGGGGGATCCTCGACGTGGATGGCGAGTTCACGCCGCTCCACGCGCACGATCACGCGACGGAGCGAATCGCGTTCGAGACGTTCGTCGACCTCGTCCACGAGCGGCTCGCCGAGTATCCGGATCTGCATGTCTACCACTACGCGCAGTACGAGATCGCGGCGCTCCGACGGCTGATGGGTCGCTACGGGACCCGCGAAGCGGAGCTCGACGACCTCCTCCGCCGCAACGTCTTCGTCGACCTCTACAAGGTCGTCCGCAACGGGATCCGCGCGGCTGTCCCAGGCTACGGGCTGAAGGAACTGGAGGTCTTCCTAGACTTCCGTCGCCAGGCCGAAGTCCAGGACGGGGGGACGTCGATCATCGTCTTCGAGCAGTGGATGCAGACCGGCGAGCAGGCGCTGCTCGACCGGATCGACGAGTACAACCGGGAGGACTGCATCGCGACGCGGCTCCTGCGCGACTGGCTGCTCGGGCTCCGCGACGAATCGCTCGCTGCCCACGGGCCGTTCCCGCTGCCGGAGCCGAAGGAGTCGAAGCCCGTGCCGGAGGCCAAGGCGGAGCGGGCGGCGCTGCGGGCGGAGCTCCTCGCAGCGGGACACGAGCTCGCCGCACAGCTCCTCGACTACCACGACCGCGAGCGCAAGCCGGTGTGGTGGGCGTTCTTCGACCGCATCGAGAAGACGCCCGAGGAGCTGCTCGAGGACGCCGACTCGATCTCCGGGCTCGAGAACGTCGCCGAGCGGGTGCGCGTCGACCGCTCCTGGGCCTACACGCTCAGCTTCCCGGCGCAGGAGCACAAGCTCGGGCAGGGCCGGCAGACGTTCGATCCGAAGACGCGCCGCTCGCCCGGCGAGATCCTCGAGCTCGATCGCGAGGCACGGCGGCTCGTGCTCAAGCGTGGAGGCTCGTTCGACGACGTGGATCTGCCGGCGGCGCTCATCCCCGGCCGGCCGTACGACACGGACGACCAGGAGGATGCGCTCGAGCGGCTCGGGCGCTCGCTCCTCGTCGGCGGCGGCCGTTATCCCGCGCTCGAGTCCGTGCTCCGGCGGGAGCCGTTCGGGTGGCCCGTGCAGACGACCGACCTCGACGAGATGAAGGAACTCGTGCGCTCGCTCGACGGCCGGCACCTCGTGATCCAGGGGCCGCCCGGCTCGGGGAAGACCTGGACGTCGGGACGCCTGATCGCGGATCTGATCGCCGCCGGCAAGACGGTCGGCGTCGCCTCGACGAGTCACAAGGCGATCCACAACCTGCTCGCGGCCGTGGAGGAGGCGGCGGCCGAGCTCGGGCTCGTCTTCCGTGGCCTGAAGAAGGCAAGCAGCGGCAATCCGGAGTCGTACTACGACGGCCCGAGCGTCGAGAACGTGACCTCGGGCGAGGAGTGCGTCGACTGCGACCTCGCCGCGGGAACCGCGTGGCTGTTCTCGAACGAGCGACACGACGCGACGCTCGACTATCTCTTCGTCGACGAGGCGGGGCAGGTGTCGCTGGCCGACGCGCTCGCGTTGGGCACGGCTGCGCGGAACCTCGTGCTCGTCGGCGATCCGCTCCAGCTCGATCAGGTGCTGCAGGGGATGCATCCGTCCGGGAGCGACGCCTCGGTGCTGAAGCACCTGCTCGGCGAGCACGCGACCGTCCCGGCCGACCGCGGCCTCTTTCTCGAGCTCACGTTCCGGCTGCATCCGGACGTCTGCGGCTACATCTCGGAGGAGTTCTACGAGGGGCGGCTCGAGCCGGCGGACATTGCGCGTGGGCGGTCGACGCCGGTCGGGACCGGTCTGCGGTATCTCGCGGTGCCGCACGAGGGGCAGAGGCAGGAGTCGCCGGAGGAGGTGGCGGTCGTGCGCGTCGAGGTCGAGCGGCTTCGTGCTGCGGGCGTGCTCGCGAGCGAGATCATGGTCGTCGCGCCGTACAACGCGCAGGTGAATGCGTTGAAGGCGGCGCTCCCGGAACTGGTGCGAGTCGGCACGGTCGACAAGTTCCAGGGACAGGAGGCGACCGTCGTCCTCTACTCGCTGGCGAGCTCGAGCGGCGAGGAAGTCCCGCGAGGGCTCGAGTTCCTGCTCTCGCGCAACCGCCTCAATGTGGCGATCTCGCGGGCGCGCTGCCTCGCGTATCTCGTTTGCTCGCCGCGCCTTCTCGAGGTGAACGCGCGCACGATCGAGCAAATGCGGCTCGCGAATGCTCTGTGTCGGTTCGTCGAGCTCGCCGAGTCGAGCGCGACAGTGGCCTAAGCAGAAGCGTCGACAAGCATACGAACGTGTCCCTTCAGACGCATATCTAAGGAAATGGGCTTCGGCCGGGGGCGAGATCGAGACTGCCGCCGTCGCGGCACTCCGCCGGCACGAGGTACGCCGGCGCAGACCGTGCCACCGTCGCGTTGTCTGCGAGCTGCTGGCGCATCATCCGCGCCGCCGTCCGCTCCGAGAGGCCTAGCCGCCGGCCGAGCGAAACCCCGCTCTGGAAGGCGTAGCAGTTCGCGATTCCCTCGTTTGCCTCGCCGCGGAGGTGCCAGGACTCGTGGGCGAGGACGGCGATCGCCCTGGCGGTCTGGCTGAACGATCCCTCGTCGGCCTCGAACGCGAGCCGGTGGAGTCGGTAGCAGATCGCCGGGGTCAGATAGGCGTTCGAGCCGCCGATCTCGGCCAGCCCGTCCGCGTGCTGGACGATCCCGACCGCCTCGCCCTCTGCGTCGCAGTGGACGCGCGCCTCGTGGCCGGCGATTCGTTGCGCCTGTGACGACAGGAGCGCTTCGGTCCTGGCTCGTTCGGCCCCGTCGAGTCCGTCCCAGCCTCCATCCCGCAGCAGCACGAACAGGACGAATGCGAGCGCGGCGAGTACGGCGACCCCCTCGACCCGGGCCAGGAAGCGCCGCCGGAACGGCCTCGAAGCTGGCGCCTCCGCTTCTTCGGGCTCGTACGGAGGCTCGCCGCGTCGCAGCCGCTCGCGGCTCTCCTCGATCAACTCCGCCACCTCCTCGTCGGTCTTGCCCGTTCCCGGGAGCCAGACGTCGTCTCCGTCGATCCGCACGAGCACAGGCTCGAGCCACTCCTCGCCCCCGAGCTCGGCGATGTCTTCCGGCTGCGGACTGCGTCCTCGAGCCCCGGGAGCCGTTCCCCGCTCCCGCAGACCGGCGACGAGAAAATGCGCCTCGAGCGCGGCGAAGCCGAGGAATGGGAGCCACAGGGGAACCCAGCTCTGCAACCGAGGCGAGAAGAACCAGGCGAGGAGCAGCACCACCGCCGCGATCCGAAGGCGTCGTGCGTGCGGCAGGGAACCGGTCTCCATCTCGGAGAACGTAGCCGCCGGACTTGACTCGCCAGCGCGCGCGCAGGAGCATGGCCGGAGAAGGTGGCGCGTGCCCTCCCGGGCTCCTGCGGCGCGCCGCAGGCACTGGGACAGGAGAGCGAGATGGCGAGAGCGCGACGGCAACCGAAGCGGATTCTCAACTGCATCCCCTCGCGCGAGCGCGAGGACGACTGGAAGCTCGACACCGCCGAGGACTCGGGCGTGCTCGACACGGCGCCTCGCGTTCCGGCGAAGAAGGATCTGCGCCAGACCTGGTGGAAGATCCAGGATCAGGGCTCGACCGGCTCCTGCGTCGGCTGGGCGTGCGCCGACGCGATCCTCCGCTGGCACTTCGTGAAGACGAATCGGATCGCCCAGAACGAGCTGATCTCGCCGCGCTTCCAGTGGATGGCGGCCAAGGAGACCGACGATTTCAAGACGCGCCCGACTACGTTCGTCGAGGCGGAGGGAACGAGCCTCAAGGCGGCACTCGAGGTCTCGCGCAAGTTCGGCGCCGTCCGCGACTCCGTGCTCCCGTTTGCTACGGGACAGACCTACCCGGGCAACGCAAAGACCTTTTATGCGATCGCCGCACAGCTCAAGATCAGCATGTACTTCAACCTCGGACGCAACCTCGAGAACTGGCGGCTCTGGCTCGCCACCAAGGGCCCGATCCTGACGCGCCTCGACGTCGACTCGACCTGGGACCGCGCGACCGAGAACAAGGGGAAGCTCGACGTCTACCAATCACAGACGGCGCGGGGCGGGCACGCGATCGCGCTCGTCGGCTATACCGAGACGACGTTCGTCGTCCGCAATAGCTGGGGCACGGCCTGGGGCGACAGGGGCTTCGCGCACGCATCGGTCGCCTATGCGCAGGACGCCTTCACCGAGGCGTACGGCGTGGAGCCGTGACGTTCGTCGTTCCCGAGGAGATCGAGGCCTACGCGGCCGCGCATACGACGCCGGCCGGCCCCTTCCTCGACGAGCTCGCGGCGGAGACCCGCGCGACGCTTCCGTCGCCGCAGATGCTCACCGGCGAGCTCGAGGGCCGCCTGCTCGAGTTCCTCGTCTTCCTGACAGGTGCCCGCCGCGTCCTCGAGATCGGCACGTACTCCGGCTACTCGGCGATCTCGATGGCCCGCGCGCTGCCGCCGGACGGGACGATCGACACGCTCGAGCTCGAGCCGCGGCACGCGGAGGTCGCCTCCGGCTGGATCGACCGGACCGAGTGGGCCGACCGGATCACCGTCCACGTCGGCCCTGCCGACCGCGCGCTCGAGCGGCTGCCCGGGCCTTACGACCTCGTCTTCATCGACGCCGACAAGTCCGGCTACGCGGCGTACTACGAGGCGGCGCTGGAGCGGCTCGCGCCCCGTGGCCTGATCGTCGTCGACAACGTGCTCTGGAGCGGCCGCGTGCTCGTGGAGAGCGACGACGACACCGACGACACCCGCGCGCTGCGCGAGTTCAATGACCGTATCGTGCAGGACGAGCAGGTCGTCTGCGTGATGTTGACCGTTCGCGACGGCGTGACGCTGATCCGCCGCCGCTAGCAGGGACAGACCCTCGGACCCGTCCCGGTCGGACAGGGCTGCTTGGGACACGTCCCAGGGACTGTCCCTCGCTCGCGCCGCGCGGTTCGTACACTCGTCGCGTGGACAGCGAAGCCCTCACCGTCCTCGACTTTCCCGTGATTGCCGAGCGGCTTGCCGACGCGACGGCGACGTCCGCCGGCGCCGAGCTCGCACGGGCGCTCGTCCCCTCGGCGGATGCCGACGAGGTCGCTCGGCGCCAGGCCCTCACGGCGGAGGCGATCGCGCTCCTCGACCAGTCCGTCGAGCCACCGCTCGACGGGATCCGCGATGTCCGCGAGTCCGCCGCGCACGCGGCGCTCGGCGGCGTCCTCACTCCAGAGGCTTTGACAGACGTCGGGCTCACGATCGGCGGCGGCCTCCGCGCCCGCGCCGCCCTCGACGAGCACGCCGAGCTCGCGCCGCTCCTCGCCGAGCTCGCGGACGAGATCGACCCCACGCTGGCGCCGCTCGCCGAGGGGATCGGCCGCCGCGTCGAGGAGGACGGCTCCGACCTCCGCGACACCGCCTCGCCCCGGTTGCGGAAGCTACGGGCGGAGCTACGCGAGGGCAGGCAGCGCGTGGCCGACGAGCTGCGCCGGCTCTCGCGTTCGCCCGGCCTACGCGAGCACCTCCAGGAGGACTTCGTCGCTCAGCGCGGCGGACGCCCGGTGCTCGCGGTGAAGGCGAGCGCGCGAAGCCGCGTGCCCGGAATCGTCCACGACGCCTCGGGCTCGGGCCAGACCCTCTTCGTCGAGCCGTTCCAGGTGGTCGAGCTGGTGAACCGCCAGTCGGAGGCCGCGGGCGCCGAGCGCGAGGAGGTCGTGCGGATCCTGCGCGAGCTCTCGACGGCTGTCGGTGAGCGGGCGCCGTCGCTCGAGGCGCTTGACGAGGCGACGGCCGCGATCGACCTCGCCCTCGCGTGCGGCACGCTTTCGCGACGCTGGCGCGGCTCGCCCGTGGAGGTCGCCGACAAGGTTCGCCTCCTCGGCGCGCGGCACCCGCTGCTCGACCCCGCGGCCGCGGTTCCGATCGACCTCGACCTCGGCTCCTTGCGCGCGCTCGTCATCAGCGGCCCCAACACCGGTGGCAAGACCGTCGCTCTGAAGACGCTCGGCCTGGCGGCACTCCTCCACCAGTCCGGGCTGCGCCCGCCGGCGGTTACGGCAGCGCTGCCGGTGTTCGATGAGGTGCTCGCGGACATCGGCGACCAGCAGTCGATCGAGATGAGCCTCTCGACCTTCTCCGGCCACATCAGGAACCTCGTCGCGATCCTCGGCTCGGCGACGGGGCGGTCGCTCGTGCTCGTCGACGAGCTCGCGTCCGGCACGGATCCCGTCGAAGGATCGGCGCTCGCGCAGGCGCTTCTCGCGCAGCTCGCCGGTCAGGCGCGGCTGACGATCGTGACGACGCACTACCCGGAGCTGAAGGAGTGGGCGAGCGCGACGGCGGGCGCCGTGAATGCCGCGACCGGGCTCGATCCCGAGACGCACGCACCCCTCTACCGGGTCGCACTCGGGCGGCCGGGCACCTCGCACGCGCTCCAGACCGCCGAGCGTCTCGGACTCGACGAGTCGGTCGTCGTGGATGCCCGCAGCCGCGTCGCGCCCGAGCGGCTGCGGATCGCGGAACTGCTCGCCGAGGCCGAGTCGGCGGAGCGGGCAGCGCTCGAGGAGCGTGAGGCCGCAGAGCGAGAGCGCACGGAGGTGCGGGAGGTCGGCGAGCGAGCACGTGAACGCGAAGCGGAGCTCGGAGCCGAGATCGAGAAGGTCCGTGCCTCGGCCGCGAAGGAGCGAGAGCTTGCCGTCGCCGAGGCCGCGCGCGACCTCGCCGCCGCCCGCGCCGAGCTACAGGAGCTGCGTGAGGAGATCCGCGTCGCGCGCCGCCGCCAGCGGGAGGCGGGCCGAGCCGCGCCCACCGGAGTCGCGCGGGCGGAGCGCGACCGTGACCGGAGCCTCGGTGCGGCCTCGAGTCGGGCCGCCCGCGCCGAGCATGCGCTTCGGGCGCTCGACCGGCCGCTCCCCCTTCAAGGCCCGCTGGCCGTCGGCGATCCGGTCGAGGCGCCGGCCGTCGGTGTCCGCGGCACGATCGCGGCGATCGACGGCGACGAGGCGGAGGTCGTCGGCACCGGCGGGCATCGTGTCCGAATTGCGCTCGCTCGGCTGCGCCCCGACTCCCGCAGCGCCCGTCCGGTCGACGACGCGCCGGCAATACGCGTCCTCGCCTCCGCGAGCGGCGACATCTCCGACGAGCTGGACGTGCGCGGACAAACAGGGCAAGAGGCGCGCGAGGCCGTCCGCTCCTTCGTCGACGCTGCCGCGCTCGCTGGCCTCCCGACCGTTCGCGTCATCCACGGGCGCGGCACCGGCGTGGTCCGAAAGGCCGTCCGGGACGAGCTGGCAACTCACCCGCTCGTCAGCGGCCACGAAAGCGACTCGGCCGACGGCGCCACCGTCGTCGACCTCGGCGTGTGAGACGGACGGTGCCAGACACGGTGCCAGAGACGGTGTCAGACACGGTGCCAGAGACGGTGCCAGAGACGGTGTCAGACACGGTGTCAGAGACGGTGTCGGAGACCGTGCCAGAGACGGTGTCAGACACCGTGTCAGAGACGCTATGACGCGGCGCCACATCGGGCGGGACAATCTCCGCAAGCGCCTCGAGCCGGGGGAAGGAGTGCGCGGCCGGACGACCTACGCCGGCGGCACCGTCCGGATCGAGCCCGACGAGGGCGAGAGCTTGGAGATCCGGCCGCCGTTCGGCTTGGCGCACGAGGCCGAGTACGACCGCGTCCGCGCGGCACCTCTGCTCGAGGAGATCGCGGCCGACCACGTTGTCGCTGCCCTGCTCGTGCGGCTCGGCGGCTACGCCGTCGGCGTCTTCGAGGGCGAGCGGCTCGTCGCCTCGAAAGTCGGCTCGCGCTTCGTCAAGAACCGCCACAAGAAGGGCGGCTCCTCCGCCAACCGCTTCCGCCGGCGCCGCGAGGAGCAGGCCCGCGAGCTCGTGGACGACGCGGCCGATGTCGCCGCGCGCATCCTCGAGCCGCACCGAGGCCGGATCGAGTTCGTCGCGCTCGGCGGCGACCGCAGCGCCGTGGACGCCGTGCTCGACGCCCGGCCCGACCTCGCGTGGCTCGGCGAGCGCGCGCTCCCCCGCTTCTTCACCGTGCCCGAGCCCCGACAGCGCGTCCTCGAGGCCTTCCCGTACGACCTCTACGCGGTGGAGGTCGTTACGCTCTCGCCCGATGAGCCGTGACCCAGATGTGAACGTCGTCGGCGGCGAGCTGCTGCCGTGCTCGGCCGAGCCGCTCACCGGGTTCTTCCGGGACGCCTGCTGCGCGACCGGACCGGAGGACGTCGGCAGTCACACGGTCTGTGCCGTGATGACCGAGGAGTTCCTCTCCTTCAGCCGGGCGGTCGGGAACGATCTCTCGACGCCGCGGCCCGAATGGGGATTCGAGGGCGTGCAGTCGGGCGACCGCTGGTGTCTTTGCGCGGCGCGCTGGCTCGAGGCGCACGAGGCCGGTCGCGCGCCCGAGGTCGTCCTCGGCGCCACACACGTCCGGGCGCTCGAGATCGTGCCGATCGAGCTCCTGACCGCTCGCGCCGCCGCTCCCGATCCGGCGCCGTGACCGACCTACGCGTGGCCATTCTGGCGCCGATCGCCTGGCGGGTGCCGCCGCGCCACTACGGCCCCTGGGAGCAGTTCGCCTCGCTCCTCGCCGAAGGGCTCGTCGCGCGCGGCGTCGACGTGACGCTGTTCGCGAGCGGCGACTCGCTCACCGCGGGCCACCTCGCCTCCGTCGTCCCGCGCGGCTACTCGGAGGATTCCGAGGCCGATCCCAAGGTGAGCGAGTGCCTGCACATCGCGCAGGCATTCGAGCGCGCGGCCGAGTTCGACGTGATCCACAACAGCTTCGACTTCCTCCCGCTGACCTACAGCGAGCTCGTCGAGACGCCCGTCCTGACGACGATCCACGGCTTCTCGTCGCCGCGGATCCTGCCCGTCTACCAGCGCTACGACGCAAGCTCCGCCTACGTCGCGATCAGCGACGCCGACCGGCACCCGAGCCTCGACTACCTCGCGACGATTCACCACGGGATCGACACCGACGCCTTCTCGCTCCATGCGACGCCGGGCGGCTACCTCCTCTTCTTCGGCCGGATCCATCCCCACAAGGGGGCGGTGGAGGCGATCGACGTCGCCGAGCGGGCGGGGATTCCGCTGATCCTCGCCGGAATCGTCCAGGACGAGCGCTACTTCGAGGAGCTCGTGGCGCCGCGGCTCGACGGCGAGAACGTCCGCTACCTCGGGCCGGTCGGGCCGGACGAGCGGTCGGAGCTCCTCGGCGGCGCGCAGGCACTCCTGCACCTGATCTCGTTCGAGGAGCCGTTCGGCTACAGCGTCGTCGAGGCGATGGCGTGCGGGACGCCTGTGCTCGCGTTCCCACGCGGCTCGATGCCGGAGTTGATCGAGGACGGGGCCACCGGATTCCTCGTCGGCGATGTCGCCGCGGCGGTCGCGGCGGTCGGGCTCGCCGAACGCCTCGATCGGGGGGCGATCCGCGAGCACGCGGTGGCGCGGTTCGGAATCGACCGGATGGTCGACGCCTATCTCGACGGCTACGCCGCGATCGTCTAGCGCCCCGAGGTCGGACCGGCGGAGCGCGCCGGGCGCATTGCACGTGAACCTTCTGTAGGCCCTGCTCCGAAGTCCAAGGTGCATCCAACGACGGACAAAGGAGACCCACATGAGCAAGACACGAGCTGCAGCGATCGTCGCTTCGTTGACCGTGTCGGTGGCGGGAGTCGTCGCCCCGGTAGCGGGCGCCGCGACGTCCCCGCCGAGGGATGAGCGCTGCAAGGTACCGCCGCTGCTCTTCCAGGTGGCGGCAGTCGTCGACCCCGACAGCCTCGAGGGCTGCGGGTTCTTCGAGGATCCGAACTACTTCGAGAACCGCAAGGAGCAGGGCACCTATACCGACCAGGGCGTCTTCTCCAGGCTGTTCGGCTAGCGGGTCGAAGGGATCGCCCCGGCCGAGGCCGCCGGCCGGGGCGATCGCTAGACCGATGGGACGGGCCGAACTCGTCGCAGGCGTCAGAGGTCGGAGCGCCGGAGCGGGCGGGCGTAGCGCGACTTCAGAGCTGCGATCGCGTCCGGGTCGTAGAGCGGCCGATGCGGATCGAGTCGTGCGATCTCCCCGCGGCTGAGCGAGCGACCCAGCGCTCGCGTCTGCCGGTCCGCCCTCCGTGCGCAGGACTCGCAGAGCGCGATCAGGTCGACGCCAACCTGCTCCTGGCCGAGCAAGCGCTGACCCAGGTGTCGAACTGTGAGCTCGGCGCGCTCGTCGCAGCGCTCGACCTCGCACCCCGACGCTGCCGACCGCTGAGCCTTCGCCTTGCGAGCCCAGTGCCGGCTGCCGTGGTAGGCGTCGCGGTCGAGCGCGAAGATCGCCCGGTAGACCGGAGGAGCGAGGACGCCGACGACGTCGACCGGCGTGCCGGCCCGCCGCCAGAGCGCGACAAGGCGGGCGGCTTCGTTCTCCGTCTCGGCGCGCTCGCGCCCTGTCTCCCGCTGGGCCTCGCGCTGCCGGAGCTCTTCCACGGTGAGGAGCGGCTTGGCTTGGCGGCGCGCTCGCATCGCCTCCTGCAAGGATCGATCGCTGGGTCTGCTCACGAGCCGCCTCCGAAAGCCGCCAAGTATCGTTCAGGTCCGCGACCACTTCTCGGACAGGCCCTCAAAGCCCCGGTCCTGTCTGGTCGGAACACGTCCCGGGCTCCAAGCCGTGGAACGAGGCGTAGGCCCGCACGAGCACGTCCGCGAGGTCGTTGCCGCCGACGCGGATTCCGCTCGGGCCAAGTCGCTTCAAGACCGCGCCGAGTGGAAGCGGCCGGCGCGCGCGCGGCTCGGGCAGTGCGCCGCCTCGCCAGATGTCGCCGCCGGCGGGGCGCTCGACCGCGGGTGCGGGCTCCGGCTCAACCGCCGGCGGAGGCTCGTCCGTGCAACCCCGCCAGTGCAGGAGCACGGAGGGGTCGCGATCGAGCTCCTCGGCGATCGCGAAGGCGAGCGCGGCGACGTGCTCGCAGGTTCCATCCCCGCCGGTGAAACGAGCACAGGTGCAGGAGCGGACGATCGCCTCGCGCCGCGGAACGAGCGGCGCATCCCAGTCCACGGTCAGCAGATGCTCGAGCTGGACGGACTGCTCGCGCCCCGCGACCGCTGCCTCGAGCGGTCGGCTCCCGCGCGCATACCGAGAGATCGCGGCCCAGATCCGCGGCGGCAGCGGCTCGGCTCCGATCGTGACGGCGTGCTCGTCGACGACGGCGCTGAGCTCGCCTGTCGCGACACGCAGCGAGTCCACGCTGCGTGCGCGAACGAGCCGACGCCCGTGCTCCGCCCGCGACGAGCCCTCGTCGCCCACGATCGCGCTCGCGAGCAGGCGCGCCCACGGCCCGCGACCGATTCGGTCGTCGTTCACGCCGCCTCCCTCGCCTGCGGCGCGGTCGCGCGGAGGAAACCCCAGGCCCCTTCCTGGCAGCATGACTGCGTCATGCTGCGTCCTCCAGCGAGTCGGGCGCAAGCGCGACCGCGGCCCGGATCGCGCCGAGGTCGAGGTTGCCGAGCCAGTCGTCGGAGCGGCCGGCGATCACCTTCTCCGCCAGCTCGCGCTTCGAGTCGAGGAGCTGGTCGATCCGCTCCTCGAGCGTGCCGGTGCAGATCAGGCTGTGGACGAAGACGTGCTTGCGCTGCCCGAAGCGGTGGACGCGATCGGTCGCCTGCTGCTCGACTGCCGGATTCCACCAGCGGTCGAAGTGGAAGACGTGGTTGGCTGCCGGCAGGTTGAGCCCGCGACCGCCGGCCTTGATCGAGACGACGAGCACCGACGGGCCGTCGCCGGCGGCAAACGCCGTCAGCAGCGCCTCGCGTTGCCGCGCGTTCAGACGGCCGTGGAAGAAGCCGACGTCCCGGCCCAGACGCTCCTCGAGGTGCGGCACCAGCCGGTCGAAGCCGGGGTACTGGGTGAAGACGAGCGCCTTGTCGCCCGCCGGCACCTGCTCCAGCAGCTCGAGCAGCCGCTCGAGCTTGCCGGAGCGACCGTCGAGAGGCCTGCCGGTCGCGAGCAGCGCCTCCGGATGGTTGCAGACCTGCTTCAACTGGCTCAGCATCGCGAGCACGGCGCCCCGCCGGCCGAAGCTCTCGGCGTGCTCCTCGATCCGCGGCAGCCAGCGGTCGACCGTCGCCTGGTACAGGCTCGCCTGCTCGACGGTGAGCCGGCAGTAGTCCTTCGCGATCGTGATCGGCGGCAGCTCCAGCTCGACCTCGGGCGCGTCCTTCTCGCGACGGAGGGCGAACGGCTCCACGATCGAGCGCAGTCGTTCGAGCGCCGCCGCGTCGCCGGCAAGCTCGATCGGCCGGGCGAACGTGCGCTCGAACCACTCGCGCGAGCCGAGCAGGCCCGGGTTGACGATGTCCATGATCGCCCAGAGCTCGCCGAGCCGGTTCTCGATCGGCGTTCCGGTCATCGCTAGCTTCCGTCGCGCGGGCAGTCGCCGCAGCGTCCGCGCCCGTTTCGTGGCCGGGTTCTTGACGTCCTGTGCCTCGTCGAGGAGGAGCCGGTCCCAGGCGACGAGGGCGAGCGCATCGGCGTCGCGCGTCGCGATGTCGTAGGAGGTGACGACGACATCGCAGGCGGGAGCCTTCGCGGCGAGCGCGGAGCCGGCGAGACGTCCGACGCCGTGATGGAGGTGGACGCGCAACGAGGGCGCGAACCGATCGATCTCCGCGCCCCACTGGCGGACGACGCTCATCGGGCAGACGACGAGCGTCGGGCCGAGCTCGTCGGGGGCGGCCTCCTCCCGCTCGGAGACGAGCATCGCGATCGCCTGCACCGTCTTCCCGAGCCCCATGTCGTCGGCCAGGATCCCGCCGACGCCGAGGTCGCCGAGTAGTCGCAGCCAGCCGTGCCCGCGCTCCTGGAACGGGAAGAGGTCGAACCGCATTCCGGCTGGCGTCGGCAGCGAGCGGAAGCGTCGCTCGCCCCCAACCAAATCGACGCCCCCGAGCGGCTCGGCGAGCCCCAGCAGCTCGGCGAGCGGTGTGTCGAGCGTGACCCTGCCGAGCTCGAGGCCGGCCTCGTCCGTCTCGAGACCCGAGACCGCGCGGACGAGATCGACGATCCCGGCCTCGTTGCGGCGACGCTCCAGGAAGAGCAGTGCGCGCTCGACATCCGTCTGGCGGAGCGCGTGCCAGCGGCCGGCGATCCGGACGAACCGCTCCTTGGCGGCGGCGAGCTCGGCGAGCTCCTCGTCCGTCAGGGCGACATCGCCGACCGCGAGCCGCCAGTCGAAGCGGGCGAGCGCCGCCGGCGAGAGGAGGCCGCTTGCACGGCCGGCCGGCCGGCTCGTCGCCGTCAGGTCGACGCGCAGGCGGCTCGGCGCGCGAAGCCACGCGGCGGGCAGCAGCACGGGCACGCCTCGCTCCTCGAGCCGCGGCATCGTCTCGCGCAGGAAGGCGGCGGCCACATCCGGGTCGAGCTCGAGCTCGTCCGGCTCGGCGGCGTCGAGCTCGATCCCGGCCGCTGCGAGCAGCGGCTCGATCTCGGCCAGCCGGCGGATCAGGTCGCGGCGCGGATCGCTCGCGCGCAAGAAGGTGAAGACACCATCCTCGCCGTTCCAGATCAGGGCGGCGGGAAGCGCGAGCGTGGGATCGTCCTCGGCGTGGAGCCAGAGCTCGAGCACGAGCGCAGGCGGCCCACCAGCCGGGACGCCGTCCGGAGGGACAATCCCCGGGTCGTGTCCCGAAAGGACGGGTCCGAGGGACAGTCCCTTGGACGTGTCTCGAAAGGACGTGTCCGAGGGACTGTCCCTCTCGGATAGCCGCTCGGTCAGGCGCAATCCCAGCCGCCACGGCGCCGCCGAAAGCCGGCCGAGCCCGTCGTCGACCCAGCGTGAGAGATGCCGCTCGAGCGGCGAGTAGCCGGAGTGCCGCGGCAGCACGGGCTCGTCCGCGGCGAGGCCGGCGAGGAACAGCTCGAGCGCGCCGGGTCGCTGCCTCGCCGGGCTCGCCAGCCGGACGCCGCTCGCCCGCAGACGGTCGCGGGCGATCTGGTCGACGAGAATGGGGTAGAGGTCGTCGACCGTTGCCTCCGCGTCGCCGCCGAATGCGCTCGTCGCAACGGCCGGGAGGGCGGCCGCGATCCGCGAAAGCGCCTCCTTGACGCTCTCGTCGAGGGTCGCTCCCCAGAAGGCATACCACCAGCCGTCGCCGTGATCGAGGTGCGGGTGGACGAGCCCCTCCGCGACCGATCGGCGCGCGAGCTCGACGAGCGCGAAGAGCGCTCGGGCGGTGTCCCCGACCTCGAGCGAGCGGGGCGGCGACTCCGCGAGCCGGACGAGCTCGCGTGGGTCGATCCGGCGAACCGCGACCTCGCCGCCGGCAACCGGGAGCTCGACGGTGGATGGCATGCCGACGTGGAGACCATGCGCCGAGACGCCGCCGTCGCTGCGCGCGAAGACGCAGGCGGTTGCGTCCTGCTGCCACAGAATCTCGAGGATCGCGGGGTCCGGATCGGCGGGAGGGGTGTGCTCGGGCCTCGACATCAACCTTTCAAGATAGGCGTCAGGCACGACGACCCGTCGGACTTGGTGCGAATGGCGTACTGCGATACGATCGTCGAGCCGTGGCCGCCATGCCCTCGCCCCAGCAACTCGCCCAGGTACCGCTCTTCGCGGGCCTGAAGGAACGCAACCTGAAGCTACTCGCGAACTCGCTCAAGGAGCGCTCGTTCGGCGAGGGAGAGACGATCGCCGCCGAGGGAAAGTCGGGCGTCGGCTTCTTCGTGATCGTCGAGGGCGAGGCGACCGTGAGCGTCGACGGCAAGGAGCGAGCGACGCTTCGCGCCGGTGACCACTTCGGCGAGCTGGCGCTGATCGACGACGGCGCGCGGACGGCGACCGTGACAGCCGCGACGCCGCTCCGATGCTACGCGATGACCTCGTGGGAGTTCCGACCGCTCGTCCAGGAGAACGCTACCGTCGCCTGGCACCTGCTCGAGAACCTCGCGAAGAGGCTCCGCGCAGCCGACGCACGGCCTCTCTAGCCAGGGGTAGGTGCCCGCGCGGTGCGCGCCGACGTGCCGGGTACAACTAAGGCGTGTCCCGAGCCCCCCTCGGTTTCGCTCTGCTGAGTGCGCTGCTCGGTGCTCTCGCGGCCGCCTCGCCCGCGCACGCGCGCGAGTGCGGGATCCCGGACTCGCAGCCGCTCTGGGTCGACTTCGCCGGCCACGACGCGCCGCTGCCGCAGAAGCCTGGGCTGACGCTTGCCTACACCTCAGGGACCGAGAAGCCCGCCGCCGCGCGAGCCGCGGGCGCCGCGACCGTCTTCTTCGACCTCAACTTCAACAAGCGCGTGGGCACCCCGACCGCGCCGGCCGATCCGGCCACGATCGTCGACAAGGCCGATCGACTCTTCGACTTCGCCGTCTCCGTGACCGGCTGCGCGACGCCCTGGATCGCCCTGAACGAGCTTTTCGGCGCCCAGACGCCGACGCCGTGGACCGAGACGACGGCGCAGTACCGGGAGAACACGCTCGTCCTCCTCCGCCGTCTGGCCGAGCGCGGCGCCCGACCCGCGCTCACAATCGCAAACCCGCCCTACACCGGCGGCGAGGCGGCCGATTGGTGGCGCGAGGCGGCCGCCACCGCGCTCCTGATCCGCCAGGTCTTCTTCACGGCCCCCAACGTGCCGCAGTTGCACGCGCTCGGCCCGGTGCGCGGTAGCCGGGCGATGCGCCGCGGGATGCGCGGGCTCGTTCGTCGCTTCACCGAGATCGGGATTCCGGCGAGCCGCGTCGCGCTCGAGCTCCAGTTCCATTCCGCACCGGGTCAGGGCGGGCGGGAGGGGCTCCAGCCCCGCTCGAAGTGGCTCGAGATCGTCAAGCTCGAGGCGCTGGCCGCTCGGCAGGTGACGAATGAGCTCGGCACCCACTCGATCTGGTCGTGGGGCTGGGCCACGTTCAGCCAGGCCGGAATCGACCGAGACAAGGGCGAGGCGGTCTGCGTCTACCTGTGGGTGCGCGACCCGACGCTCTGCAGCGGGCCCGGTGCGGCTGGACCGGCGTTCGACGCCTCCCTCACCGTCGGCCAGCTCGAGCTGCCGGCGGGGGTGATCTGCACGCTGCCCGCGGGCGAGATCCGGCTGGATGCGGTGGCGCCGCTCCTGCGCGCGCTCGGCGACGGCGATGTGGCCCGGAGCGTCGTGCTCGAGCGGCTCGTGCTCGGATCGGAGGTGAAGCTCGAGCCGGAAGCAGCACTCACGGCCGAGCTCGCGTACGTCGAGGAGCGTTACGGAGGCAGTCTCTCCGCCTACCTGGTGGCGCTCCGCGGCGCCGGGCTGACTCGAGCGGCGACGCGCGCGCTGCTCGCGGACGAGGTTCGGCGGGAGGCGATTCGCTCCCGCTTCACGACCCTGCCGCCGAGTGTCGCCGCGATCGCCGCCTTCCACGCGACGTATGCCGAGCTCCGGGCGCGGCTCGTGGAGGTGACGACTCCTGTCGCCTGGCTCGGCGGCCTCGCTCAAGGACTCGCGCTCGAGACGGTCGCGCCGCGCCGGATCTTCGCCCTCGCCGAGGCCCGACCCGGTTGGGTTCGCGACCTGCGCGGACGCCTCGAGGTGAGACCGCTCGAGCCCACGACCTCGCTCGGCGCCGTTCCGCTCGCCTCCGCGCAACCCGCGATCGTCGCCGCGCTCAACCGCTTCGCCCGCGCCTCGGCCTACGAGCGGTGGATCGTGAGCGCCGGTGAGCGGGCCCTTCGGGAAGCGACCTGCCTCGGCGACGAGCTGCCCCAGACGGGGACGGTCGGACTCGACAGCCTCTTCGATTGACGCACCCTCGTAAGCGGCGATGGTGTAGAGCGGCTGCTCGAACCGTCCCTGCCGCGGCGCGGAGGAAACCTGGTCTCAGCGCTTGCCGAGGAAGAGCTTGGCTTCGGCCGCGCGCCGGTTGACGAGCCCCTGCAGCGTCTTCCCGCCGGCCTTCGTCCAGCGCGCGAGCTGCGCCTCGACCGCGTCGTAGCGGCCCTCGTTCAGGAGGCGGAGGAGCGTCGAGTTGCGGAAGGCGCCGTTGCCGACGTTGAACGCGAAGCTGACGAGCGCGTCGAACTGGTGCTGCTCGAGCGGCACCTTCACGCATCGTTCGACCTCGGCCGCCGCCTTCGCCGCGTCCTCCTGGAGCAGCTCGAAGGCGCGCTCCTGTGAGATCCCCGCCTTGAGCTCCGCGGGCTCGCTCCCGTCGATCGGGCCGTGGTGGACGAGGTGGCCGTAGCCGATCGTGCAGTGGTTCGCCGCGTCGTTGTAGAGCTCGCCGCGAAAGCCCTCGAAGCTCGCAATCAGCTTCGCGCCCTTCTTGCTCAGTGCCGAGGGCGGCACGGGCTTCTTTGGCTTCTTCGGTCGTACCGGCTTGTCGACGTCGACGACGGCCGGCTCCCGCTTCTGCTTCTCCTCCTCCGCCGCGACGGCCGCCTGGAGCGCGCGGCCCGTCTCGGTCCCGAAGACCCCGTCCACCTCGAGGCCCGCGTCGGCCTGGAAGCGCCTGAGCGCTGCCTCGACGACCGCGTCGAAGATCCCCTGCCCGCGCTCGAGGTAGCGCTTCCCTGCGGCGTCGGTGATCGAGGCGAGCTGCTTCGCGAGGAGCGCCACCCTTGGCCCCTTGCTGCCGAGCCGGAGGAGCTGTGCGGCCTCCGCGGCGGCCTTCCGCTTCTCCTTCTCGGCGCGAACGGCGACCGCAAGCTGTCGGCTCGACTCGACACCGTAGACCCCGTCGGAGTCCTGGTCGTAATCAGCCTGGAACCGCCGCAGGGCGGCCTCGAGAGTGGCGTCGAAGACGCCTTGCCCGCGCTCCAGGTAGCGCTTTCCCTCGCCGTCCGTGATCGACGCGAGCTGATTCGCCATCCGCGCCACCCGGTAGCCCTTGTCCCCGAGCCGAAGCGGCTTCAGGAGCTTCAGCTTCGGCTCCTTCCGGAAGTTGAGGTGATGCTTCTCGCGGGCACTCAGCGGATACGTGCGAGTGACGGTGAAGCCGAGCTTGCTCGCCGCCTCGATCACGCCGTCCGCGTTCTCCCAGTCCATCCCGACGCACCAGTAGAAGAGCGGCACGCCTGCCGGGCCCGGGTAGGCGACGCCGTCGTTCCTGCGCTCATGGGTGGATCGTCCGGGCGGGTTCGCCGGATTGAAGCCTGGCTTGCCCAGGCGGAAGCCGTCGTAGAGCTCGCGCTGGGACATCTTCGCCGGCCTGCACCGCTTCAGAAACGGCTCTGCCTCCGGCGAGCGATCGCACGAGTTGAGCGTCGCGCCCGTCCGGCGCTTGATCTCGAGGATCATCGGCGCGAGGCTCGCCGGCACCGGGCAGTTGTCGACCACCTCGAACTTCACGTGCTCGCCTCCTTTGCGGGGATGTCTCGGCTCCGGGTCGTCGCTCCTCGGCCGGCTCTCGTCTCCTCGCCCTCGCCGTGGCGGACGGCGTCGGTCGCCGGGGGCGGCGCGCCCGCCGAGCGCAGCCGCGCGACCTTGCTCAGCACGTCGAACCAGAAGGGGGCGCCGAGCGTCAGCGCGGCCGCCGTCAGCAGGAGGCCGAGCGGCTTCAAGAGGATGCGGGCGAGCCACCCTGCGCTTCCCTCCGGACCGCTCTCCGTGCTCCAACCGATCGGGATCGCGAGCTGCTCGAGCTCGGTCACGTCGCGCGCCACCTCCTGCACGCTCGCCGAGCCGTCCGCCGGTTCAAGCGTCTCCGCCCGGGCCACCACGGCCGCGCGAACGGCCTTCTGCGTCCAGAGCTCCTCGGCGATCCGCAGGCTGTCGACGTTCAGGGAGACGACGAGCGCGAGCGCCAGTACCCAGAGCACCTTCTGCACGCGCCGCCTGTACCAGCCGGAGACGCGCTCCATCGAGTCGTCGAACCACCGCTCGGCGTCGCGGGTAAATCGTGTCACGTCGCCGTCGGCACGCTCGTAGAGCACCGTCAGCGCTCGGCGTGCGTCCTCGCTCGGGACGGCCGCGATCGCATCCTCGACCTTGCGCACGGTGCCTGCCCGGTCGAAGTCGAGCAGCGCGGCGACGAACGTGCGCGAGGGAACGTAGGACGGATAGTGTCGCCGCCTCGAGCGGGGCGTGACCGGCCGGACGAGGGCGTTCAGAAGCGGATGCTCGAGGAGCCTCCCTGTCTGCTCGAGGCCGCGATCGAGGTTGGCGGGCTCGAGCAGGTTCGCGATCCCGCGACGCAGGAACTCGGCCCGCCAGTTGAAGATGCTCGAGATCGTCTCGTTCAGCGCGGAGCACGCGAGGCTGAGGATCACGAAGACGAAGACGAGGCCGAACGCAACGTCGAGGACGGCGGAATCGAGCATCAGCGAACCACCATCGGCCACTCCTTCGTCGAGCCGCGGCCGCAGTGTCCCGGCTTCCTTCCCTGCTGTCGAGGCGATCTTGAACCGGCGGGAGACGACGGTCAAGAGCGTGTGGATACCGTTCGCCCTCGCCGGGTAGCTCTCTGCCATGGCCGCCGACGTCACCGAGCCGCTCAGCCGCCTGCGGGACGACTTGCGCAGCGTCCGCCTCGAGCTCGATGTGCCGGGTGCAGTCGAGGCGCGCCGCGTCCGCGACGATCTCGTCGCCCAGGTCGACGACTACCTGCTGCCGCGCCTGCGCCAGATGGAGGCGCCGGTGCTGATGGTCGTCGGCGGCTCGACCGGCGCCGGCAAGTCGACGCTCGTGAACAGCCTGGTCGGCGCCGTCGTCAGTCCCGCCGGGGTGCTGCGCCCGACCACGCGGTCGCCGCTCCTCGCCTGTCATCCCGACGACGTGCGCTGGTTCGAGGACGACCGGATCCTGCCCGGCCTGGCGCGAACGACCGGCGCGGTTGCGGCGGAGCCGGGTCGGCAGAGCGGCTCGATCCAGCTCGTTCCGACCGCGGCGCTCAGCCCGGGGCTCGCGCTCCTCGACTCTCCCGACATCGACTCGGTGCTCTCCGAGAACCGTGCGCTCGCGAACCAGCTCCTCGCCGCTGCTGACGCCTGGCTCTTCGTCACGACGGCGGCCCGCTATGCCGACGCGGTGCCGTGGGAGTTCCTGCATGCCGCTCGCGACCGCGGCACGACGCTCTCGATCGTCCTGAACCGCGTGCCAGAGGACGCCGGCCGCGAGGTTCCCGCACACCTGCAGCAGATGCTCCGTGAGCGAGACCTGGCCGACAGCCCCGTCCTCGTCGTCCCGGAGGTCGAGCTCGTCGCCGGGCTACTCCCGCCGGCCGCGCTCGCGCCCGTGCGCGCCTGGCTCGACGACCTCGCGGCCGACGCGCAGGCGCGCGCATCTCTCGTCCGCCGAACGCTGCGTGGCGCGCTCGCGAGCCTGCCCGCGCGCGCGACGACGGTCGAGCGCGCGGCCGTCGAGCAGCTCACGGCGGCCTCCGAGCTCCGGGCCGAGCTCGACGCCGCCTACACGGGGGCCCTGCGAGAGGTCGAGGGCGCCCTGCGGAGCGGCTCGCTCCTGCGCGGCGAGGTGCTCGCCCGCTGGCACGAGGTGGTCGGAACCGGCGACGTGATGCGGGCGCTCGAGACTCGTGTCGGCTGGGTACGCGACCGGCTCAAGAGCCTCGTCACGGGCTCGCCGGCGCCCGATGCGGAGCTGCGCGTGACCGTCGAGAACCGGGTCGAGGCGGTCGTGCGGGCCGCGGCGGAGCGCGCCGCCGAGCGGACCGCGCGTGCCTGGCGCGAGCGTGTGCCGGGTCGGGCGTTGCTCGAGTCGGCACCGGACCTCGACCGCGCGTCGGCCGCGCTCGAGGCCGCGACCGAGGAGGAGGTGCGTGCTTGGCAGGGCGTCGTCTTCGATCTCGTCAGCGAGGAGGGCGCGTCGAAGCGGTCGACCGCGCGGCTCGCCTCGCTCGGCGTCAACGGGGCGGGACTGACCGTGATGCTCGCCGTCTTCGCCCACACGGGAGGTCTCACCGGCGCCGAGGTCGCCGTCGCGGGCGGAACCTCGGCGGTCGGCCAGAAGGTGCTCGAGGCGATCTTCGGCGACCAGGCCGTTCGCGCGCTCGCCGCGCGCGCCCGCGAGGATCTCGTCGAGCGCGTAGACCGCCTGCTGCGCGAGGACGCGGCTCGCTTCGACGCGCTTCTCGACGCCGCCGCGCCGGAGGCCGACACCTTCGCGCGTTTGCACGGCGCGGTGGACGCGATCCGCCGGACCGCGTGACCCGTCCTGGAGAGCTCGACGCGCGGATCGCGGCGCTGGCGGAAGCCGCCGACTTCGCTGACGGGAGGCTGGACGACGGTCCCGTCGAGACGGCCCGGGCTGTCGTCGCGAAGGCCGGCGCGCGCCTCGGACTCGGGCTCGAGACGACGGTCGTCGCGCTCGCCGGGCCGACGGGCGTCGGCAAGTCGCAGCTCTTCAACGTGCTCACCGGAACCGAGCTGGCGACGGTTGGCCGTCGGCGCCCGACGACCTCGGCGGGGCAGGCGGCGGTGTGGGGCGACGGCGGCGAGGCGCTGCTCGACTGGCTCGAGATCGCGCGCCGCCATCGCCTCGAGGTCGGCGAGCTCGACGGGCTCGTGCTGCTCGATCTACCCGACTTCGACTCGGTCGAGACGGCTCATCGCGTCGAGGCCGATCGCGTCGTCGAGCTCGCGGATCTCGTCCTCTGGGTCGTCGAGCCGCAGAAGTACGCGGACGCGACGCTGCACGAGCGCTACCTGCGGCCGCTCGCGTCTCACGCCGCGTCGATGGCGGTCGTCCTGAACCAGGCCGATCTGCTTTCCGAGGTGGACGTTGCAGCCTGGCAGAAGGACGCGGAGCGGCTGCTCGCCGAGGACGGGTTGCGGGGGATCCCGCTCGCGGTCGTCTCGGCGCGCACCGGCGCCGGGTTGCCCGAGCTACAGCGGTTGCTGCGCGAGCGCGTCCGAGCGCGGGATGCGGCCGTTGCCAGGCTGGGCGCAGATGTCGAGGTGGCGGCCGAGACACTCGGCACGTCGTGCGGAGGCGCCGCCGCCGGCCGTGTCGAGCGCGAGGAACGTGCGCGGCTGCTGGCGGCGCTCGAGGACGCGGCCGGGGTTCCGACCGTTCTGCGCGCGGTTGCCGATGCGCACCGGCGACGAGGTGCGCTTGCGTGCGGCTGGCCGTTCGTGCGCTGGATCAAGC
>JANDLU010000161.1 GCA_024330215.1 Candidatus Gaiellasilicea maunaloa
CGGCTCGACGCAGTACTCGGCCGCCCACATCCGCCAGCACTACTCGAACGAGGTCGCGATCAGGCTCGCCGTCCGCGGCGCCGCGATGTTCGCGAACGCCGAGGAGGAGCTGGGCGGGCCGGTCGGTTTCGTTCAGGACGGCTACATGGTGATCGCGCCCGAGGATCAAGAGCAGGCGATCCGGGACGTCGTTCCGGTCCAGCAGCACTTCGGCGTGCAGACGGAGATCCTCACGCCGGAGGAGGTCTCCCACCGCTGGCCCGAGCTCGACGTCGAGGGGATCGCCCTGGCGTGCTTCGAGCGGACGTCGGGCTACGCCGACCCCGCCGCGACCGTCCGCGCGCTCGTACGCTCAGCCGAACGCTTAGGACTCGAGCTACTCGAGGGCTGCGAGGCGACGGCCATCGACACCGAGGGCGGCCGCGTGACCGGCGTCGTCACCGCTCGGGGAACGATCGCGACCGGCGTCGTCGTGAACGCGGCCGGGCCCTGGGGCGACCGGATCGGCCAGATGGTGGGGATCGACTATCCGATCAGGTTCAGCCGCGAGCACGAGGCCGTTTTCGAGGCGCCCGAGGGCTTTGGCACGATCCCGGTCATGTCCGACGCCGCGCAGCAGCTCTACTTCCGGCACTACGGCGAGGGCAACGTGCTCGTCGGCGAGGGCTGGCCGAAGCGGGTCGAGCCCGCCGACCCCGAGACCTACGACGCCGGCACCGACGAGGCGCACCTCGCCCGGATGGTGCCGAAGCTCGTCCGCCGCCTGCCCTCGCTCGCCGCGACGATTGGGAGCGACGGCTACGGCGGCGCCTACGTGAAGGGCTACTCCGGCGTCTACGACATCACCGAGGACTGGTACCCGATCGTGGGCGAGGAGGAGGTAGCCGGCTACTACTCGGCCTTCGGCGGCAGCGGCCACTGCTTCAAGCTCGGCCCGGCGATCGGCGAGGCGCTCGCGTCCGTGATCGCGGGCGACGAGGCGGAGATCGACATCTCGAGCCTCTCGGGCAGCCGCTTCGCGGAGGGCCGCACATTCGGCTCTGTCTGGGGGCCGGGAAACCGCGCGTGAGGATCACGTCGGTCACCGCGACGCCGATCGCGATCCCCCTCGCGCGGCCTTTTCATTGGCGTTCGGGCGTGCAGGAGAGCGCGAACCTCGTTCTGTTCACGGTCGAGACCGACGAGGGCGCGACCGGGTACGGCGAGTCGATCTGCGAGGACACCGCCGCGGTCGTGGCGTACGGGAACCTGATGGCGCGCGCATTCGTGGGGCGCTCGCCGGGCGATGTCGAGGCGATCCTCGGCGAGCTCTGGCGCGACGGGCGCTGGCGTTTTTACTCGCACTGGTCGCAGCAGATCGCGAGCGGGATCGAGGTCGCCTGCTGGGACGCACTCGGAAAGGCGCTCGGCGTGCCCGCGTCGACGTTCCTCGGCGGTCGCGTTCGCGAAGAGGTCGACTTCATGGCGTTTCCACAGGGCGACACGGTCGAGGAGCTCGCGGAGGACGCGGCAGCGCTCGCGCGGGAGGGCCATCGCGTCGTCTACCTCAAGGTCGGCCGCGTCCACCGCGACGACGAGGAGATCGTGTCGGCAGTCCGGGATGCGATCGGGCCGGAGCCGCTGCTGCGGGTGGACGCGAACGAGGCGTGGGACGTGCCCGGCGCGGTCGACTCGATCCGCAGGCTCGAGGCGTATGACCTCGACTGGGTCGAGCAGCCGATCGCGGCGGGGAACGTGAGCGGGCTCGCCTGGATTCGGGGCTCAATCGAGACGAAGGTCGCGGCCGACCAGGCCGTGTTCACGAATCACGAGCTGCGTCTCGTCCTCGAGCAGGAGGCTGCCGACGCGATCGTGATCGGGAGCCACGAGACCGGCGGGATCTGGCGGCTGCGCCAGCTCGCCCACCTCGCCGAGACGTACGGGATCCCGGTCAACCGCCACGCCTGTGTCGAGAGCGCGATCTCGACCTTCGCCGCCTTGCAGGTGATGGCGTGCCTGCCGAACCTGACAATCGGGAACCAGGTGATGCACCACCTCCTCAGCGAGCAGGTCGTGACCACTCCGCTCGACCTGACCGGCGGCCGCGTCACCGTGCCCGACGCTCCCGGGCTCGGCTTCGAGCTCGACCTCGACGCGGTCGAGCGGTTCACCGTCCGCTGATGGATCCGATCTCGTTCGAGGTGATCCGCAACGCTTTGGTCGCAGCGACGGACGAGATGGTGCTGACGCTCCGCCGCAGCGCCTACTCGACGAACATCAAGACGCGCTCCGATTTCTCGTGCGCGTTCTTCGATTCCGAGCTCCGCGCCGTCGCGCAGGGGTTCACCCAGCCCGTCCACCTCGGCTCGATGGTCGAGCAGGTGCCGCGGGCCATACTCGACTACGGCCCTGAGAATCTCGAGCCCGGTGACGTGATCATCACGAACGATCCCTTCCCGAGTGGGGTGCACCTGAACGACATCAGCCTGATCTCGCCCGTCCACCACGACGGCGAGCTGCTCGGCTACGTCGCCAACCTCGCCCACCACGTCGACGTCGGCGGCGGCGCGCCCGCCTCGATCGGCGCCTTCCGGGAGGTCTTTCAGGAGGGCGTGATCATCCCACCGGTCAAGGTCGTCGAGGGCGGGCGGATCGTCGAGGACGTCTTCGCGCTGATCCTCGCCCAGATCCGCTCGAAGCACGAGACGGCCGGCGACTTCCGCGCTCAGATCGCTGCCAATGCAACGGGCGTCCGCCGCTTGCGGGCCCTCGCCGACCGCCGCGGGCGCGAGACGATTGTGGCGGCGATGGATGAACTGCTCGAATACACCACACGACGTACGAAACATGAAATTTCGAATTTGCCATTCGGTATTTTCGATGGTGAGGGCTGGATCGACACCGACGGCTACACGGACGAGCCGGTCCGGTTACAGGTGCGGGTCGAGCTCGGGCCGGACGGCATCCGCTTCGACACCGCCGGCTCCGACGCGCAGCGGCGCGCGCCCGTCAACTCGACCTACGCGCAGACGTTCTCGGCGTGCGCCTACGCGCTCAAATGCCTGATCGACCCCGACCTCCCGGTGAACGACGGCTTCTACCGCCTCGTCACGCTCGACGCGCCGGAGGGCAGCGTCACGAACTGCACCTGGCCGAGCCCCGTCGTCGGCGGCTGGGAGACTCAGACGCGGCTCATCGACGTGATCTTCCGCGCGCTCCTCCCTGCGCTGCCCGAGCGGCTGCCCGCGGGGACGAAGGCGATGATGTGCCATGCCGGCTTCGGGGGCGTCGATGCTGAGACGAACGAGTACACCTGCTTCCTCGAGACGTTCGGCGGCGGCTACGGCGGCCGCTTCGCGAGCGACGGGCCCGACGCGGTGCAGACGCACGGCCAGAACACCGAGAACGCGCCGGTCGAGGAGACCGAGCTGAACTATCCGGTGCGGGTGACCCGTCTCTCGCTCGTCGAGGACTCGGACGGAGCCGGGCGCTTCCGCGGGGGGCTCGGCCTGCGCAAGGACTTCCTCTTCGATCGGCAGACGACGTTCACCGTTCTCGCCGATCGGACGACCCACGGGCCTGGGGGCGCCCTCGGCGGCCACGACGGCAAGCCGGCGGAGTACGTCCTGATCCGCGACGGCGCCGAGACACGCCTCTCCGCGAAGACGACAATCGAGGTGCAGCCCGGCGACACGATCAGCTACCGCACGTGCGGCGGGGGCGGCTACGGCCCCCCGGAGGAGCGCGATCGCGAGCTCGTCGCTCGCGACGTACGCGAGGGGAAAGTCAGCGCGGAGCGGGCGCGGGAGGTTTACGCATGGCGGCCGTAGACCCCATCAGCTTCGAGGTGATCCGAAACGCGCTCGTCGCGGCGACCGACGAGATGGGGCTCGCCCTGAAGCGGAGCGCCTACTCGACGAACATCAAGACGCGCTCTGACTTCTCATGCGCCTTCTTCGACGCGGAGCTGCGCTCGGTCGCCCAGGGCTTCGCTCAGCCGGTCCATCTCGGCTCGATGGTCGAGCAGGTGCCCCACGCGGTCCGGGCCTACGGCGCGGCGAACCTCGCGCCCGGCGACGTGATCGTCACGAACGACCCGCACCCGAGCGGCGTTCACCTGAACGATGTCAGCCTGATCTCGCCCGTTCACCACGAGGGCACGCTGGTCGGCTACGTGGCGAATCTCGCCCACCACGTTGACGTCGGCGGCGGCGCACCCGCCTCGATCGGTG
>JANDLU010000162.1 GCA_024330215.1 Candidatus Gaiellasilicea maunaloa
CCTCGACAGCCTCGCCGCCTACTGCCAGCGGATCTCCGACTCAGGTCACTAGGCGTGATCCGCTATCCGAGAGCTCGATCGACTGCCTGCTCGGCGTGGATGGCAGTCGTGTCGAAAACGGGGACGGAGGCGTCATCCTCGCCCACGAGCATGGTGATCTCGCCGATCTCTCGCGCACGAGGCGAGCTGTCACACGCTTCTAGCCTGGCGATCCGCGCCCCGGTCCCGCCGCTACGCCAGGTCATATGGCAGTCATCTCGGGGTGCTCTCGGTCCCTCAAGAACGATGCGAACCCGCCGGGAACAAGCCCACTGAATGATGTGCTTAAGAGTCTAGTATTAGACGTCTTGACGAGTATACGACTAATCGACTATTCTTCCAGGATGATTTTTACGGTACCCCCCCAGCCCACCCCCGAACTAGAGGAACGCCTCCAGGAGCTCGATCGACTGCGCCGAAAGCTCGGCGAGGACGTCGGACACCCCCAGCCGTGGATGGGAACCCTGCGACGTCTAGTGCGGGCAACCTCAGTGGAAAGTTCGACCTCAATCGAAGGATTCGAGGTGCCCGAGGACGACGCCGTGGCCCTCGTCAGCGGAGCAAAAGCGGCGCCTGCCGAGGATGAAAACCGGCTGGCGGTGGCGTGTTATGCGCGAGCCATGGACCACGTGGGCACGATGGCGATCGATCCAAGCTTTCGCTGGTTGGATCGCGTGATCTTGGATCTGCATTTCGACGCATGCCTATTTCAGCGTGGCAAGAGTCCTGGCCTATGGCGGACAGACCCGATCAGCGTGACCGGGCCCGACGGTCTTCTCTATCGGGGACCGCCGGCGGAGGAAGTTCCCGGGCTTATCGGCGAAGTGGTCGAGTCGCTCGCCACCGAAGACCCAGATACTCACGTCGTAATCCGAGCCGCGATGGCTCATCTCAACGTCGTCTCGGTCCACCCGTTTCGCGACGGCAACGGAAGGATCTCTCGGATCGTCCAGTCCCTGGTGCTCGCGCTGGACGGCCTTCTCTCCTGGGAGTTCGCGTCGATCGAGGAGTACCTGGGAGATCACACACCGGAGTACTACGGAGCGTTGCGAGAAGTGCAGGCCGGGAGCTACCAACCAGAGCGCGATGCCTCGAGATGGGTCGCATTCTGCGTCGACGCTCATCTAGCCCAAGCACGAAAGCGGCTGTTGCAGATCAAAGAAGCCGCGGTCAGGTGGACGTTCCTCGAGGAGCTTGCCGAACGGCGCGGTTGGCCAGAACGTCTCGTGATCGCCCTCGAGCAGAGCTTGATTGGTGGCGCCTACCGAACCAGCTACAGCATGGAAGCCGAGGTCTCACCGGCAACCGCGAGCGCCGACTTCAGACGCCTCAGAGATGCTGGCCTGGTCAAGCAGACCGGTCGCGGCAGGAGCATCCGATATCACGCAACCGAGGAGTTCCGATCACAAGTTGAGGCCGCGATTCAGGACGGGACTGGCAAAGGGGCGCCGGACCGAGAGCATTCGAACGCGTGACCTTCGGTTGTTGGACTGCGTGGGTCACGGTCAGCCCATCGGGTCGAGCAAGGCGACTCTGATGGAGGGTTTGTCTGCGGCGCGGGTCTGCAAGCGGTAACGCCTCCCGGCCGCGTGTTCGCTCGCAAGGAAGGCGCTGACACTGGCGCGCGCCGGTTCTCGCAGCATCTGAGACCCGTAAGTCATGTGGATCGTGAAGTCATCAGGACGGGCTCTGCTCAGTGTCCGCAAGGTCGGAACGTCCGGGTTGCCGTTTCTGCCGTCGGCCGAGATCACGTAGTGCTTGGCCCGAACGCGTTCGAAAAACGGTGAAGACAAAGCGGAGGGTCTCAAGGCTCGCGTCGAGGAGCAAGGGGGGCCGCCGGAGGGCGTCGTCTCGCTCGGCGTCCAGTTCCTTCACGACCTCGATCAGCGCACGGCTGTCGTAATCCAGCGTTTTGCCTCCGAGGAGGACATGCGAACGAGCGAGCAAGCGCTTGAGGCCATGGACCCGGAAGGGACCCCCGGTAACCGAGCCTCCATCGATTGCTGCACGGTCGCCGTTGAGGTCGACGCCTAGGACACCGAGCATCTATCGCCTCCGAGTCAATGGGCACCAACGCGGTTCTGGTGCCGATGCCCCGAAGGCATCCCCGCACGAAACCAGCCGCGCCCATGGTCCACCCCGATCAGCGTCGGTTGCTCGCTGCCCCGACCACACCCACCGCCCGCTCGATCCTCCCCGCCAGCTCTCGCAGGTGCTCGATCAACTCCGGGGGCTCGTGCACCTCGTACTCGACCTCGAGCATCGTGATCCGCACGCCGAGCCAGTTGAGGTCGAAGTCGCCGGTGCGGTACTCGCAGGTCTCGTCGTCGATCGGCTCGATCACTCCCCAGTGGGCTGGGAAACGCTTGCGGGCGAGAGCGGCGGGCGTCTTCAGCGTCACCCGGGCCTCGTAACGCTGCGGCGCCGAGGAGATGCTTCTCGCGACGAACTTGGCCGCGTCCCGGCCGGGCGGCTCGCGGCGCTGGTGGCGGACGCCGGTGGCGGCCGGTTCGCTCAGCCGGTCGACGCGGAAGCTGCGCCAGTCCTCGCGTCCGCAATCCCAGGCGAGCAGGTACCAGCGCCTCCCCAGGTTGACCAGCTTGTGCGGCTCGACCTCGCGCCGGCTCTCGACGCCGTCACGGCCGCGGTAGGCAAAGCGCACGCACTCCGCGTCGCGGCAGGCCGAGGCGATCACCGTCAGGCTCTGTGGGTCGACGGTCGGCCCCGTCTCCGCCATCGTCACGGTCGCCGCGCCGAGCGCGGCCACCCGCCGGCGCAGCCGCGACGGCAGCACCTGCTCGAGCTTGACCAGCGCCCTCAGCGAGGTCTCTTCGATGCCCGTGACCGAAGCTCGCGCCGCCGTCCGCAGCCCGACGGCAATCGCGATCGCCTCGTCGTCGTCGAGCAGCAGCGGCGGCATCGCGGCCCCCGAGGCGAGCCGATAGCCACCGGCCGGTCCGGTCAGCGACTCGACCGGATAGCCGAGCTCGCGCAGACGCTCGACGTCGCGGCGGATCGTCCGCCGCGAGACCTCGAGGCGCTCGGCGAGCTCGGCGCCCGGCCAATCGCGGCGGCCTTGCAGCAGCGAGAGCATCGATAACAGCCGGCTCGAGGTTCCGTTCATCGCCCTTTGATCTTCATCGAGATTGAGGACAGATCCTGACCTAATTTGTCCGTATGGTTGCCCGACTGCACCGCCAACGCAACGAGAAAGGAACCACCGATGCCAGAGCGAGACGGCTACATCCCAGGGGTCCCCGCCTGGGTGGACACCAGCCAGGCGGACCCAGAGGCCGCGGCCGAGTTCTACGGCGGCCTGTTCGGCTGGGAGGTCGAGAACGTGTTGCCGGCGGAGGCTCCCGGCAAGTACTTCATCGCCCGCATCAACGGCGGGGACGTCGGCGCCGTCGGCTCCCAACAGGAGGGTCGACCGCAGCAGCCGTCGTGGAACACCTACGTGTGGGTGGAGAGCGCCGACGAGGTCGCGTCCAAGGTCAAGGACGCCGGCGGCAGCGTCGTCGTGGAGCCGTTCGAGGTCATGGATCTGGGTCGGATGGCGATGTTCGCCGATCCGGAGGGCGCCGTGTTCAGCGTCTGGCAGGCGAAGAAGCACCGAGGCGCGGGGATCGTCAACGAGCACGGCTCGGTCAACTTCAACGACCTCAACACCCGCGACGTCGAGGGCGCGAAGTCCTTCTACGGCTCGGTCTTCGGCTGGGAGACCCTCGAGCTGGGCGGTGGCTTTGAGATGTGGACGCTGCCAGGCTACGGCGACCACCTCGAGCGCGACAATCCGGGAATGCGCGAGGGGATGGCGGAAATGGGGGCGCCGAAGAGCTTCGAGGACGTTGTCGCCTCGCTCAACCCGATTCCCGACGACCAACCCGACACCCCGCCCCACTGGGGTGTGACCTTCGCGGTCGACGACGCCGACGCGATCGCGGAGCAAGCCGAGGCGCTGGGCGGTCGCGTGCTCGCGCCGCCGTTCGACGCCCCCTGGGTGCGGATGACGGTGCTCGCCGACCCGCAGGGCGCTACGTTCGTCGCGAGCAAGTTCGTGCCCGAGAACCGCGACCTCGGCGCATAGGCGGGCGCCGCAGCAGCGCCTCG
>JANDLU010000163.1 GCA_024330215.1 Candidatus Gaiellasilicea maunaloa
GCGGCACTTCGTCCTGAGCTCGTTCGTCAGGGTTTCGAGGTCGAGGCCGGGAAGACGAGGGCCGGAACGATTCGTCGGCCGGTCCTCTTCGGCGAAGTCGGCAGGCCGGTGGTGGCCTATGACGTCGATGGCTTCCATCCTCAACACGAGATCGTCTTGGAGGTCGAGGCCGGCCGGGGAGCTGCAAACAACGCCGACTATCGCGATCTAATCCGAGCGAGTCTCATGGTCGACGCGCGGTATCTCGTGCTGGCGATGATGCTCCACTACGCTGCCGGCGGGCCTGCCGTCAAGAGCTACGACCGCTCCCGCGACCGGATCGACGCCATCTATGCCAGCGAGCGGCTCAAACTACCGCTCGACGGGATTCTGCTCGTCGGCTACTGACGATCTACGGACGACCTCGTCGGGCACGCGTGATAGCACGTCGCGGACTGTCGACGGCCACCACCTGCGACCGCCCTGCGCCGTCTCGACACCGTCAGCGTTGAGCCCGCGCGCGATCTCGGCGAGGCTCTTCGCATTGGCGTACTCCCTCCGAATCCGCTCAGCGAGGCCCGGCGATACGTTCGAGCGTCGGCCGGGGCGCTGGCGGGGCCGCAGCTCCGCTCGGGCATCCGCCTGTTCTCGGCGATGTACCGCTTGAGTTCGTCCACCGGGATCAGGCGCATTCCTTGGTCGTTGAAGAAGGTATCCAGCACCGGCGCAACGCGGCGATCGATCGTCGACAGGCTCACTCCGAGCGCCTCCGCGGCCTGCCGGCGCGTGTACGTCAGCCGCTCGACACGCGTGGCCGGTCGCGCGTACATGACCTCCGGAGGCCGGGTCCGAGTGATCGGCGGTGGTGACGCTCGGCGACGATCCCTTCTGGTCGTGGGCCGAGGAAGAGAGTCACGCGCCGTTCTCGCCGGCCGCGAAGATCCGACGGCCGCGCGCTCCGCGCAAGATGGCGCCGCTGCTGCCGGCTCACGTCGACGAGCTTCTGCTCGAGTGTGCCCGGACTCCTCGCGACCGCCTGGCCCTCCTCACTCTGCTCGACTGCGGGATCAGGCGAAGCGAGCTCGCCGGGACCCGAGCGCGGGACTTCGACCTCGCTCGGCGCCAGCTCACAGTCTTCGGCAAAGGTCAGAAGGAGCGCCTGATTCCGCTTCGCGGTCGGATCGTCACTGCACTCCAGGTCTACCTCGCCGACGAGCTCGACTTTGTCGGCCGGATTCCCGAGCCGGACGACTTCCTGCTCTACCCGGAGAAGCGAACGCCCGACCGCCGCGTCTACTGGGCCGACCCGAAGAAGCGCTGCGCCCCGAACACGGTGCACCGCTGGTGGTACCGAATGCTCGAGCAAGCCGGCCTCGTCGGGCACGGCGTTCGATCGGGCTTGAACATGCACCGATCGCGCCACACGTTCGCGACGGAGATGAGGCGCGTCGCCGGCGTCGAGGCGGCCTCGCAGGCGCTTGGACATAGCGACCTCTCCACCACCCTCGGCATCTACGGGCACCAGGATCAGCGCGACCTCGAGCGCGCGATGGAGGCGTTGGCGCGGACGCGGGAGGCCGACGCCCGCGACGACGAGTCGTAGTCCGCCAGGGGAACACCTTCGCCTGCAACCGCCGCCGCCCTACTCCAGAATCTCATGAGCGGTGATTCCAGGCAAGCGCAGGCCGCCGTGCGCCACTCACAGTTCGGGAAATGTAGCTGCCGCCTAGGTCGAGTCCGTCGGACGCTCGAATGCGCGAGAGTGTTGGAATGTCCCTTTAGCCGTCTGGACGGGTCAGCGCAGGTTGGGGCTTACCCTTCGGGCAAACCCAGCCGATGCATGAAGATAGTGATGGCTTCAGGGACAGCCGGAGAGGAGCGAGTCGGGAGTGAGTCGGTCGTCTGGACCGATGGCAGCTGCAACGCGAACGGGATGCACGGGCGTGGCGGTTGGGCCGCACTGATCGAGCAGGCGGGGACCGTCCGTGAGATTTCTGGCAGCGCGCATGGCACGACGCACAACCGCATGGAGCTCACCGCGATCTGCGAGGCGCTCGAGACGCTGACTGGGGCCATCGAAGTCCGCACTGACAGCACCTACGTCGAGAAGTGCTTCAACCAGAACTGGCACGAGCGGTGGTTGCGGAATGGCTCCTGGAAGGGATCGAACGGCCTGGTCAAGAACCGAGACCTCTGGGAGCGGTTGTTCGGTTTGGTATGGGACGGAAGGCGAGACGTGACCTTCGTGTGGATCAGGGGCCACGCGGGCGATCCGAACAACCACCGGGTCGACCGGCTCGCCAGAGCGGCGGCACTCTCGGCCACCAGAGGGAAAGGCAAGAGGAAGAGCAACGCTCACCTGTTCCGCTTCGATCGTCAGTGCGGCGTTGACCTGGTCGCCGGCGTCGACGAGGCCGGCCGCGCAGCGCTGGCCGGCCCGCTCGTTGCTGCTGCGGTGCTGTTCGACTACCGGACGATTGGCCGGCCGGAGCGGCGGCTGTTAGCCGAGCTGAACGATTCGAAGAAGATCAGCGCCGCTGTCCGTGAGCGGCTGCTGCCGCAGCTGCTCGACCTGGCTGCGGCAACGGCAACGGTGATCGTTCCTGCCAACGAGATCGACCGGGTCGGATTGCATCGCTCCAATCTGAACGCGCTCGTCGGCGCCCTGGCCGGCCTGCAGCTTCCCGGTGGAGCCGCGTTGCCGAACGACGCTGCCCTGCTGGTTGATGGGTTCGCCCTCGACGGCGATCGGTACCGGCAGGTGATCCGCGGCGACAGTCAGAGCGCGGCGATCGCCGCGGCGTCGATCATCGCCAAGACAACCCGTGACCGGTTGATGCACGAGTACGCAGCGGTGTATCCGGCGTACGGCTTCGAGCGCCATGTCGGCTACCTGACCAGCGCTCATTCGGCTGCCGTCGTCGAACACGGACCGTCGCCGATTCACCGCCTCAGCTATCAGGCTCGTTGTTACCAGCAGCGGCTGTTCGACGATTCAAGCTGACAGCTGCTCGATCCGTAGATCCACTCACAGATCCGGCGCGTGTGCAGCTTCCGAGCGACGCGCTACGTTCGAGTGGTGAACGAGAGTGCCCTGCCTCCCGGAGACGCGGCCGACGCGATCCTGGCGCTTGTCGCCGGTTCGCTCCCGCCCATGCCAGGTGTTGTCGTGTCCGATCACAGCGAAAGCCTCCTGGTCGCCACCTACGGGCGCATATACCGTTGTCTGACGTCGATTCGAGACCTAGCGGGGTCGCCACGATACGAGGCCGACGATGCACGAGTACTGACGAGGGCCTTACTTAGCGCGACACTGCGGTCTCTGTGGCTGGTTGCCTCGGATGACCCGGTCGAACGTGAACGCCGGCAGCGAAGCGCTGCGCTCGCCTATTTCATCGAACAACGGAAGATCGCGGTGGAGGAGCGCGCAGCGGGTGTTGACGTCGGCGACGCGCCCGAGCGCCTGCAACGGAACATCGATGCGATGCAGGCAGCCGGTGTGACGGAGCCGCTGAACGAGCACGACATCGCGGTCAAGCTCAACATGAAGCCGTTCTATACGCGCGTCTACCGCGTCGGGTCGGACACGACGCACTACTCGATCGGTGCTGCGCTGGACGGTTTCGGCGAGCTAACGAGCGAGCTAGGGATCGGGCCAGTGTCTCTCGAGAGGCCAAACCAGAACGAGGCTGACCACGTGCTCGTCACCGCGCTAATCGTGTACGGGCAATTTCTTCAGAGTTGCGAGCCGGTGATCAAGCATGGGCTCACGGAGAGAGTGACAGAGCTGGTAGCAGGGGCGGTGAGGTTCGTGACTGCACAGGGGTCGACAGGCTAGGTCGCGCGGCTCTCTTCTTGTACTTGCAACCAAACTCGCACTAGACCCTCGTCCCGAGCGGCCGGCGGGGGCAGCGGGCGAAGCCCGCCGCCGGACCGGGCTTGTATAGCACGTTGTGGAAACGACAACGAAAATGGAGGCGGCGGGAATCGAACCCGCGTCCGCGGACGCACCGGACAGAACGTCTACAAGCGTAGTCTGCGCTTTGGTTTCGCCCGGCGGCCGGTTCGCAGACGACC
>JANDLU010000164.1 GCA_024330215.1 Candidatus Gaiellasilicea maunaloa
CCGCCGGGGAGTGTCGCCTCGTCGCGCAGCCACTCCTCGAGCGGTACGGCGATCCCGCCGGTCGCGAGCGCGAGGTCGGCGTAGCCCTGATCGGCGATCTCGTACGCGCGCTCGAGCAGCGTCGCATCGGCCGCGACCGACGAGAAGACGACGCCGGCGTACTCCGGCGCCTCCGGCTCGTCGGCGCTCACGACGCGAACCTGCTCGACCTCGCGGTCTGCCTCGACGAAGCCGTGACGATGCGCGAACTCGATCGCGCCGGGTTCCTCCGCATGCGCGACAGCCGACTCGAAGCCGCACTTTCGCGCGTGCTCGAGCGACCGTTCGAGCACCGCGCTGCCGACGCCGTGGCGCCGGTGCTCGGGCAAGATCCGCGGCGCGACGTAGGCACCTCCGGTCTGCGACCGATCCGCGAGCCCGCTGCCCGCGAGCTCACCGTCCCGCTCGGCAAGGAGGAGCAGCCGGGCCGGTGCCTCGAGCGCCCGCATCTGCTCCTTCGTCGCCGCGGGCTCGTTCGGAAGCACGCGGCGCCGCACCGCGATCCATGCCTCGAGGTCGACGTCGCTCCCGACCGGCCGGAGGGCGATCATCCCGATCGCTTCAGCTTCCCGTGCTTCTTCGCGTACTGCTCGCCACGACGGAAGATCGCGAGCCCGATCGGGGCCGAGACGACGCCGATCACGAGCAGCGGCCAGATCTCGTCCCACATCGTCGAGAGCCCCTGACCTTCGAGGATCGCCTCGCGGATCCCGTCGAGCGCGTAGGTCGCCGGCGAGATCACCGAGATCCACTCCATCCAGCGCGGCAGCACCTCGACCGGGTAGTAGACGCCCGAGACGACGAGCAGCATCCCCTGCGCGACGAAGCCGAGCTGGGCGCCCTTCTCCGGCGAGATCAGCGGCAGCACGGCCGTCATCACGCCGATCCCGATGAAGGAGAGCGACGCGATCACGAGCACGACGAACGCCGCGAGGAAATCCGCCTGCGGCAGCTCGAGGTCGAAGAAGAACGCGACGATCACGAACAGGATCAGCGCCCGGATCAGGCCGTAGAGGACGGCGAAGAAGCCGGCGCCCGCGAGGTGCATCGCCCGCGAGAGCGGGGCCATGAACGTGTACTCGATCGTCCCCTCCCAGCGCTCCCACGCGACCGTCTCGGTCATGAACTCGAACAGGATCCCGAGATAGGCCCAGACGACCGCGCCGATCAGCAGGTTCGTCGTCGCCCGGTTGACGTCGATTACGCCCCCCGTGGCCTCGATCCCCTTCGCGATGAAGACGATCGTGAGCGTGTTCGCGATCGTCCAGACCATGAAGGCGACGTCCCACCAGATGTAGCGGCGGGTCAGGTAGATGTTGCGCTCGACCACGCCCCCGAGCCCGATCAGCTCGGCACGCATCGTTCCTGCCAGAGCTCTCATTACGCGAATACCTCCCGGTCCTCGTCGTCGTCGTCGTCCTCGTGCTCGGCCTCGAAGGCGCGGCCGGTCGCCGCGAAGAACGCCTCCTCGAGGGTCGTGACACCGAAGCGCTCGCGGATCTCGGGCACCGTCTCGAGGAAGAGCAGCCGGCCCCGATCGAGCAGGCCGACGCGATCCGCGAGCGCCTCGGCCTCGTTCAGGTCGTGGGTGCAGAGCAGGATCGTCGCGTCGTGCTCGGTCCTGATCTCGCGGACGAACTCCTGCACCTCGAGCTTCGAGCGGGGATCGAGCCCGGTCGTCGGCTCGTCGAGGAGGAGCAGCACCGGCGAGGTGAGGAGCGCCCGGGCCAGCGCGACCTTCTGCTGCATCCCGCGCGAGAGGTTCTCCATCGGCTCGCTCCGCCGGTCGGCGGGAAAGCCGACCCGCGTGAGGATCGCCGGGATCCGGTCCTTCGTCTGGCGCGGGCTCATCCCGTAGAAGCGCGCGGCGTAGCTCAGATTCTCGCCCGAGGACATCTTCTTGAAGAACGAGGCCTCGACCGAGACCCGGTTCACGAGCTTGCGCACCGGCCGCGGGTCGGTGAAGACGTCGTGCCCGAAGACGCTGGCGCTGCCGCCGTCGTGGAGCAGGAGCGTCGAGAGCAGCCGGACGAGCGTCGACTTCCCGGAGCCGTTCTGGCCCAGGATCGCCACGCACTCGCCTCGTTCCATCGTGAACGTGACGCCCTGCAGCGCCGCTCGGCGCTTGCGCGCGAACCGGCCCGCCTTCTTGTCGCGGCGGACGAACTCCTTGCGAAGGTCGCGGACCTCGACTGCGGGCGCGGGACGGGACAACTGAACAACCTCACTCATCTGAACCTCCATCGACACACGAAAACTCCAGGACCAGGCACGCGACCCCCGCTAGAGCGGCGGGGCGCGGCAGCGGGTGTCCTACACGTGGAAGAGGAGTCTCACGAGGCCGACGATACCACCGGCTCCTCGTCGGAAGCAAGCTCGGGGTTGCGGATCCCGAGCAGGCCGACGACGCCGCCGACGCCTACGAGGACGGCGGTCAACACCATCCCGAGCCGGAAGCCGGCGAGGTCGAGCTCTGCTCCGGAGCGGCCGGCAACGGCGACGCCTACGACCGCGATCCCAAGCAAGCCGGCAACCCGCGCGACTGCATTGTTGACCCCGGACGCGATCCCGCTGTCGCCGCGCCGCGCCTCCGCCATCACCGTCGAGGTCAGCGGCGCGACCGTGAGGGCGAGCCCGAGGCCGAAGACGATCATCGGCGGCAGCAGGTCGACGAAGTAGCTGACGCTCTCGTCGACGCGGACGAGCAGCAGCACCCCGGCGGCCGCGACGAGCGGGCCGGTTCCCATGAAGAGCCGGGGCCCGAAGCGGCCCGAGAGCGCTCCGATCCGGCCCGAGAGGAAGAAGAGGAAGATCGTCACGGGCAGCCCGGCGAGGCCGCTCTCGAGCGCCGAATACCCCGCCACGGTCTGGAGGAAGATCGTCAGGAAGAAGAAGAGCGACGACAGGCCCGCGTAGACGAGCAGCGTCTCCACATTCGTGAAGGAGAAGTTACGGCGACGGAGGAGCCCGAGCGGCAGCATCGGATCGCGCGTGCGTCGTTCCCAGACGACGAAGGCGGCGAGCAGGATTGCGCCCCCGACGAGACCGCCGAGCACGACCGGACTCGTCCACCCACGTTGCGGCTGCTCGACCAGCGCAAAAACGGGGCCCGCGAGCCCGAGCGCGGTCAACACGGCCCCGACGATGTCGATCCGGCGACCCGTGCGCTCGACCGCCTCGCCGCGCTCGACGGCGAAGAAGATCAGGGCGAGCGTCACCGCCACGAGCGGCACGTTGACTCCGAAGATCCAGCGCCACGAGGCGACGTCGACGATCTGACCGCCGGCAACCGGGCCGATTACCGCCGCGATCCCACCCCACGCCGTCCACGTCCCGATCGCGGCCCCCCGCTCCTTCTCGTCCTCGAAGGTGGTCGCGATCAACGCGAGCGAGGCCGGTGTGAGCAGCGCGCTCGTCACCCCTTGGATAGCCCGCGCGGCGACGAGCGTCTCGATCGTGGGCGCGATCGCGCAGAGAACCGACGCGACCCCGAACCCCGCCACGCCGAGCGCGAAGATCCTCCGCTCGCCGTAGAGATCGCCGAGCGAGCCGCCGACGAGGATCAGTGAGCCGAGCGTGAGCAGATACGCGTTCACGACCCACTGCTGCCCGGCGAGCCCGCCGCCGAGGTCGTCCTGGATCGCGGGCAGCGCGACGTTGACGATCGTCCCGTCGAGGAGCGCGATCCCCGAGCCCAGGATCGTGGCGACGAGCGTCAGCGTCCTCGCGCGCGCTGGCTCCATGGGACGTTTCTAGCGCATTCCGCGAGAACAGCAGCCGGCGGCGTCTTTGGCACCCGTGTCCGACACCGTCTCTGGCACCGTCTCTGGCACCGTGTCTGGCACCGTGTCTGGCACCGTGTCTGACACCGTCTCTGGCACGTTTCACAGACGGTTCTTGCGCTCTGTCTGGCAGACGCGCTACGGTACGGGCACGCGATGCCGACGACGGCGTCGCGGAGGCTATGGCGCCTCGGGGCTTCCACGGTGGAAGCCACGGGCGCTTTTT
>JANDLU010000165.1 GCA_024330215.1 Candidatus Gaiellasilicea maunaloa
GTTCGAGTTGTCGCTTCTCCAGGCGGTGCTGGTGGTGCCGACGGCGCTCGTGCTCGCGCTGGGAGCCGGTTTCGTGCCGGCTTGGGTCGCGGCCCGGACGGTCCCTCTGGATGCGGTGCTGCCGCTTCGTGTGGGCCGGGTCCGGCAGCAGCGGGTGCGGGGCATCTTCTCGATGGCCGTCGCAAATCTGCGCCGACTCCCGGGGCGGGCGCTGCTCGCCTCGCTGGCGCTTGTGATCGGCGTCGCCTCGCTGAGTGTGCTGTTGGCGATCGTTGCGGCGTTCGAGGGTCGTCTGGTCGGGACGCTTCTCGGCGAGGCGATTCTCGTGCAGGTCCAAGGCGCCGACTTTGTCAGCGTCGGCGTCGCGACGGCGCTGGCCGGGCTGGCCCTCGCCGATGTCCTTTTCCTCAATCTCCGGGAGCGGGCGGCGGAGATCGTCACGCTGCGGACGGTCGGGTGGAGTGACGCGCACCTGCGCAGGCTCGTTGCCCTCGAGGCCGTAGTGCTCGGGCTTCTCGGTAGCGCCGCGGGCGCTGCGGTCGGCATCGCCATCGCCGCGATCGCGTTCGATGTACCGGGCGACTCGCTTGCCCTCGGTGCGGCGCTCGCCGCGCTCGGCGGGGTTGCGGTGACCGTTGCAGCGTCCCTGGCCCCGCTCAGCCAGATCAGCCGCCTTGCCGTTCCGACGGCGCTCGCAGCGGACTAACCAGGCGCGGGGCGCCAGGACGGCTGCACGTCGTCGAGCGGGCTTCGTGTGAGCTGCCGTTGGCGGGAGCCGTCGGCGTTCATCACGAAGATGTCCCATTGCCGACCGGCAACCCGACGAGCGAAGGCGATGCGAGTGCCGTCCGGCGACCAGACGGGGCTCGCCTCGAGCTCCGGTGTCGACGTCAGCCGGCGAACGCCGGTTCCGTCTGCTCGCATGACGTAGAGCTCGTAGTTCCCCGGCAACTGCCTGACGAAGACGATCGTTCTGCCATCCGGCGACCAGTCGGGGTGCGCATCGCTGACTCTGCTCTTCGTCAGTCTTCGGCGCATCGCGCCATCGGCACGCGCGACGTAGATGTCGAAGTTCGCCGACGGGCCCGCGCGCCACGCGAAGCTGATCCGGCGGCCATCGGGACTCCACGTCGGCTCGAAGCCCTCGCCGAGCCGGCGCAGTCCGAGTCCGTCCACGCCGACAACGAAGATCTCGAACCGGTCGGGGTTGCGGTAGTGATGGAAGAGCAGACGGCGACCATCCGGCGACCAGCGAGGATGCGCGTCGAGGACGATCGACTTCCGGTCGAACGGCCGGCTCGTCAGCATGCGGACACCTTTGCCGTCGGCATTCGCGATTGCGATTCCCTGACGCCCATCCGGCGTCAGGGTCGCGAAGGCGATTCGAGTCCCGTCCGGCGACCACGCCGGCTGGTCGTCGGCGCCCGGCCGGCGCAGGAGGTGGGTGATCCGCGCGGTGCGGTTGTCGAGTGCCATCAGGTCGGGCTCACCAGCCTCGAAGCGGGCGAAGGCGAGCTGATCGCGGATCGGCGCAGCGCCCCCTGCCGCACCGGAGATGGCGAGCGCAACGAGCAGCGCGCGGCCGAGGCTACGCACGGAAGCTGCGCTCCGAAATCAGGCTGAATCCGTCTGGATCCTCGGCCGTTGTGAAGAAGCCGTAGCAGACGAACATGTCCTGGCCCTTCGGCAAGACGCCGCGGCTCCCGAACGTTCCGCGCCAGATCTTGCCCGGCGCGAGCATCCGCGGCAGCGCCGGCCGGAAGGTCAGGGGGAAGAAGTCCTGCCGGTTGATGGTCGAGCCGTAGGCTCGCTTCGTGCGGACGTACCTGACGATCGAGGTCACGCACTTGCGGAAGTCCCGCGGCTGGCGCCGGCCGATCCTGACCGTCGTGGCGGAGCGGTTCGCGATCTCGGCCGTAATCGTCCAGCTTCGCGGCGCGACCTCGATCCGCCTGACGCGAACGATCAACGCGCCGCCGCGGAGCGGCTGACGCTCCACCCACGTCACCGGAATGACCTTCTCGGACGAAACGGAGCGAGCAGCAGCCGACGGAACAACGAGGGCCAGCAGGAGAGCCGACAGCAACACCCGCCGCATCACGGCTCCATTCTCGTGATCCGCTGAAGCAACGCTTCCGGCTCCACGCCGGCCGTCACCGCGACCTCGTCGAGCACGCGACCGTCGAGCAGTCGGACCACGCTGTCGCAGCGACTCGCGATGAGCGGATCGTGCGTTGCGACGATGATCGTCATCCCACGCTGCCTGCGCAGCTCGAGCAGCAGCTCCATCAGCTCGACAGCAGTCGCCGAATCGAGGTTGCCGGTGGGCTCGTCCGCGAGGAGCAGCATCGGGTCGTTGACGAGTGCTCGCGCGATCGCGACGCGCTGCTGCTGGCCTCCCGAGAGCCGCGAGGGAAGCGACTCCTCGCGTCCGCCGAGTCCGACCGCGGCGAGCGTGCGCCGAGCCCGATCGAACTTGTCGAAGCCGGTCCTGTACGGGAGTAGAGGCGCGGCGACGTTGTCCAGCGCCGTCAGCGTCGGGAGCAGATGGAACCGCTGGAAGACAAAGCCGATCCTCCGTCGGTAGTCGACCTGCCGTTTGCGGTCGAGCGAGGTCACCACGACGTCGTCAACCTCGATGCGACCGCTATCGGGCGCATCCATCGCTCCAACCACGTGCAGGAGCGTCGACTTGCCCGACCCCGATGGACCCGTGATAGCGACGATCGAGCCAGCCGCTACCGAGAGCGCGACGTCCTCGAGCGCCGTGATCACCTGCTCGCCGAGGCGGTACCGCTTCGACACCGCATCGAGCACCACGTGCGCGCCCTTTCTCGGGAGCTGCCGCACTACCATGCGCTCATCACCACTCGTCGTGGACATCCTTGTCCGACAGCGTAGATTGCGACAATATAGGAGTCAAGCAATGACCTCCACAGCGGCCGCGAGCGACTGATGCCGATCCAACATGCTGTACTCGCGCTGCTCGCCGACGGCCCCGGCTACGGCTACGAGCTGCGGGAGCAGTTCCAGGAGTCGGTCGGCCCCCAGTGGGGCGAGCTCAACATCGGTCACCTCTATCAAGTGCTCGATCGGCTTGTCCGCGACGGTCAGATCAAGCGCAAGGTCGTCCCACAGACGAACCGGCCGGACAAGAACGTCTACACGTTGACCGGCTCGGGACGCGAGGAGCTCGAGCAGTGGCTCCGTACCCCGTTCGTCCGGCAGTCCGGTTACCGCGACGACTTCTTCCTGAAGCTCTTTGCTGCTGCCCGGCTCGGCGAGGAGTGGATCGAGCAGGTGACCCGCGTGCAGAGAGAGGCGTACCTCTCGGAACTCTCCTCGCTCGGGGAGCTCCGCGCACGTCATGACGACGATCCTCTGATTCGGCTTCTGATCGAGGCTGCGGTACTGCACACCGAGGCGAACCTGCGGGTGGTCGAGCAGGCAGCGGCGGCGAGCGCCGAGCTCGCCATCGCGCACTCCGCATCGGAGGCTCTCGAGCCGCTCACGGCGCCCGAATCGGCGCGCACCGTCGGGTGAGGGTGACCTGCGCGTCGAGCGAACGTCGCCTTGGCTCGCAGGACGCGGGTGTTGGCTCGTGACGAAAGATCTGACTCCCGGATAAAGCGCGTCGTCCGTAACAGATCGGTCAGTTCCTCCGGCCTGGTCGAGCGGTACGCTCTGATCCTGGAGGACGGGCAGTGAGCAATTATCACATCAACGTTTTCTACAGCGAGGAGGACGGCGGTTACATCGCCGACATTCCCGACCTCGACGCCTGCTCGGCGTTCGGCGGGTCTCCCGAGGAAGCGCTCGCT
>JANDLU010000166.1 GCA_024330215.1 Candidatus Gaiellasilicea maunaloa
GCAAGGGCGACCGCGTCTACACGGGCCAGCGCATCGGCGAGGTCGGCGACTCGGGCAACGCGAGCGGCTGCCACCTGCACTTCGAGACGTGGGGCGCCCCCGGTTGGTACGAGGGCGGAAGCGCCTTCGACCCGCTGCCCTCGCTGCGCGCCTGGGACCGCTGGTCCTAGCCGAGCGGGCGGAGCCGCACACGCGATGCCGGGGCCGCTGACGGGAAAGGTGGCGCTCGTCGCGGGCGCGACGCGCGGGGCCGGGCGGGGAACGGCGATAGCGCTGGGAGGCGCGCGCGACCGTGTACTGCACGGGGCGCACGACCCGGGCGAGGCGTTCGGAGTACGACCGTCCGGAGACGATCGAGGAGACCGCCGAGCTCGTCGAGGCCGCGGGCGGTGACGGGATCGCGCCGCCGAGGTCGACCACCTCGAGCCCGCGCAGGTCGAGGCGCTCGTGCGGCGCATCGACGCCGAGCAGGGCCGCCTGGATGTGCTGGTCAACGACATCTGGGGCGGCGAGCGGCTGGCGCAGTGGAACACGCCCGTGTGGGAGCACGACCTCGACCGAGGTCTGCGGATGCTGCGGCTGGCGATCGAGACGCACCTGATCACGAGCCACTTCGCGCTGGCGCTGCTCGTCCGCCGGCCGGGCGGCCTCGTCGTCGAGATGACCGACGCCACGCTCGAGTACAACGCCGGGCACTACCGGCTGTCGGCGTTCTACGACCTGGCCAAGACGTCGGTCATCCGGCTCGCGTTCGCTCAGGGCGCCGAGCTCGCGCCGCACGGCTGCACCGCCGTGGCGCTCACGCCGGGCTGGATGCGCTCGGAGATGATGCTCGACAACTACGGGTCACCGAAGCCACCTGGCGTGACGCGACCGGCGGAAACCCGCACTTCGTCGCATCGCGTCGTCGAGCAGATCGTGCAAAGCGGTCGGCGGCCAGCCACGCGGCGTGCACGCCCGTCCCGCCGCCAACGTCCAGGATGCGGGCCGGGGGCGCGGGGAGCCGGTCTCGCAACGCTGTACTCAGACGTGTAGAAGTCGACCAGGCGGTCGTCGGGTGCCGAGGCGTGCTCACGCGCTCAACCGCCCCACAGTTGCCGGCTCGCGAGCGGCGTGCAGGATGGCGGCGAGCCTGACCGCGTTGGCTTGGATGGAGCGGCGCGCTTGGACGTGAGCCTGCCCGGCGCTCCCGAGTGCCGCAGCGGAAGCCGCGACAGGAGCGGCCCGGTTTTCGTCGGTGGCGAGCCTCATGATCGCGCCTCGCCACCCGGCCTCGGTGCGGGCGAACACGCCTGTCCTCCCGTCGCGCAGCACGTCCGGCCTTGTAGCCGCAGCGCCCGCGCGCACGCTCGTCGTCCGCGAGCGCGCTCGCATACCTCCTCCAAGGCGCCGGGACGCAGCGTCCCCCGCTCGTCGATGCGGCTGACGGCGACCGCCGAAAGCCCATGCGCTCCAGCGGTTCCAGGTACTCGAACGCGCGTGCGCGACTGCTGGCGCGGTTGGCGGCATAGCGCGTGTAGAAGACGGCAGACACGAGCTCGGTGCTCACCCCTCGACCGTACGCGGGAAGTCGGTCGTGCGCGCCTTATCGTGCGCGTGAATGGAGCTATACGGCGATGGCATCGTCTTGCGGTCCTGGCACGAGGACGACGTTCCGCGCGTCTTCGAGGCCTGTCAGGACCCGGAGATACAGCGCTGGCTCCCCTCCCTTCCGCGACCGTACACGCCCACTGATGCCCGCGACTTCGTTACCGACGCGCTCGGACTCGGTCCCTACCAGTTGGCGATCGTCCAGGCGGGGACCGTCGTCGGGTCGATCGGCCTGCATCCCGGCAAGCAGGAGACCGGCGGCATCGGCTACTGGTGCGCTGCGCAGGCCCGCGGCCGAGGGCTTGCCACGCTGGCCGCGCGACGGCTCAGTCGATACGCCCTCGATGAGCTGGGACTCGAGCGCCTTCAGCTGACGGCCGATGTCGAGAACCTCGCTTCGCAACGGGTCGCGGAGAAGGTCGGCTTCCAGCGCGAGGGCGTAATTCGCTCACACTTGCGCCACCCGGACGGCGGGCGGCGGGACTCTGCCCTGTTCTCGCTGTTGCCGGGCGAGCTGCGGTAGCGACTCTCGACCGTCACGATTGACCGATGCTGGGACATTCCGAGTCGATCGAGTCGGTCAAGCGCTATTACGACGCGCTCGGAGAGAAGGAGTGGGATCGACTCGCGGCGACCATGCGGGGACGAGTCAGCCTCGAGGTTCACCGGCGCTTCCTTGGTCGCTTCGTGCAGCCGGGCTGGCGCGTGCTCGAGGTCGGGGCGGGGCCGGGTCGGTTCACGCGCGAGTTGGCCGCGCTTGGGACGCGCGTCGTCGTCACCGATGTCTCTGATGTGCAGCTCGACCTGAACAAGGTCCGCCTTCGGGGCACCGATGCCGAGCACTACGTGGAGCGGCGGGAGCTGCTCGACGTGAGCGACACCGGCCGCTACGCGGATGGGGAGTTCGATGCCGTGGTCGCGTTCGGAGGGCCGCTCTCGTATGCCTTCGAGCGAACCGACGAGGCGATGCGAGGGCTCCTGCGGGTCGTTCGCCCCGATGGATTCGTCGTCGCTTCGGTGATGTCGCTGCTCGGCACCTGGCGCTATTTCCTGGCAGCGATCACGACCCTCGGCGAGGTCGTCGGGGAGGACGCGAACGACGAGGTCTTGCGCACCGGCGACCTTCGCCATTTCGCCAGGGAACCCGGTGACCACATCTGCAGGATGTTTCGCTGGAGCGACGTCGAAGCTTTGGTGGAGCGTGGGGGTGGCCGGATCGTCGACGGGAGCGCCAGCAACTGGGCATCGCTGGGCGATCCGCAGGCGCTGGCGCGGCTCGAGGCCGACTCGGGACGTTGGGAACGCTTCATCGCCCACGAGATCGCCGCGTGCGCAGAGCCGGGAGCGCGCGATGGCGGCACGCACATCCTCTTCGCCGCCGGCGCGCCCTGAGCCGTGAACGTCGTCGTCACCGGCGATCCAGCGGACTTCGCCGAGCACACCGGAGACTTCCTGACGCGCCAACCGATCGAGCACAACGTCTTGGCGACCGTAATGGCCACGCTGGAGCCGACCGACTTCACCGATGCGCCCGTGTTTGCCGGCTACCGCCGTTGCCACGACGCTCAGGAGTACCTCTTCTGCCGCGGACCACGTAGTGGCGTCCGGCCCGCCTGACCTTCTTGACCCTCTCGCGGCGAGAGGGATTAACGTCGCCCTCGTGGGTGCGAACGTTGACCGGCGCTGGCAGATCGGCCAGCTTGCGAAGCAGACCGGCCTCAGCGTGCGCGCGCTACGCCACTACGACGAGCTGACGCTGCTGACGCCCTCAGAACGATCTGAGTCGGGTTATCGCCTGTACGCCGAGACCGACGTCCGCCGCCTCTATCGGATCGTCGCGCTGCGTCAGCTCGGCTTCCCGCTCGACGAGATCGGTTCGCTCTTGGACGAAGACGGACCTGATCTGCCAGAGACCGCGCGCCGCCACCTGCACCGCGTGGAGGGCGACCTCGATCGGCGCAAGCGCCTACGCCGCCGACTGTCGCCGATGGTCGAGGCGCTCGACCGCTCAGACCTAGATCAGTGAGTAACGCCGGTGACGGTCTGTATGACGGCGGAT
>JANDLU010000167.1 GCA_024330215.1 Candidatus Gaiellasilicea maunaloa
GCGGCCGTCAGGCGACGCCGCGGCGGCAGCGATAGGTCGATCGAGGCTGGATACGCCTGCTCAACCACAGCAGACGTCCTCCTCAGATCGTATTCTCGACGACCGAGCAGACTTCCTCGAGCGCCTGCTCCGCGGTCTTATCGCCCGCGTAGAGCGCGTCGAAGCTCGCCTGCGAGCGCTGGAGCATCTCGTTGATCTTCGGATGCAGGCGCCAGCCCTGGACGCCCGGAAGGATGTCCTGCAGCACCTTCTGGGTGTACGGGTCGTCCTTGTACATCCGATCTGCCAGGTCGGTCCGGCCCGGTAGGAGCGCCACCTCCTCGAAGTACTGCGCGACGACGTCGGCCGACCCGAGGTGCTTGATCAGCTCCCACGCCGCGTCCTTGTTCTCGCTCTTCGACGACATCGTCAGGTGGCCGATCCCGAACATGCCGGTCGGATGCTCGTCGGCGGGACCGCGGGGAATGGCGGCGACGTCCCACTCGAAGTCCGGCGGCTCGCCCGTGAGGACGTGGACGTAGCCGTTGTCGCCGTGATGGATCGCGACCCGCCCCGCCTGGAACAGGCCCCTGAGACCGTCCTCGTCGTACGCGCCGGGCGCCGGTGACAACTTCTCCTTCGCCTGCATGTCCGAGAGCATCTGAAAGGCCTGCTGCGCCTCGGCGGTGTTCGCGGCACAGGCCGTGCGCGCCTCGTTCAGAAGATCTGCGCCGGCCGCGTGGAGCCAGGCCGCCCAGTCGAAGGCCGCAGGGTTGAACTGCGTCGTACGGATCGAGAACCCGAAGGCGTCGCCGTCGAGCTCGCCGACCTTCTGCGCCGCCGTGTGGAACGCAGCGAAGGAGGAGTTGACGTCGGTGACGCCCGCCTCGGCGAGGAGATCCTTGTTGAGGAAGAGCATCGAGAGGATCACGCCCCACCAGGGGACGCCGTAGATCTTCCCGTCCGGGCTCTTGGCCAGGTCCCAGAACGCCGTCGGGATCGCGTCGAACTCGCTCTTCCAGCTCGGGTCGGTGACGTAGGGCGTGAGGTCCTCGAAGACCCCGCGCGGGACCCACTTGATGAACTCGATCTCCGGGACGGTGTTCACATCCGGCGGCGAGTCGCTCAGGAACTTAGTCGGGAACTGGGTCGCCATCGCCTCCCAGTCGAACTGCTCCCGCTTGACCTCCACGGACGGAAACTTGTCCCCGAAGGCGGCGAGCAGCGCGCTGACCTGCTTCGGCTCCTCGGCCGAGAACGGCCCCTTGTAGAGGACGAGGCTGCCGGCGAGGTCGGCGGGCTCGGAGCCGGAACCGCTCTGCGGAGTGTCACCGCCGCCGCCTTCGTCGTCGCCGCCACACGCGGCCAGGATCGAGGAGATCGCCCCTGCGGACAGCCCAAGGGCGGAGGCGCGGGCGACAAAGACCCTCCGCGAAAGCTTCCCGGCGGTCAGAGAGTCAACGATTCCCTCGGTGTCCCGCTCCACGAGCGACTCCTTTTCCCGAGCCCGAGCCCTGGGCCATAGGCGTTCTATTCTCAAGAATACAGTTCTTGTGAAAAGATTAGACGTCGGCGGAAGCAGGTGTCAAGCATGTTTTCCCTCAGAGCGCGGCGCGGTGAAGAACACGGTTCTTGACCGTGAATGCTGAAGACCCCTACGATCGTCCTGGTGACGAGCGACCTCTACGCACGCCAGGTGTACGCCGGACCCTCGCGGGCGGCATCTCGACGGGATTCGCCGCCGCGCAGCGTCCGCCGCCGATCAGCTTGGCGGGCCGGGCGGATGCCCGTCCCATCGACATCGACGGCAACGACGACATCGACTGCGTGCTTGCGTTCGGCTCGACGCTCCTCGGCCACTCGCCGGAACCTGTGCTCGAGGCGGTCCGGCTCGCCAGCTCGAGGCTGGGATCGGCGACGGCGCCTCGCACGAGCTCGGGGCCGAGCTCTCCGAGACACTCTTGTCACTTGGTTCCGTGCGCAGAACACTGCGTCTTCTCGAGCAGGGGCAGCGAGGCCGTGCACGCGGTGATCCGGATCGCCAGCTCCGCCACCGAACGCTCACGGGCGCTGAGGTGCTCCGCCACTTCCACGGTTGGCTCGACCCGCTCGCGGTCGGCGTCCCCGGCTCGACGTTGCGGCCCGGCGGCTGGAGACGGAGGGCGTCGACTTCAGGAGGCGGTTACGAGGCTGGACCTCGGCGGAGCAGCGCCACCCGACGGGGATCTTCGCCAGGTACGGGGCGCTCGCCGGCTCGGTGAGCGAAGGCGCAGGCATGTGCCTGTCACCTTCCCATGAAGCTCATCGTCCTCGGTAGTGGAGCGCCGCCGCCGGACCCTTGCCGCAGCGCGCCGAGCGCGCTCGTCGAGGAAGGCGGCAGGGTCTATCTATTCGACTGCGGCGAGGGGACAACCGTGCGGCTCCAACAGGCGGAGATCGCGCTCGCGGACGTCGAGACGATCTTCTTCACCCACCTGCACGCGGACCATTCCCTCGGCTACGGTCAGCTCCTCTTGGGCGGCTGGATCCTCGGGCGGCGATCGCTGAGGGTCTTCGGCCCAGTCGGCCTAAGGCATCTCCACGAGACGCTCTTGACCGACCTCTATCGCGACGACCTCGACTACCGCCTCGGGCTCGGCCGAGGCCCGGCCGGTCTGACCGAGGAGGTGGTGATCGAGGAGCTGACGGGCGAGGGGCAGGCGTTTCGCGACGAGCGTGTGACGATCACGTACCTCCCCGTCGTCCACTCGATCGCGACACTCGCCTTTCGCATCGACGCCGCGAGCGGAGCATCCGTGGTCATCTCAGGCGACACCGCCTACCACGAGCCGCTCGCGGAGTTCGCCCGCGGCACGGACGTCCTCCTGCACGACGCCGTGATGTCGCCGAGCGCGATGTTCAACGCCGGCGGTTCGCGAGCCGGGGAGATCGCCTGGACGCAGATGAGCCGCGTCCACACTACGCCGTCGGAGGCGGCGCGCATCGCCGCACTCGCGGATGCCCGATCTCTCGTGCTGACCCACTTCGTGCCCGGGACCAATACGGGGGCCGCGGTGGCAGCCTGCCGCCCGCACTTCGACGGACCCGTCTGGCCCGCCGCGGACCTGTTAGAGATCGATGCCGCGACGCTGAACGCCACTCCGCGCGCTATGCCTGTCCAATCACATTGAGGATGCCGTTCGGATCAGGAACAACGAAGCCCGAACGGTCCACGCTCGCCAATCAGCGCTGACCTGCGCCGACCTGTCGCATACGTGACACCCTAAGAATTTCTCCAGCAGCCCGGATGGCGAGCGGAGCACAAGCCTCCCTCAAACTCACCCATCGAAAGCAGCGGTCGGGTGATCCGTCACCGATGTGTTCGGCTGGTGTTCGGACGTGTTGCCAGAGCAGACGATAAAATCGCCTACACGGACTTCGTCCATGCTCGCCTGCGCGAGCGGTACGTTCCCATTCACGGCGGTTCCTCCTTCGATCTTTGGCGGATCGCCTCGAACGCTCCCAGCCGGAGCGGACGAGGCCGGAGGGAGCGCCGTCAAGTTCTACGAGCTACGGGAGTGCGCCCAGAGTTGGAGAGTCGATGATGTGATGTCGTGATC
>JANDLU010000168.1 GCA_024330215.1 Candidatus Gaiellasilicea maunaloa
GGGTGCCCACCATCGTGCGGAACTTCCATAGGGCGAAGTGACGTCCGTCCCTCCCGACGCGGTACTGGCGATGGGGGAACCCATGGTTCCCCCACGAGCCCCCTCCTTTTCGTTTGCACACACGATGCGCGCCTGCGCTTCCGCCGGGCAAAGCCCGGCTCCGCGCGCGATTGGAGCCCGTCCGGGTAATCGCCTCGTACCTTTCGTTCCTTCGCGTTTGTGGGATCGACCGCGTCCGGCTCCACGCCGACCTGATCATGCTCGCGCCCCTCGCAACGGCTCTCAGCCGCGCCCGCGCCGCATAGTTCTCAGTCTCCTGACGCGACTTTCACCGCCGCTTCGAATGCAAGTGCGAGCGGCTCGGTAGACGCTGGCCAATCCTCGATACGCTCGTCGGCCGTCGTCACGCCAGTTGGTACAAGAACCGCGCCCGCTTCAACCCCGCGGGCTTGCGCCGCCGCGAAGAGCGCGGCGACTTCCATCTCGACCGTTAGCACGTTCTCGCCTCCGTACTTAACAAGCTCTCGTTTCGTAACCCGATACGGGATCGGGATTGTCCACGTTGCCCCGCGTTTCGCGGCCGGCAAGAGTGCGTGGAGGGAATCTGCGACGGCGGGTGTGCCCTCGACGTATCTTCCGGGCGGCAGGTAGTGCTGCGAGATTCCGTCGTCGCGGAGCGCCGAATCCGCGACCACAGTGTCACCTGGCCGCACCTCGGCACTGATCGACCCGCAGGTTCCAACGATCAAGAAGCGCCGAGCGCCCAGATAGATGAGGTTCTCCATCTGTGTGACCATTGCGCCTGCACCCGGCGAGAGGCAGGACACGATGATGCCGCCGAGACGAAAGACGCGGGCGTTTCCCGATGCCAGTTCTGGGGCTTCATCTGCGTCGAGCCGTTCCTCTAACTGCTGACGGACGCGGTGGTCGAAGGCGAACACCACGCTGCTCGGGATACGGCCTGGATCCCAACCCAATGCCTTGACGCCCTCGATGAACTGCGCGGCGCTGTGGAGGGTCTCGTCTTGCCATTTCCCGCGTAGCAGGGGATAGCCGACGTCCTCCACTGCGAAGGACACTACGCCACGCTTGCCCCGCCTGGACAAGTACCGCCATCGGCCGCATCCGCCGATCCGTCCTAGTAGGACCGACCGAACCGATCCTCTAGATCTGCCAGGCGCCGCCGCGCAGGACCGGCACGCGCTCGCCGTCGCGTGTGAGCCCGTCGACGTCGACCTCGGGGCTGCCGATCATGAAGTCGACGTGGACGGGGCTCCGGTTCGCGCGTTCTCGGTCGGCCTCGTCCTCGAGCGGGAACGTGTAGGCGTTGCCGAGCGCGACGTGGCTCGCCGCGTTCTCGTCGAGGAGCGTCTCGTAGAAGACGGTGCCGAGCGGCCCGATCCGGCCCTCGCCGTCGACGAGCGCGAGCTCGCCGAGCCGGTCGGCGCCCTCCTTCGCCACGATCGAACGCAGCGCCTCCGCGCCCTCGTCGGCGTCCACCTTCGTCGCGCGGCCGCCCTCGAAGGCGATTCTGATCCCGGACATGAAGGAGCCGTACACCTCGAGCGGCATCGTCGCGCTGACGTGACCGTCGACGCGTTCGGGATCGGGCGTCGTGAAGATCTCCTCGGTCGGGAGGTTCGGATAGTGGGTGAGCCCGTCGACGGTCGTGAAGTCGGCGCCGAGCCAGCGATGGCTAGGGAGGAGCCCGACGGTCAAGTCGGTGCCCGGCCCGCGCAGGTGGATCGCGTCGAACCGCCGCTCGGTCAGGCGCTCGGCCGAGGCGACGATCGCGCGCATCCGCTCGCGCCACGCCTCGACCGGATCGTCGGTGTCCAGCCGGCAGACGTGGACGATCTCGTCCCAGAGCTCCTCGAGCGCCTCGTCGGGCTGCATGTCCGGATGGACGCGCTCGGCCCAACGCGGATTCGGACACGGCCCGATCGTCCAGTTCGTCGTGCGCGCGTTGACGACCTCCGGAACCTCCTTCAGGTACGGCAGCAGGTCGCGGCCCATCCGGGACGGGTCGATCCCGTCGAAGACGGTCGAGTCGGTGCCTGCGAGGAAGACCCGCGCTGCGTGCTCGTGCGAGAGCCAGCGCAGGCGCTCGCCCATCCAGGGCGGCACGAACTCGAGCGAGTCGTCGGGGGCCTGCTCGAGTCGCGCCCGCTTCACGACGAGGTCCCACCAGAAGACGTCGACGTACCGAGCCCCGCAGCTGTACGCGGCCCGCGCGACGGCGCGGGCCGCGTCGGCCATGTCGTAGTAGGCGTTCACGCCGACGATCTGGCCGGGCTGGACGTTCGCGCCGAAGCCGACGAGCAGGTCGGCTAGGCGCTCGAGGTCGCGGGTGCGGTCGGGCATCGGGCGGCAGACTATCGGGTGTGAGGTTGAACGCCTACCTGTCCCGAGCGGGAGTCGCGTCGCGGCGCAAGTCCGACGAGCTGATCAAGGCGGGCCGCGTCCGGGTGAACGGGGAGCCCGGCGAGCTGAACACGTTCGTCGGCGCGAAGGACGTCGTCGAGGTGGACGGCAAGCCGGTCGCGAAGCAGAAGCTCGCGTACGTTCTGTTGCACAAGCCCGCAGGCGTCGTGACGACGTCGAGCGACCCGCAGGGTCGGCCGACGGTGGTCGGGCTCGTCGAGCACGAGTCTCATGTCGTCCCGGTCGGCCGCCTCGATGTCGAGACGACGGGCGCGCTGCTCCTGACGAACGATGGCCCGCTCGCGCACCGGCTGGCGCATCCTCGCTGCGGCGTCGAGAAGGTGTACGAGGTCGAGACCTGGAAGCAGCCGACCGACGGGACGCTGCGCAAGCTCGCCGAGGGCGTGAAGCTCGAGGACGGCCCGACCGCGCCCGCTCGCGTCCGCCGGCTCTCGGGCGCGCGCTTCGAGCTCGTCCTCCACGAGGGGCGGAATAGGCAGGTGCGGAGGATGGTCGAGGCGTCCGGGCATCGTGTGCGGCGGCTCCACCGGAGCGTCTATGCGGGACTCGAGCTCGGGAGGCTGAAGCCGGGCGAGTGGCGCGAGCTGACGGTGGACGAAGTCGAGCAGCTGCGGAAGCCAGTTTCGTGAGGCGCTTCGCGATCCTCGTCGTGTTGCTGGCGGGTTGCGTCGGCAGCGATGCGCCCGACGAGCCGGCGACGATCGTGGTGGACGTGAACGTAGGCGGCATGCGCTCGTTTGAGACGTTCACGCTCGACGCTGGGCGCTCGTCCTCGGGATCTCCCGCTAGCGCGAGACCGGGTAGCCGGTCAGGATAGGCTAAGAGAGGATCACCTCAGATCGGGGTCGGCCGGTACTTGTCGTACGCCGGTTGTCGCTGATCCACCGTTGAACGGTCATCAGCGAGCGTCGGTCAAACCCCGCAAGCTCACTGCGCTTGATCCGCCGCTCGGTCAGATCAGCACGAATCCTTGCCGCCAAGAGTTTCGGTAGCTGCGATGACAACGGCTCATATAGGGGTCTGCTGCGGCCGTCAAGGTTCATCTCCCGTCTTGTTATTTTACCGGAGTTCCGCATGAGGTAGGTGCGCGTGGTGCCTGCGATCCCGCATGGGCAG
>JANDLU010000169.1 GCA_024330215.1 Candidatus Gaiellasilicea maunaloa
AAGGGTCGCATCACCGGCGGCAACTTCCGGCTCGTCCAGCGCCTTTCTTCGCCCAGATCCACTGGCCGACGAGCTCTTCACGCGGAAGGCGGGCGAGCTCGCCTTCGCGCCACGCGACGTCCCGCACACGCACGCAAACCGCACCGACGCGCGCGCACGGGCCTTGATCATCTGCACCCCGCGGGCTTTGAGCGCTACGAACAGCGAAGCGCTTGGCGGCTTCGACTCGACAGATATGGCGCGGGGCTGACATCGCGCAGCGGAACGTCGTACGACCCGAATACGCAACCCCGTTTCTCACATATCTCTTTGGCAGGTCGTGGCAGCCCGCAGCAAGTGCGTGCTCGCATCGTGTTCGCATGAGCCGCGGAACAAGGCCCGTGGGCGCCGGGGGACTCGACTAGGCTCGCTGGGATGGATGAGCCACTTCTGGCTTGGCACGGGAAAAACGGGCGCTCTTTGCCTTGGAGAGAAACCAAGGACCCGTACGCGATCCTCGTCAGCGAGGTGATGCTCCAGCAGACGCAGGTCGAGCGCGTGGTGCCGCGCTGGAGTGCCTGGGTCGAGCGCTGGCCGACGCCCGCTGCGCTCGCGGCGACCACACCCGGCGAAGTGATCCTGGCCTGGCAGGGGCTCGGCTACAACCGCCGGGCGCTCGCGCTGCACCGGGCAGCGCAGGCGATCGCCAGGAACGGCTGGCCCGACGATCTGACGGAGCTGCCCGGAGTCGGTCCGTACACCGCGGCTGCGATCCGCAATCAGGCTTTCGGCGAGCCCGTTCTTCCGGTGGACACGAACGTCGCCCGCATCCAGGAGCGCACAGGATACGCGTTCGGCCCGGACTCGTTACAGGCGCTCTTCGACCTCGGCGCGACGATCTGCCTCGCGCGGATCCCGCGCTGCGAGGTTTGCCCGCTCGCGGCCGCGTGCCCCTCGCGCGGCCGTCGCTACGAGCCCTCGCGGAAGCAGTCGAAGTTCGAAGGCTCGTTCCGTCAGCGCCGTGCGGCCACCCTGCGCCTGGTTGCCAGCGCGCCGCGGCCACTCGCGGATCTCGACTCCGACGCCGTCGCGGCCCTCTCGCGTGATGGCCTCGTCGAGACGGAAGCGGGACTGGTGAGTCTTCCCGGGTGAAGGGTTCAGCGCAGCTTCAGCCGCGCGTAACGCCCAGGTAAGCTCGCCTCCGTAGAACTCGGCTCTTCCTCGCCAAGCCAACCAGGAGAGTCGACCATGAAGGTTCCCGTTCTCGCCGCCGCCGCGCTCGTCACGGTCGCCGCGGCCCTCAGTGCCACAGCAGCAGAGTCCGCACAGACGAAGGCGGCGGCGCCGAAGCTGCTGCTCGCGAGCGCCACCAAGCTCGACACGAAGGCCGGCACGGTGACGCTGCCGGCATTCCGCGGCAGGAGCAGCCGCGGTGAGGTCTGGTACGTCGTCACCGAGTCCTCCAACCGGGCGGACGCGGCGAAGCGCGGGGTGATCTTCGCGCCGAAGCTCCGCAACGCGCTCGGCACGAAGGCCGTCCAGAAGGCGACGCTCGCCGGCGACCGGCTCGGCTTCGCCGGAACCGTGAACTTCGCTCCGAAGACGGTCATCGTTCCCGGCGACCAGGGCTTCCCGCCGGCAAAAGTCGCACCCGGTGCGATCGGCGACGCTCGCTACAGCCCGCTCGTCACGACCGGGAACGGGATCGTCCTCAACGCACCGCAGGTCGCAAATGCCTCCGGCCGCAGCGACGGCGTCGTCTCCTTGGATCGGACAAAGCAGCTCGTGACGCTGAAGACTCTCTCGGGCTTCTTCGGCGGCCAGACGGTGCACTACCTCCGCACCGATGCCTCGGTCGACGTCGTCGCCGCGCTCGAGGGCTCGACGCTCGCCAGGAACCTGGACTTCGCTCCCGGCGCCGGCTCCAACGGCCCGAGGTCGGCTCGCTCGGCGATCATCCCGATCGTCAACGGCCCGCGCGGCAAGGCGAACGCGCAGCGCCAAGGCCTGCAGTCCGCGGTGCTCGGTGAGGGCAGCCCGCTGAACATCACCCAGTCGATCCCGGGCACGCCCGACTACAGCCCCATCTGGGACGTCCATCCGGCGGTCTGGAGCGAGTCGGCAACGCCGAGGCGGCTGACCTCGTCCGCCCAGGTGGCGGCCGCAGTGAAGGCCGGTCAGCTCGGTAGCGGCGGCGCCGGTCCCGCCAACGCCAGCCTCGGTGGTCTCAAGGCGGCGCCGTTCATCTCCAACTGTCCTGCCGTCGCGATCGGTTGACCGTCGGGGCCCGCCGGGAGGAAGTGCCGCTCCTCCCGGCGGGATGCCCTCATTTCAGCCGCCCGTAAGGAGACTGCAGTCACAATGAGCGCCATGACAACAGTGTTGGTGGTGGACGACGAGCCCATCGTCCGCGAGGTCGTCGTCCGCTACCTCCAGCGCGAGGGCTACACGACGCTTGAGGCGAGCGACGGCGAGCGGGCTCGGATCATGCTCGAGAGCCAGAAGCCCGACTTGATCGTGCTCGACGTGATGCTTCCGGGCACGGACGGCCTCGAGCTCTGCCGCTGGATCCGTTCACGCTCGGAGCTTCCCGTGATCCTGCTCACCGCTCGCGGCGAGGAGGCCGATCGGATCGTCGGCCTCGAGCTCGGCGCCGATGACTACGTCACGAAGCCCTTCTCCCCCCGCGAGCTCGCAGCGCGGGTGCGGACGGTGCTCCGGCGCACGACGCCGCCGATCGAGACCGACGAGCGGCTGGAGTTCGAAGGACTCGAGCTCGACGCGGGAACGCGCGAGGTCCGGAAGGAGGGAACGGAGCTGAAGCTGACCGCAAAGGAGTTCGACCTGCTCTGGTTCCTCGCGAGCAACCCGCGCAAGGTCTTCTCGCGCGACCAGCTGATGAGCCGCGTCTGGGGCTACGAAGCCGCGCTCGACACCGGCACCGTGACGGTTCATGTCCGCCGTCTGCGCGAGAAGATCGAGGATCGCCCCTCCCATCCGCGCTTCCTGCAGACCGTGTGGGGCGTGGGCTACAGGTTCGCCCCATGATCGGCTTCGCTCTCGCCGTCGCGCTCGGCACGCTGGTAGCCGGACTGCTTGCCGCGCTCGGGCTTCGCCGACTGCACACCGTTCGCCTCCAGCTCGCCGGACTCGCCCTGCTCGCCGTCCTACTCCCGCTCGCCGCAGTGGTCGTCTCGGGGATCTTCATGTTCCAGTCCGGTCACGACTTGACGATTCTCGCGGTCGCTGCGGGCTCGGCGACGGCGGCCCTCGGTGCCGCTTTCGTCGTCGGCCGCTCGATCGGGAGTGGGCTGACCGGGCTCGTCGACACGTCTGCGATGCTCGCGCGCGGCGACCTGACCGCGCGCGCGTCGGAGCACGGTCCGACGGAGCTGCGGGTGCTCGCAACATCCTTCAACGAGATGGCCGGCAATATCGAGCGGCTTTTCGACGCACGCCGGGAG
>JANDLU010000170.1 GCA_024330215.1 Candidatus Gaiellasilicea maunaloa
TCTCGTCGATGATCCCGGCGGTCAGCCCGTAGAGCGAGGAGATCGTTCCGAAGGTCAGGCCCGTGCTCATCAGAAGAGTCGTAAATGCCGCATGGCGCGGAGCCCAGGCGCGCGCCAGAGGGAAGATGAAGGCCACCTTCGGAACCATCTTCGCCGCGAGGAGCGCGCCCAGCAGGCCGAGATTCGCGACCACGGCGCCCAGCGACACGTTGAGTCCGCCCTTGACGAAGAAGAACGGCGTCAGGAACGCGAACGCGACGACGCGCAGCCGCTTCTGCTCCTCACGGTGCTCCTGGTAGCGGCGCTCATGACGAGCCCGAGCACGAACGCGGGGAGCACCGCGTGCCCGTTCGAGAGGTCGGCGAGCAGCATCAGGACGAGCAGGCAGGCGAAGACGAGCTTGATCTCGGGCTCGATCACGCGGTCGCCGTAGCGGACGAAGAACGGTCGCGCGAGCCGCGGCAACACCAAAATGAGAGCGACGGAGACGACGAGGAAGACGGGGAACCAGACGTTCGGCTTGACGAAGATCGCCGAGAGCGCGATCGCCGTGCAGAGGTCGGTCACGAACGTCGCGCTCATCAGCAGCTTTCCGATCGCGACGTCGGTCAGACCGCGCTCGACGAGAACCGCGTAGACGACGGCGAGCGACGTCGTCGACAGCGCCGTCCCCGCGATCAACGACGCCTTCAGCGTCCAACCGAACAGGAAGAGGCTCGTAAGCGACGCGACGGCAAACGGACCGGCGAACGAGGCGACACCGATCCCGATCGAGGAGTGCAACCGTCGCCGCAGGTAGGCCGGGTCGACCTCCATCCCCGCCAGGAACGTCAGCACGATCGATCCGAACGCCGCGAGGAAGTCCAGCCACTGCTGGCTCTCGAGCTCGAAGAGATTGCCGACGACGACGCCCAGCGTCAGCTCGAGCAAGGCGACCGTGACACCAACCTCGACCGAGATGACGCTCGCAAGCAGGACGACCGCTGCGAGGAGCGCTGCTAGCTCGATCGGGCTCACCCGCTGACCTCCTACTTCGCGTCGGATGACGTTCGGTAGAGGCCATCAGCCCCGCTGTTTCCGGGGCGGTTAGGCGCGAGCCTCATCGCGCTCCTTGGATAGTAGCGGCGTCGACGAGGCCCAGGATCCCTCCGTCCGGCGGCACCCAGCGCGGCACGGGCTCGCGGCGTTCAGGCTCCGCGTCTGCTGCGCGATATATCAGAAAAGGATGATATGTTGAGCTGATGGCCGGTGCAATTGCCGCCTCCCCCTTCCGGCTCCCCGCCGCGCCGCTGGAGACGGACCTCGTGGCGAAGTACTTCCGCGGCCTCGGAGACCCGATCCGGCTGCGCATCCTCGTGCTCTTGCAGAGCGAGGGCGAGCTGTCGGTTAGCGCGCTCGTAGAGCGGCTCGAGCTGCCGCAGTCGCAGGTCTCCAATCACCTCGCCTGCCTTCGTTGGTGCGGGTTCGTCGAAGACCGGCGAGAGGGCCGAACGGTTTACAACCGGATCGCCGACGCGCGTGTCGAGGCGATGCTGGAACTGGCGCAGTCGTTGCTGGCCGACAACGCCGAGCACGTCGCCGCCTGCTGCCGGATCGAAGAGCAGCCGCGATGAGGCGCCCGCACGTGGAGATCCTCTACTTCGACGGCTGCCCCAACCACGAGCCGGCGCGGGCGCTCGTCGAACGGCTCGCCGAGCAGCTCGGAATCGCGCCCGCGATCGAGCTCGTCGAGGTCACCGATCCCGACGCGGCCGTCGCGCTGCGCTTCCTGGGCTCGCCGACCGTGCGCGTCGACGGCCTCGACGTCGAACCTGGTGCCGACGAGCGGCGCGACTTCGCGCTCTCGTGCCGCATCTATCGCGACGAGCACGGCGTCTCCGACCATCCCGACGAGCGCTGGGTACTCGAGGCGCTGACCGAGGCCGCCAAGTGAGCCGTGACGGCACGCGCGCGACCCGAACGGAAGTGGAAGCGGGTGTGATTCCGCCCACGAAGCTCGGCCCGGCCCGTCACGCTCAGCTGACGGAGGAACAGCGGGAGTTCTACTTCTGGATCCTGCGCCGCTTCGCCACCCACGGGGGCCCGAGCAGCCGCGAGCTGCGCGCGGCCGCGGAGCGGTTCGACGTCGACCCTGAGCACGCGCTGGCGACGCTCTCGCGCGAGGACCTTGTCCACCGCCGCGCGGACGGCGAGATCGCCGTCGCCTATCCCTTCTCCGGCCGGCCAACCGCGCACCGGGTTCGCTTCCGCGGCGACCACGAGGTGGACGCGATGTGCGCAATCGATGCGCTCGGGGTCGCGCCGATGTTCGGCGAGCCGATCGAGATCGAGTCGCGCGACCCCGTGAGCGTCGAAAAGATCCGGGCGCGCGTCGCGCCCGACGGGGCCGCCGAGTGCTCGACCGAGTCGGCAGTCGTCGTCGCCGGCGCGCTCCGCAGCGAGGGCGACGACGACCGCTGCGGCTGCTGCCCGGTGCTGAACTTCTTCGCCTCCGCGGCGACGGCCGAGCGCTGGCTCGCCGACCACCCGCAGGTGCACGGCAACGTCATCTCGATGCGAGAAGCTGCAGCCGCCGGTCGAGCCGTCTTCGGCGACGTGCTCGCAGACAGCTGATGCCTTCAGCGATCGATCGCGATGAGGTGCAGCGGCTGCTCGCCGAGCAGCAAGCCCAGCCGATCGAGGTGCTGCCCGCCGCCGAATATGAGGATGAGCATCTGCCGGGCGCGATCAACATCCCGCTGAAGCAGCTCGACCGCGAGACGACGCGAGCGCTCGACCGCGGACGCCCGGTGATCGCCTACTGCTACGACTACCAGTGAGACATGAGCCCACGAGCCGCGTCGCGGCTCGAGAGCATCGGCTTCGAGCAGGTCTATGACTACGTCGCTGGCAAGGCCGACTGGGGAAGCGCCGGCCTCCGGCTCGAAGGCCAAGACGGCAGCGAGACGCGCGCGGGCGCGCACGTCCGCACCGACGTGCCGACCTGCAGCCCGAACGCCCGGCTCCGCGACGTGTGCGAGACCCTTGACGACAGCGGCTGGGACACCTGCTTCGTCGTCGACGACCGGCGCGTCGTCCTCGGCCGGCTCGGCCGACGCGCGATCCACGCCCGCGCGGACGTCTCCGCCGAGGAAGCCATGACGCTCGGGCCGAGCACGATCCGGCCGAGCGCTCGCCTTCGCGCCACCGTGGAACGGATGGAGCGGCAGAAGCTGACGAATCTGCCGGTGACGACTTCTGACGGCCGGCTCGTCGGGCTGCTCCTGCGCGACGACGGCGCGCGCGCTCGCGCATCTCCGCTAAGAGCCTATCCCGCTTGGAAGGCGTTGTTGTCTGGGCGGCGAAGTCCGATC